>JAJQEC010000053.1 GCA_021201815.1 Candidatus Azobacteroides sp. | reverse complement strand
TAGCAAAACAAATTTGATTATTTACATAGTATCTTCTTCGAGGGGAGAGGGGGTGGGATTCTTCATCTTTGGGAGCATACAAAGATAAAATACCAGACAACTCTTCCTTTCCAAGAAGAGAAGAGTATCGGTATTTTAATATAAAAGGAAATTCTTTCGAAGAAAATAGGGAATTTGCATTTTACTTTTCTTTTTCTTTTTTATCTTTGTGCGGCCAAAAACTGGAAACCCCTTCTGGAATTAATCAATAGAAAAAGAACAAGTTAAGATTTTAATATATTCGTTATTAACTAATCATTATTAAAAACAGATTATGAAAATTGAAAAAATCGTTGCACGTGAAGTGCTGGATTCCCGCGGTAACCCAACTGTTGAGGTTGATGTAATTCTGGAATCAGGAATCATGGGACGTGCAGCTGTTCCATCAGGTGCTTCCACCGGAGAAAATGAAGCGTTGGAATTGCGTGACGGTGACAAAAACCGTTATTTAGGGAAAGGCGTTTTAAAAGCGGTTGAAAATGTAAATACCATCATTGGTCCTGCTTTGGAAGGTTGCTTTGCTTTACAACAACGTGCTATTGACAAAGCGATGATTGCATTGGATGGTACAAAAACCAAATCTAAACTTGGTGCGAATGCGATCCTTGGAGTATCTTTAGCTGTTGCTAAAGCTGCTGCTAACTATCTTGATATTCCTTTGTACCGTTATATTGGCGGAACAAACACATACACACTGCCGGTTCCGATGATGAACATCATCAATGGTGGTTCTCATTCCGATGCTCCTATCGCTTTCCAGGAATTTATGATTCGTCCGGTAGGCGCTCCTTCTTTCAAAGAAGGATTACGTTGCGGAGCTGAAGTATTTCATGCATTGAAAAAAGTACTTCACGATCGTAACCTGAGCACTGCTGTAGGAGACGAAGGTGGATTTGCTCCTGCATTGAACGGAACGGAAGATGCGTTGGAATCAATTATTAAAGCAATAGAAATAGCAGGATACAAAGCCGGTGAAGATGTAATGATCGGTCTTGACTGTGCTGCTTCGGAATTCTATAAAGATGGTATCTACGACTATTCTAAATTTGAAGGACCTAACGGTGCAAAACGTACTTCTGCTGAACAAGCTGATTACCTGGCTGAACTGGTAAGCAAATATCCGATTGATTCTATCGAAGACGGAATGGACGAAAACGACTGGGACGGATGGAAACTGTTAACTGATAAAATCGGTGACAAATGCCAGTTGGTAGGGGATGACTTATTTGTAACAAATGTGGAATTCCTGAAAAAAGGAATTGAGCTTGGTTGCGCTAACTCTATTCTCATCAAAGTAAACCAGATCGGTTCATTGTCTGAAACATTAGACGCTATCGAAATGGCTCACCGTGCCGGTTATACTTCTGTAACTTCTCACCGTTCGGGAGAAACTGAAGATGCTACCATCGCAGACATCGCGGTAGCAACCAACTCTGGACAGATCAAAACAGGTTCTTTAAGCCGTTCTGACCGTATGGCCAAATACAACCAATTACTTCGCATCGAAGAAGAATTGGGCGACCTGGCTGTATATGGTTACCAGAAAGTACAACGCAAAAAATAAGTTAGTAAAGCGTTCCTATAGTAAAGGGTTGTCATCACGACAACCCTTTGTTTTTATATAAAAATAGTAATTGTTTTTACAATTCGATAAGCAACATCATAGCAAAAAACAGAGGAAATAATCTTGTTTCTCTTCCATGTATTTTATTCTGAAAAAGCTTGGCCGTGTGCTGAGGCAGCACGGCTAAGGATATACCGCCACTCCGTGGCTTTTCGGTGAGATAGTCACATATAGTCAGAAGAAAACCAGTCGATTAAAACATTAGATAAAAGAAGGTAACCTTACTTTTATGCCACTGCCCCTAAAGCCGCGTAGCGACGCCATATGACTAGCCGCTCAGCACGGCTCTCTTATGAAATACGTATTACGTTGCCTTAGATGTAGTATTTCGGTAGGGTTGTAATATGTATTACGGCGAGGGTGTCGTTAAGGGGTTAAAAACCTGTAAGTTAACCTGCTCATTTTCCTTATTAGACAAAAGGTATCTATCAGTTCCGGAATTTTAATGTGTCAACTCTGTATATGCTTATATATCATTGATATACGTGTTCGAAAACTATAGAAGTATACACTATGTCCGGATTTAAAACCTTGTCTGTTTTTCAGAATTATTAAACGTGTTGAGATTTCTTTCTTTTGATAGAAGAGTAAAGACAACTCCAAATATTCAATTCTCAGAGAGTTCAAAACCCTTTTCAGGTTAAAATATCGTATAATCATATCTCCGATTCAATGAATTGCTGCATTGACCAATTATTTAAAAATATCCCTATTGTTTATTAACTGTAAAATTTTTTACATATGTAAAATCTTTATAATTCATTGTTTAAAATAATTTTTTACAGGCTAAAAGAAAAAAAGGAAAAATAATTACATTTACAACCTCATTCGTACTCTTTTCTCCAAAATAATTGTTGTTTAAAGTCTTTATGGAAGAATTTTCGGAATTGGTTGCAGCTATTGCAGGTTTTATGTGGGGTTGGCCTTTGCTTATTTTATTGCTGGGGACCCATCTTTTTCTTACTTTTCGTTTGCGGTTTATACAGCGGTATATTGGAAAAGGGATAAAGCTATCCATAAAAAAAGATAAAGACTCTCATGGAGATATCAGCCAATTCAGCGCGTTGGCAACTTCTCTGGCGGCAACAATAGGAACCGGTAATATAATCGGTGTGGCAACGGCTGTTTCGTTGGGTGGTCCGGGAGCTGTATTCTGGATATGGCTTACCGGAGTATTCGGCATTTCTACGAAATATGCAGAAGGCTTGCTGGCTGTAAAGTATCGAAAACGCAATCCGGACGGATCCTTTTCCGGTGGACCCATGTACGTGCTGGAATACGGATTGAAAAATAAATTTCTTGCGGTCCTTTTTGCTTTATTTACCTCTATTGCTGCATTCGGAATAGGTTCTTCCATTCAGGCGAATTCTATTGCTTCAGCTTTACATGCAAGTTTTGGTATTCATAAAGTCTATATTGGCATAGTCCTTTTTATTCTGACGGGTGCGATTATTATCGGAGGGATTAAATCCATTGCCCGGGTTTGTGATAAGTTAGTGCCTTTTATGGCTGTTTTTTATGTATTGGGTTGTTTACTTATTCTGGCATTAGGGTATGAAACCCTGTTCTATTCCCTGAAAGTTATTATAAAAACGGCTTTCACCGGACAGACAGCGGTTGGAGGTTTTGCCGGTTCTACTATTATTATGGCTGCCCGATTCGGCGTGGCGAGAGGACTCTTCTCTAATGAATCAGGATTGGGATCTGCTCCGATTGTTGCTGCTGTAGCTCAAACCCGGAATCCGGTCAGGCAGGCGTTGGTTTCTGCTACCGGAACCTTTTGGGATACGGTAATTGTTTGTGCTCTGACAGGTCTGGTACTTGTCAATACCGGAGCTTGGGCGAGTGGAAAAGCTGGTATTGAAATTACACAATATGCTTTTGACCGTTTTTTCTATGGGTATGGTGGAGTATTTCTGAGTATTGCTTTGGTTACATTTGCTTTTTCGACGATTATTGGCTGGTCTTATTACGCAGAAAAGACGACAGAGTATCTATTCGGGAAAAAATCTATCCGGTATTATAAGGTACTTTATTTGATAACCGTTTTCTTAGGTACTGTCTTATCCCTGGATATTGTCTGGAATTTAGGAGACATATTTAACGGACTCATGGCAATACCCAATCTGATTTCATTAGTATTATTAAGCAGTATACTTGTTTCTGAAACGAAAAAATATCTTTGGAATAATCGTTTAGATGACTGCGATAAGAACTCTTATTAGTAAATTATAAATGTGAATAGTTTGCAAAAAAAGAAAAGATAGGGTAGGATTGTTTCCATTAAAGAGTATGGAGAGATTTTTATCTTAAAGGTAGATATAAATAAGAAATGATAAATTAAAAATGATATGTGTTTTTTAGAAAACAGAAAGAATTAATTCAGCAGTATATATAATATTTTAATAAAGAAGCAAAACTTTTTTAAATAGTGATTGTTTTACTTCTGAAAATATTTTGTGGTAATAAAAAAACTTAAAAAGTATGTTTTTTTTAAGTAAAAAGTAAGGAAGTTATAAATTTTATATATATATTGCACCATAAATACTTTCGTAAACATATCGAATTTTTCTTATTCACCCAAAATTATTTATTATTATTCTTTATCATAATTGATGATCCTGTTCTGAAATGAATGTTCAGGTTTTACCGGAAGAATTATAATAAACTCCATGTTTTTCATGAAAAATAAAAGCCACTAACCGAAAATGAAAAAAGATTCACTCAATAATGATGTGTGTTTTATTTTGACATAGAATATAATATAAATCTTATTTATAATTTTTGAATGTACGATATCCTTCAATTAAGAGAAAAGGATGAGGCTGAGTTACAGTCCATCGCCAAAGAAATGGGAATTAAAAAAATAAATTCTTTGGATAAAGACAAATTGATCTACGAGATTATAGATCAACAGGCAATTGATAATGCCAAACTAAAACTTGCTGCTGAAGAAAAGAAAGAAGCAAGAAAGCGCCGTCCGCGAATTACAGACGAAAAGAAACCGGAAAGTGAAAATGCAAAAGCCGGTGCGGAAAAAAGTAAGACAAAAGCAGCTTCTTCATCTTCTAAAAAAACAGAGGTAAAAACAGAAGTGAAACCGGAAGAACCTAAAAAGGAACAAAAACCGGCTGCCAGAAAAACCAAAACTTCTTCTAAACCTCAGCCTCAATCTCAGGAGGCGCAAACTCCCGCCCAGCCTGAAAAAACGGAAGAAGTGGTGATGGTGGAGAAAGGTAAAAAAGAAAAGAAAGAGGCAACTTCACAGAAAAAACAACCGCAGCAGGAACCATCCAGAACTCTTCAGCCCGGCTCTCAACCGGCTAACAATAGTTCTTCCCAGCGTCCGGTCGTAAAAAATCAGGAGCAGAAAGAAATGAATACCCCTCCTCAGAATAATAATTATTCTCATCCTTCCAACGGTAATAATAACAACAATAATAATTATTCTCAGTCAAATAATAGCAACAATGAAAATGAAAAACCATTTGATTTTAATGGATTATTGACCGGAGTTGGTGTGCTGGAAATTATGCAGGACGGCTATGGTTTTCTTCGTTCTTCCGACTATAATTATTTGAATTCTCCGGATGATATTTATATTTCCCAGTCTCAGATTAAATTATTCGGACTGAAAACCGGTGACGTGGTTGAAGGCCCTATCCGCCCGCCTAAAGAAGGCGAAAAATATTTTCCGTTGGTAAAAGTAGAAAGAATTAACGGAAGAAACCCTGAATATGTCAGGGACCGTATTCCTTTTGATTATTTAACTCCTCTGTTTCCGGATGAGAAATTCAATCTGACCAGAGGGTATAAAGATACGTTATCTGCCCGTGTAGTAGATTTATTTTCACCTATCGGTAAAGGACAGAGAGGATTGATTGTGGCACAGCCAAAAACCGGTAAAACCATGTTGCTGAAAGATATTGCAAACGCTATTGCTGCTAATAATCCGGAAGTATATATGATTATCCTGCTTATTGATGAACGCCCGGAAGAGGTAACGGATATGGCACGTAGTGTAAAAGCGGAAGTAATTGCTTCTACTTTTGATGAGCCGGCAGAACGTCATGTAAGAATCGCAAGTATTGTACTGGAAAAAGCAAAAAGACTAGTGGAATGCGGGTATGATGTGATTATATTACTGGATTCCATTACTCGTCTGGCCAGAGCTTACAATACGGTTTCTCCTGCATCCGGAAAAGTTTTATCCGGAGGTGTGGATGCAAATGCACTTCATAAGCCAAAACGCTTTTTCGGTGCGGCCCGTAACATTGAAAACGGAGGTAGTTTAACAATTATTGCTACGGCTTTGATAGATACCGGTTCAAAAATGGATGAGGTAATTTTCGAAGAATTCAAAGGTACCGGTAATATGGAACTTCAGCTTGACAGGAAATTATCTAATAAACGAATCTTCCCGGCTGTGGATATTACTGCTTCCAGTACTCGTCGTGATGATCTGTTACTGGAAAAAGATACGCTGAACCGCATGTGGATACTCCGTAAATACCTGGCTGATATGAATTCTCTTGAGGCAATGGAATTCTTATTAGACCGTTTTGGAAAAACATCAAGTAATGAAGAATTTTTATATTCTATGAATGATTAAGTCGGTCACAATCAGATAAAGCAGATATAAAATCGCATAATGGCAGTCATGTTATTATGCGATTTTTTTGTAATATAGGTAATGAATGCGATTTTATTTTGTAAGTTTGTATATTGCATTATTAAAAAAAACATAAAATAGTAATATGAGAAGCCTGAATATACTCTACGATTTTATAAAAAGATTAATTAAAAATAATAACCGGGAATGGTTTCAATCACATAAAGAAGAATTTGAAGAAGTAAAAAAAGTTCACGAAGAATTTATTTCCTGGTTAATATCCGAAATCTCTGTTTTTGATGAAGACATAAGAGGGATGCAGGCAAAAGACTGTATTTTCAGAATTTACCGGGATGTTCGTTTTTCTCCGGATAAGAGTCCTTATAAAAATCATTTGGGAGCTTATATTGCTTCCCGTGGAGGAAGAAAAAGTGAAAGAGCAGGTTATTATGTACATATCAGTCCGGGCGAGAGTTTTGTTTCCGGAGGAATTCATGCACCACAGCCAAAGGTACTAAAAGCAATACGGGAGGCAGTGCATGATAACATTGAGGAATATCTTTCCATTACGGAGGAGAAAGAATATAAAAAGTACTTTACCGAATTTTTTGGCGAGCCATTAAAGACTGTCCCGAAGGGTTTTCCTAAAGATTTTGAATATGCCGATTTATTAAAAAACAGACATTATTCTCCTACCAGTCCATTAGCGGATACTATCTGGAAAAACCCGGATTGTGCAGCAGAAATCCTTAAAAGATGTAAAGCCTTATATCCTTATAACCGGTTTATGAATTTTACGGTCGATGAATGCTTATATGATTCCTGATTCCTGATAAAAAAATTATAGTTATGATAGTAGATTCTTTAACAAACGCAGCTTCCATAGAAAAACTTCATCCGTTGTTTCAGAAAGCATTCGACTTTTTGAAAACTACGGACTTCTCGAAGATTGAATCGGGAAAGATAGAATTGGAAGGAGAAAAATTATTTGTTTCCATTGTCGAAACGCAGGGAAAGACCAAAGAAACTGCAAAACTGGAGACCCATAATAAGTATATCGATATACAAATGCCACTGGAAGGCATAGAAACCATGGGATGGCTTGCCGGACAGGATTGCAAAAATGAGATTGAACCTTATAACGAGGGAAAAGATATTACTTTTTTTATAGATAAACCCTCTGCTTATATCACTCTTAAACCTTATGAATTCGCTGTCTTTTTTCCGGAAGATGGTCATGCTCCCGCTATCGCGGAGGGAAAGATAAAAAAAGCCATTGTCAAAGTATTGGTTTAAAAATCTTTTCTCGTCCTTTTTTTTGGAATATTGAAATAATGATAAAATCTTCGTTGTAACATGCTAAACTTTATAAAAAACGATCCCTGGTTAAAACCCTATGAGGATATTATTGAAGAACGTCGCCAGACTGTAATTAATAAAGAAAAAGAACTCACTCAGAATGGGAAACAATCTTTATCGGATTTTGCGACAGGATATATGTATTATGGGCTGCATCCCGTAAAAGAAGGCTGGGTTTTCCGGGAATGGGCACCGCATGCAACGGCAATTTATATAATCGGATCTTTTAATGGATGGCAGCAGCAGGAAAAGTACAAATTGACCAGAAAGAATTATGGAAACTGGGAAATTACTTTACCGAAAGATGCATTGAAACATGGAGATTTGTTCAAATTGTATATTCATTGGGAAGGAGGGGGTGGTGAACGGATTCCGGCCTGGATAAGGCGTGTGGTTCAGGATCCGGAAACAAAAATATTCAGTGCTCAGGTATGGAATCCAGAAACACCTTATACATTTAAAATTAAAAATTTTAAACCGGATACCTTTCCTCTTCTTATTTATGAATGTCATATCGGTATGGCACAGGAGGAGGAAAAAGTCGGCACATACACGGAATTCAGGGAGAAAATATTGCCCCGAATAAAAGCAGATGGTTATAATACCATTCAGATCATGGCCATTCAGGAACATCCTTACTATGGATCTTTCGGATATCATGTTTCCAGTTTTTTCGCTGCCAGTTCCCGTTTTGGTACTCCGGAGGAACTGAAACAATTGATAGATGAAGCCCATGAGATGGGAATCGCCGTGATTATGGATATTGTGCACTCTCATGCTGTGAAAAATGAAGCCGAAGGGCTAGGACGTTTTGATGGAACATATGATTTATATTTTTATGGTGACGAACGGCGGGAACATAAACTCTGGGATTCACTCTGTTTTGATTATGGGAAAAATGAAGTCCTCCATTTTCTGCTTTCCAACTGTAAATTCTGGCTGGAAGAATATAAGTTCGACGGGTTCCGGTTCGACGGGGTAACTTCTATGCTTTATTATAGCCACGGAATGGGTGAAAGCTTCGGTAGCTATGGGGATTATTATAATGGACATCAGGATGAAAATGCCATTTGCTATCTCACACTAGCAAATAAGCTTATTCATTCTTTAAAGAAAGACAGGATTACCATTGCGGAGGAAGTAAGCGGAATGCCGGGTATCGGAGTAACATATGCGGATGGCGGTATCGGCTTTGATTACCGTATGGCTATGGGAATTCCGGATTATTGGATTAAACTGTTAAAAGAGAAGAAAGATGAAGATTGGCGTCCGTCCAGTATCTGGTGGGAATTAACTAACCGTAGGGAAGATGAAAGAACAATCAGTTACGCAGAGAGCCATGATCAGGCACTGGTAGGCGACAAGACGATTATTTTCTGGTTGATAGATGCTTATCTATATTGGCATATGATGAAATCCGACCAGAACTATATGGTGGATAGAGGGATAGCACTTCATAAAATGATCCGATTAGTTACTTCTACGACAATGAATGGGGGCTATCTCAATTTTATGGGAAATGAGTATGGACACCCGGAATGGATTGATTTTCCACGTGCTGAGAACGGCTGGTCTCATAAATATGCCCGCCGGCAATGGAGCCTGGTAGATAATAATGACTTGAAATACCAATACTTGGGAGATTTTGACAAAGCTATGATTCGTCTTGTTAAAAGTGTAAAGGATTTCGAAAATACGGAGATTTCCAAAGTCTGGGATAATGATGAAGACCAGATTCTGGCTTATAAGAGAGAAGACCTGGTATTTGTATTTAACTTTAATCCGGGGAAATCTTTTACAGATTATGGTTTTTTAGTAGAAAAAGGAAGTTACAAAATTATCCTGAATTCGGATTCTAAAGAGTACGGAGGATTTGGTTTAGTCGATGAATCCCTTACTTATTTCACTGTTCCGGATCCTTTATATGTCAAACAAAATAAAGAATGGCTGAAACTTTATATTCCTTCCAGGTCTGCACTTGTCCTAAAAAAGCAGGATTAATACGACATAAAAATGTTTTATTCTAACCAGAAAACGTAAGAATAATTCTTTACTAATTAGTTGTAAACATAAAAAATAATTCTTTATGGAAAAAAAGAGAGATTATATGATATATAAATTATCCGAAAGCATCAAACAAACCAGTCGGATTAATAATGAATTATTTAAAAAGTTCAATGTAAAAAGAGGGTTACGTAATGAAGACCATTCCGGAGTATTGGTTGGTCTTACTAAAATAGGGGATGTCGTTGGTTATGAAAGGAAAGAAGGAGAAGCCCTGAAAGCTATTCCCGGAAAATTGTTTTACCGGGGTGTTGATGTGGAAGATCTGGTGCATGGGCTTCAGAAAGAAAACAGAGTAGGATTTGAAGAAACTGTATTTCTCCTTCTTTCCGGCTATCTTTCGGATGAGGAAGAATTAAAGGTTTTCTCGGAATTGCTGAACCATTTGATGCCATTGGAGCAAAAAACCAAAATGAATATTCTGGATCTGGAAGGACATAATATTATGAATATTTTATCCCGTTCAGTATTGGAGATGTACATATTCGATGAAAACCCGGAAGACACTTCCAGAGAAAATTTAATGAGTCAATCCATTAACCTGATCGCAAAATTTCCGGCCATTATTGCTTACGCTTATAATATCGTACGTCATAGCTCTTACGGAAGATCATTGCATATTCGGCATCCGAAGGAAGGCGTTTCCTTAGCTGAAAACTTCCTTTATATGTTAAAAGGACCGAACCGGTATACGGAACTGGATGTCCGGATACTGGATCTGGCTTTGATTCTGCATGCCGAACATGGAGGGGGAAATAATTCTACATTTACCGTACGGGTTACCAGTTCTTCCGGGACAGATACTTATTCTTCTATTGCGGCAGGCATTGGATCATTGAAAGGCCCTTTGCATGGGGGAGCTAATATTCAGGTAATTGATATGTTTAATCATCTGAAAGAAACAATCTCGGATTGGGAAGATGACAAAGAAATTACCACTTATTTGCTGAAAATGCTGAATAAAGATGCGTATAACCGTACCGGTTTAATTTATGGGATCGGGCATGCTGTTTATACTATATCAGACCCTAGGGCGCTCTTATTAAAAGAGATGGCAAGGGAATTGGCAAAAGAAAAGAAAAGAGAAAAAGAATTTGCTTTCCTTGAAAAACTGGAATCTCTGGCTATTGATGCTTTTATGAAGTTCAAAGGATCTAGGGTAAATAAACAGGTATGTGCAAATGTTGATTTTTATTCCGGTTTTGTATATGAGATGATCGGTCTTCCGGTAGAAGTATATACTCCGCTTTTTGCTATGTCCCGCATTGTCGGATGGACAGCACATAGGATCGAAGAACTTAACTTTGAGAGCAAACGCATCATTCGGCCTGCTTATAAAAATGTAATTGAGCCGAAAGCATTTTCTCTTTTAAGCTAACGATAAATAGAAGATTAATAAAGAATAAAAGTTCGTGTTTATTCTTCTTTTATAGGGGAAAGTTTCCATCAGAATTATTATTTAGATTTATTTTAAATAACATCTTTTTTTTATTATTTAATAAAATCCTGCTTTTCCCCTTATTTTCTTGTTTGTAGGATTTTTTAATTTTTTCACGATTATTTTTAGGAATTGATAAAGTATTTATAATTAAGGTATTAAGTAATTTAAGGAAAGGTATAATTGTTTTAAAATAAGCTTATTAACTTCAAGTCATTGACTATAAAGGCGATAATTTTTTTCTATATTTCCAATACTTTTTTAATTTTTTTTTTCAAAAAATAATTCCAACTTTTGTAGTCGAAATAACGTTGTAATAATATCTGATTCCCCAGATAAGTTATTTTAAACTGTTTTTGTTTGTAACAGTTTTACATTTCGTATCCATTCTGTTTTTAGTGATTAGGTGAGGGTAAGGATCACTAAAATTGATGTTCTGAGAAGAATATTCAGGAGAGTAGTTACGCTGGATTTTTATTCAGCGAGTGGATAATTTTACTTGTAAAAATAGAATTAGTTAGAATGAACAAAGATTATCAATATTTATGGAATAGCTGTTTGGAAATAATAAAGGACAATGTTCCGGAAGCAACTTTCAAAACCTGGTTTTCTCCTATCACACCGTTGAGTTTTGATGGAAGTGTTCTGATTGTGCAGGTGCCAAGCCAGTTCTTCTATGAATATCTTGAAGAAAAATTTATCGATCTTCTTCAGAAAACCTTAAACCGTATCATCGGACCCAATGCAAAATTAATGTATCGGGTAGTCGTAGAAAATACAACTAATACAACTGTGGACTTTGATAGCATGGGAAAGGCGATGACAGAAAAACCGAAACCCGTGAAAAATGCTAATAAATCTCCGCAGGTTTTTACAGAACTGGATTCTCAATTGAGAGCAAATTATAATTTCGATAATTTCTTTGAAGGAAAAAGCAACCGGCTAGCTCGTACAGCAGGTCTTACGGTAGCAGAATCTCCATTGGGTTCTTCTGCTTTTAATCCTTTATTCTTGTATGGTCAATCCGGAGTAGGTAAAACTCACCTTGTACATGCTGTCGGATTACGGATTAAAGAACTACAACCTACTAAAAGAATCCTTTATGTTTCTGCATACTTATTTCAGGTGCAGTATACGGATGCGGTAAGAAATAATACGGTGAATGATTTTATCAATTTTTACCAGAGTATTGATGCGTTAATCATAGATGATATTCAGGAGTTTGCCGGTAAAACTGCCACACAAAATACTTTCTTCCATATATTTAATTATCTTCACCAGTGTGGAAAACAACTAATTTTAACTTGTGATAAAGCACCTATTCTTTTACAGAGTCTGGAAGAAAGATTATTAACCCGTTTTAAATGGGGATTAACGGCAGAGTTGGAGAAACCGGACCAGGAATTACGTAAATTAATTCTGAAAAATAAAGTTCGTCAGGAAGGAATAAAATTACCGGATAATATCATTGATTATATTGCTGAACATGCAACGGAAAGTGTACGGGATCTGGAAGGTATCATTGTCTCTTTAATGGCTCATTCTGTCATCAATAATAAAGAAATAGATATGGAACTTACACAAAAAGTCGTAGGAATGTCTATTAAGATTGAGAAAAAAGAGATTACCATTGAAAGAATACAGGAAACCGTATGCGATTATTTTACACTGGATCAGAAATTAATTGCGACAAAATCCAGAAAAAGGGAAATTGTTCAGGCACGTCAGATTACAATGTATTTATCGAAAAAATATACGGACTTTTCATTTGCCCGTATCGGAGAATTGGTAGGAAAAAAAGATCATGCAACTGTCTTACATGCTTGTAAAACAGTAAAGGATCTGATCGAAATAGATCACTCTTTCCGTTCTAATGTCGAGAATATAGAAAATGTATTACATGGAAAATAAGTAAATTGTTTGTTATTTAGCTTATAGGGAAGTAAAAGGAAGCGAATATGAAAAATATTTCTTCCTTTTTCTTTTTATATATAAACCAGTCAGGAATAATTTCGGTGCCGGGCATCAGGAAAATTTTACTTGCGGAGATGTATTTCCGGAAAAATAACTTTTCTTTTTGAGTGTAGATAGTCGAGAGATTTGTATAAATAACATAGGATTTTTATGTACCTTTGCACATCAAAAATAGTAACATAATTTAGTGTAATTCGAAAATGAGAATTTTAAAGTTTGGTGGTACCTCTGTCGGCTCGGCTCAACGAATGAAAGATGTAGCCAAATTAATCAGTACAGGAGAGAAAAATATTGTAGTATTATCGGCTATGTCAGGTACTACAAACACATTGATTGAAATTTCCGATTACCTGTATAAGAAAAATCCGGATGGTGCCGGAGAAATAATAAACACACTGGAAAAGAAATACTTTTCAGTAATAGACGAATTATATTCAACAGAAGAATATAAGGAAAAAGCAATTGAATATGTAAAAACTCATTTCAATTACATCCGTTCTTTGACAAAGGAATTGTTTACTCTTTTTGAAGAAAAAGCAGTTCTGGCTCAGGGAGAATTAATTTCAACCGGTCTGGTAAATTATTATCTTAATGAAACCGGAGTGAAATCAGTGTTACTTCCTGCATTGGATTATATGCGTGTAGATAAGAATGCAGAACCGGATGTTATTTATATAAAAGAAAAACTGGCAGCTTTATTATTGGAGTTTCCGGATGCTGATTTATATATTACACAAGGGTTTATCTGCCGGAATGCGTACGGCGAAATTGATAACCTGCAACGTGGTGGTAGTGATTACACAGCTTCCTTGATTGGTGCTGCGGTAAATGCCGAAGAAATCCAGATATGGACGGATATAGATGGCATGCATAATAATGATCCTCGCTTTGTAGAAGGAACACGTCCGGTAAGAAATTTACATTTTGAAGAAGTCGCCGAGCTGGCTTATTTCGGCGCTAAAATATTACATCCGACCTGTGTATTGCCAGCTAAGCTGAATAATATTCCCGTACGTCTGTTAAATACAATGGAGCCGGAAGCACCGGGAACATTGATCTCTAATGAACTGGACAGAGGAAAAATAAAAGCAATCGCTGCTAAAGACAATATTACCGCTATTAAAATAAAATCAGGCAGGATGTTACTGGCTTTCGGTTTCCTGCGGAAAATATTTGAAATATTTGAAAGTTACCAGACGCCTATTGATATGGTAACTACTTCGGAAGTTGGAGTATCCCTGACAATTGATAATACGAAAAATCTTTCTGATATCGTAGATGACCTTAAAAAATACGGAACGGTAACTGTAGATAAGGATATGGTAATCGTGTGTATTGTGGGAGATATGGATTGGGTAAATGTCGGCTTCGAAACGAAAATTATGGAAGCAATGAAAGAAATACCTGTCCGGATGATATCTTACGGAGGTAGTAATTATAATATTTCTTTGTTAATTAATGCCAGCGACAAACAAAGAACCTTACAGGCATTGAGTAATCATTTATTTTAAATAAGCAGAAAACAGATAAAAGATGAAAGATTTTCCAACAAATAAATTAAAAGGGCTTACAACGCCCTTTTATTTTTACAACATAGACCTATTGCGTGAAACCCTAAATGTAGTAAAACAGGAAAGTGAAAAATACGAAAACTTTTATGTGCATTATGCAGTAAAAGCAAATGCCAACCCCCGTATTCTTTCTATTATTGCTGCCAATGGTTTTGGAGCGGATTGTGTAAGCGGTGGTGAAATTAAAGCAGCTATCAAAGCAGGGTTTTCTCCGGATAAAATTGTGTATGCAGGCGTAGGAAAAGCGGATTGGGAAATTAACCTCGGTCTGGATGCCGGAATCTTCTGTTTTAATGTAGAATCTGCTGCCGAATTGGAGATTATTAACGAGTTAGCTGCAGCAAAAGGAAAAATCGCTTCTGTCGCTTTACGGATTAATCCGGAAGTAAAAGTAGATACACATCACTATATAACAACAGGTCTTAAAGAAAATAAATTCGGGATCAATCTCGATAAACTGGATGATGTGCTGGATATGATTCCGAAACTTTCCAATATAAAATTGGTGGGATTGCATTTCCATATCGGATCGCAAATATTAGATATGGCTTCTTTTGTCGGATTATGCGTACGGGTAAACGATATTCAGCAAAAACTTTACGCCCGTAGAATTATTGTAGATCATATAAATGTGGGGGGAGGGTTAGGTATTGATTACAGCCATCCTGAAAAACAACCGATTCCGGATTTTGAAGATTATTTTGCTGTATTTGATAAACATCTTCAGTTATCTCCGAATCAATCTCTTCATTTTGAGTTGGGGCGTTCTATGGTCGGGCAATGCGGAAGCCTGATTACTAAAGTCCTATATGTGAAAGAAGGCTCTGTAAAGAATTTCGTAATTGTAGATGCCGGTATGACTGATCTGATTCGTCCGGCTTTATATGAAGCTTATCATAAAATAGAGAATATATCATCTGACTTAGCGGAAGAAAAATATGATGTGGTAGGACCGATTTGTGAATCTTCCGATTGTTTCGGAAAAGAACAATATCTGAATAAAACACAACGGAATGATTTGATTGCTTTGCGGTCGGCCGGGGCGTATGGAGAAATTATGGCCTCCCAGTATAATTGCCGCCAACTGCCAAAAGCATATTTTTCCGATGAATTAATATAATGCTTTTTGAGTTTCTTTTTCTGCTTATATTTTGTTGTAAGGAATCCGAAGATAATCTTCGGATTAAATTAAAATGATGTTTTTGATGAATGTAAGCAGTCTTTGTCTTCTATAGTTGGTTATAATTAAAAAAGATAATGGAAAATACGTTAGAAACCTGGTTGCCTTTATTTAAATATAATGGGGTAGAATTAGCCGTCATTATAGCTTTATTTTTGTTGTTTGTAATACAACTTGTATATTATCTGGGGCCCTATAAGAAATTATATCGGTATGCAAAGACGAAAGAAGAAAAAGAAGGAAAAGAAGGAAACTATACGACGGAACAACCATCGGTCTCGGTGATTCTTTATTCCGATAATGATGCGGAAGGAATAAAGGGAACCCTGGCAAATATTCTGGATCAGGAGTATCCTGCCTTTGAAGTCATTGTCGTAAGTGACAGATATACGGAGGAATCACAGCCTGTTTTTAATGATTTGAAAAACAAATATAATAACCTGTACACAACTTATATTCCGGAAAACTCAAAAGCATTGAGCCGGAAAAAACTGGCTATTACGATTGCTGCTAAAGCTGCTAAAAATGAAATCCTATTATTTGCGGAACCTCATGCTGTTATTGAAAGCCGGAACTGGATTGCCCGGATGGTCCGGAATTACACTTCCGGTGTTCAGATTGTTATCGGATACAGTCATTTGATAAGTAAAAAGAAATATTTATCCGGTCTGGCTGCTTATGACAATCTCTTTTCAGCTATTCGTTATCTTGGTAAAGCAGTTTCCGGTAAGCCTTATAAAGGGTTAAGCAGAAACCTTTCTTATAAAAAAAGCTTATTTTTTGATAAAAAAGGATTCTCTAAATATCTATTCTTACAAGCCGGAGAAGATGATCTCTTTGTAAATCAGAATGCCACTGAAAGCAATACGAAAGTAGAACTAAGCCCGGAAAGTATTCCCACTTATTCTGTTACAAAAGAAGAATGGAAAAATCAGAAAATGCGTTATTCTCTTACTGCCAGGTATTACCCGCAGGGGATTAAAACTCTGTATCACCTAGAGGTATTATCCCGGTATCTTTTTTATGCAACCTTTATAGCAATTGTCGCACTAGCTTCTTTTTTCCTTTTTAAGTGGACATTGGGGATATTTGCCGGTATCTTTTTTATAACCCGGTATTTGATACAATATTCCGTTATCAATAAGACAGCAAAAATCTTAAAGGATAGAAAATTTTATTTATCTATTGTTTATTTTGATCTTTTTTTACCCATCATAAACCTATATTACAGAATTTACCGTAAATTCGACGGTAAAAAAGATTATACTTATATCCAATAGAAGTAAAAGGCAGAAGGTAAAAAGTAAAAAAGACGGTTACTTTTACCTTCTACTTTTTACCTTTTACCTTTTATTTAACCATGATATATGATGTTTTAATTATCGGAGGCGGACCTGCCGGATATACCGCTGCAGAAAGAGCCGGAGAAAAAGGGCTGAAAGTACTACTGATAGAAGAAAATGCATTAGGAGGAGTATGTTTGAATGAGGGATGTATTCCAACCAAAACACTCCTTTATTCCGCAAAGGTAGCAGACACGATTCGGAGTGCCGGTAAATACGGAATAGAAACCTCAGGTATGCAGATTAATCTTTCCGGAATTGTAAGCAGGAAAAATAAAATTATCAGGAAACTGCAAGCTGGTATAAAGCAGAAGATGAAAAATAATCAGGTTGAAGTAATTTCAGGGCATGGCTACATAAAAGGTAAAGAAGAGAATATTTTTCATGTCGTATGCAACAAGGAAGAATACCTTTCTAAACAAGTGATCCTTTGTACAGGTTCTTCTACTTTTATTCCTCCTTTAAAAGGACTTGAGAATATCAGCTACTGGACAAGCAGGGAAGCATTAAATCCATCTGAGATTCCCACAAGTATCGCCATTATAGGAGGGGGCATTATAGGAATAGAATTCGCCTGTCTTTATCACTCATTAGGAACAAAGGTAACCGTAATAGAACTTCAGGAAGAGATTCTTCCATCTTGTGATCCTGAAATTGCCGGTATGCTCAGAACTTATTATGAAAAAAAAGGCATCATCTTTCACCTGTCTTCCCGGGTGATAAATGTAACTACCGGTGAACTTACTATAGAGAGTACGGACCAGGAATTACAGACTGTGGAATTTGATACCTTATTGATAAGCACCGGAAGAAAAACAAATATGGAAAACCTGGGATTGGAAAACCTGGAAATAAATAAAACGGAAAAAGGAACTATTGCGGTTGATGCTCATATGGAAACTTCAATTCCGGGATTATATGCCTGTGGCGATATAACCGGTTTTTACCTGCTGGCTCATACGGCCTGTAGAGAAGCAGAAGTAGCTGTAAACCATATCACCCGGATCTCTGATAAGATGTCTTATAAAGCAGTTCCTTCTGTAGTCTATACAAATCCGGAAATTGCTTCTGTCGGATATACGGAAGAAATGTTACGGACGGAAGGCATTTCTTATAAAGTTTTAAAACTTCCTATGGCATTTTCCGGACGATTTGTTGTAGAAAATGAAGGGAAGAATGGTCTGTGTAAGATCCTGACAGATAAAAATAATTACATAAAAGGGGTACATTTACTCGGAAATCCGGCGTCTGAATTTATCACCGTAGCTTCCATGGCAATAGAATCGGAAATGACAATCGAACAATGGAAGAAAGTTATTTTCCCACATCCCACGGTGCATGAGATAATGAAAGATACACTCTTTGCCAATTAAGCTCCTCTATGATAAAAAATAAATATAACTCAATACACACTAATCAATCAAAGTCTTGACTCTTTTTTCTCGACTCTTGATTCTTAACAAACAACCCATGAAACTATATCCTTTAACATTCAAACCCATTTTAAAGTCTACCATCTGGGGTGGAAATGAGATTTGCAAATTCAAGAATCTTCCTTCACAGGATGGTATCGGTGAAAGCTGGGAAATTTCCCAGGTAAAAAATGATGTGTCCGTCGTAGCCGAAGGAGAATTAGCCGGTAAAAATCTTGGAGAACTGATTGAGCTCTACGGAGCAGACCTCCTTGGCAAGGAAAACCTGAATAAATATGGCGGCCAATTTCCATTGTTAATTAAGTTTATCGATGCAAGGGATGATTTGTCCATCCAGGTACATCCGAATGATGAACTGGCAAAAAAGCGGCACAACAGTTTCGGAAAAACAGAAATGTGGTATGTGGTGAAAGCAGAAGAAGGGGCTACTTTATATTCCGGGTTTGCTCAGAAAATTACACCGGAGGAATATGTCACAAGAGTAAAAAATAACACCTTTACAGATGTATTGCAATTACACCGGGTAGCTGCCGGAGATGTATTTTATCTTCCAGCAGGACGGGTACATGCCATCAGAAGTAATACCTTTATTGCCGAAATACAACAAACATCGGATATTACTTATCGTATCTATGATTATAACCGGAAAGATGCAGCCGGGAACAGCCGTGAATTACATACGGAACTGGCGAAAGATGCCATTGATTATAATCTGTATGATAATTACAAAACCGAATACAAAGAAGAAGTAAATACTCCGGTAAAGCTCGTTGATTCTCCTTATTTCCATACGACTTTATTACATCTTACAGAAACAATTACAAGGGATTTTTCCTCCTGTGACAGTTTTGTAATTTATATGTGTCTTTCCGGAGAAGGTCGTTTAACGGATGACAATGGTGCTTCTGTCAATATACGTCAGGGAATGACAGTGTTAATACCGGCAACGACAAAAAATATAACCATCCATACGGAAAAGGAAATTAAACTTCTGGAAGTACACAGTTGAAAGTAAAAGGTAAAAAGTAAAAGGTAAAAATGGAATTCTATAAAAATATTGCCATAATTTTATAGAAAATTATCCTCGATTTCTACCTTTTACTTTTTACCTTTTAGGTTTTACTTTAATTCTCTTATTTATGGAGTAAAAATATTTATCTTTGCGGATAAATAAAAATAAAAGAACGAGTATGCTGACTCTTAAGACGATTAGTGAAAATCCGGAATTAGTTATTCAGAAATTAGCAAAGAAGCATTTTGATGCAAAAGATATAATCGGTCAGGTATTGGAGACTGACCGGCTGAGAAAAAAAACTCAGATAACACTGGACAACAGCCTGGCTCAGCTTAATACCCTTTCACGGCAGGTAGGCCAGTTGATGAAAGAAGGTAAAAAAACAGAAGCAGAAGAAATAAGGAACCAGGTTACTCAGATAAAAAACGGAAATAAGGAACTGGAAGAAAGCCTGCGGCAGGCCGAACAAAAACTGACAGAACTTTTGGTTCTTATTCCCAATCTCCCCTCAGATGAGGTACCGGAAGGAAAAACACCGGAAGAAAATATAGTGGAGAAAACCGGAGGACAAGTTCCGGAATTACACGAAGATGCATTGCCTCATTGGGAATTAGCTAAAAAATATGATCTGATAGACTTTGAGTTAGGTGTGAAGATTACCGGTGCCGGGTTTCCTGTTTATAAAGGGAAAGGAGCCCGGCTGCAACGCGGATTAATTAATTTTTTTCTGGATAAAGCCTGTGATGCGGGTTACCTGGAGATTCAGCCTCCGTATGTGGTAAATGCTGCTTCCGGATATGGAACAGGACAATTACCGGACAAAGAGGGGCAGATGTATCATGCAACCGCTGATGATCTGTACCTTATTCCTACAGCAGAGGTGCCGGTAACAAACATATACCGGGATGTTATTCTGGATGAAAAAGACCTTCCCGTAAAAAATACGGCTTACTCGGCCTGTTTCCGGCGGGAGGCGGGTTCTTACGGAAAAGACGTAAGAGGATTAAACCGGTTGCATCAATTTGATAAAGTGGAAATAGTGCGCATTGATAAACCCGATCATTCGTATGAATCTCTTCGGGAAATGGTGGATTACGTACAGAGCCTGGTGGAAGAACTGGAATTGCCCTGGCGTATTCTACGCTTGTGTGGCGGCGATATGAGTTTTACTTCAGCGCTGACATTCGATTTTGAAGTCTTCTCTGCCGCACAGAAGAGATGGCTGGAAGTTAGTTCGGTATCCAATTTTGAAAGTTATCAGGCAAATCGTCTGAAATGCCGTTTCAGAAATGCCGATAAGAAAATAGAACTGGCACATACCTTGAATGGCAGTGCATTGGCTTTGCCTCGTATTCTGGCCGCCATACTGGAAAATAACCAGACTCCTGAAGGAATAAACATTCCAAAAGCCCTGATTCCATATGTCGGATTCGACAGGATTGATTGAAAGAAAAACAGGAGTTAAGAATAAAATGAAAAACCATGGTCCTTACAGATGACCATGGTTTTCTTTTTCTTCATTTTCTATCAGGCTGATATCGATATCTGCCCCGCCTTTTTCGTAATATTGTTTCCGGAGTGGATTTGCCGTAATCTCTTCATAATATTTCCGGTTTCTGTAAATATCAATAGCCATATAAAGTGCCTGACGCATGGAAACTTCCGAAGCTATATTCTGACCGGCAATATCATAAGCTGTTCCATGATCCGGAGAGGTCCGGATAATAGGTAAGCAGGCGCTGTAATTTACCCCGTTCTCCATAGCCAGGGTTTTAAACGGGATGAGCCCCTGATCATGATACATAGCCAGAATACCATCGAATTCCCGGAACTTTTCAGAACCGAAGAAGCCATCGGCCGGATAGGGTCCATAACAAAGAATGCTTTTTTTCTGTAATTCCTCGATAACAGGTTGGATGACTTCTATTTCCTCTTTACCGATTACGCCGTTATCTCCGGCATGAGGATTAAGTCCTAATACTGCGATCCGGGGTTTCAGAATACGAAAATCCTGTTTCAGGCAGGCTTCAAAATCCTGAATTCTTTTCCTTACATTTTCTTTTGTTACATATTTCGGTACTTCTGATAAGGGAACATGCATGGATAATAATCCCACTTTCAATGTTTCCGTTGCCATTAACATCAATGCCTGTTGCTGGATCGCAAACTTTTCCTGCAAATAATCCGTATGGCCGGCAAATTGGAAATCTTCGGACTGAATATTATTTTTATTAATAGGTGCAGTTACCAATGCATCGATCAGACCGTTTTTATAATCTTCCGTTGCTCTTTCCAGAGCCAGAAAAGATGCCTGTCCTGCGGCTTTTGTCGATTTCCCGAGTTCAACCCGGATTTCTTCATCCACACAATTAATAATATTAATCCGTTTGGCATTGGCATCTTCCGCTTTAGAAATAATATTGAACGTAAACGTATCCATATTCAATGCTTTTCTATGATAAGCGGCAATTTTGGGTGAGCCGTATACAATAGGAGTACATAAATCCACAATATTCGGGTCGGAAAGTATTTTCAGAATCACTTCATACCCAACTCCGTTTATGTCTCCCTGTGTAATCCCTATCTTAATTTTCTTTTCTTCCATGAAATGAATTAGATTTTTAATTAAGCTAAGATAGAAATAATTTTATATACCTACCTCCCTTCCGGACGTTTTTTTCTAAATTTATTGTAAAAAAGAAAAAGAATGCGGGTAGGAGTAGGGATATAAAAAAGAAAGGTAGTTGAGCAATCCATTGATTATAAGTTCAATCTTATTATCAATGAATCAAATCTCAATTATCTTTCTTTTTTAAAAGAATAGTAACTTTTGTACGAATAAAAGTTACCATTCATGAAATAAATGCTTATAGTTGGTATATATAGTAAAAAGAGACTGGCTTCAGAAAGAAGGAACCTAACAAATCCTTCTTTCATCAAAAAATGGAAATCTCTGTGACAAGAAACCAGTCTCTTTTTTAATGGTTACGTATTATATATTATAATTAGTCCATTGCTGATCTTTCGGCGGATTAGCATCTTTTACTTCTTTGCTTCTTTCCTTGCTCAGCTTCTCATCCATTTCTTTTACTTTATTTTTCGGACGTTCGGTTTTTTTATCTTTCATTTTTGTTAATCCACAGGTTTCTGTTACCTGTTCCAATGGATTTTCCACATATTCCCAGGTTTCTTTTAACCGTGTGCTTTTTCCTTCATTCCATGGCCCTCTGACATCTTCACCTTTCGATAAATTATAATACAGATTACTATAATCCGGATTACTTTGCAGAATTCCCGGTGGGAAGTTCGGCTGAATAGTATCCAGAGCTGCTTCGAACTGCTGGAAATGGGTCACCTCACGGGTCATTAAAAAGATAAGTGTTTCTTTTACATACGGGTCATCCGTAAACTTCAATAAGTATTCATATACGATTTTAGCTCGGGATTCGGCTGCAATATTGGAACGTAAATCTACCGTAGGATCTCCGTTGGCATTTACGTATGCTCCGGTCCAGGGAACACCGTTACTATCGGTAAGCAAGGGACTTCCGCCTGATAAAACTCCGAACTGCGGATTAATTGTAGCTTCCTGGATAAAGTCTTCTTTTGTGGCTTTTCCTTTCATCATCTCATTAATTTCCGCACTGTCAGCCGCATCTTTTAATTCTCCGTTAATACCGGTCAATAACATCTGTATAGTAGCTCCGACGATTTCCAGATGGCTTAATTCTTCCATGGCAATATCCATTAGCATATCATATTTATCCGGATAGGTATTTTTACATGCAAATGACTGCACAAAATATTGCATTGCTGCTTTTAATTCTCCGTTTCCGCCTCCGAATTGTTCCAGTAACAGGCGGGCAAAACGAGGATCCGGTTTGGATACCCGTGCATTGAATTGAAGTTCTTTTACGTGATATATCATAACTTATTTAATTTATTTCTGATCTATATACTTAAATCAGATACATTATCCTATTTATTTTTCGAACAGCACATGGAAGCTTTCAAAATCACAAGTGCCGCATGTAGTATCTTAAACAGATAGAGATAAGAAGCTGTTCTAAGCTGTATGTTAAAGAGTTTATCGGCGAAAAAGAACTATTTTGTGTTGTTGATTTTTTTTGGTTAAGAAGGGAAAAAGAATGAAAAAAAATCTCTTTTTCTTCTTGTTTTTTCCTTCTTGTCCTTAAGAATAAGATACTTATATGATAAAAATAAGAAGAAAAGAGAAAATTAATCCTAAGAAAGTATATGCTATTTGCTTTTATATAAAGACTTTCCTGTTTTTAAAAGCTTAATTTTATAAAACCGGCTTGTTCTTTTTTTATTCTTTTTCATATTATTTATAGAATTCAAGAATGCAAAATTTAAATGAAGTTTTTGGATATTCAATCTGTTCAAGGGAGAAATCCTCTGTAAGATAAGAAATAATCGGTACAATTATTTTCACCGTTATTTTAACTATGAGTTTAAATAACGGTGAATATTTTCCTTTTTTATGAAACTTCTTTTGTGATGTTTGTTTTAAAATTAGTATGGAAAATTTGAAGTGTAAATATATAAGTGAATTATACCTTTTTCTTTTTGTCTATCATAAACATCTATACTCAAATAGAAAAAATGCTTTCCGGATAAAAGGGGGAGGCGTAAAATAATAGAACTGATAAGCAGGACTTACTATACTAAATAGTCAATTTCCTTTTTTAATACCAACCACAAGGATTAGACCAGGTTCATAAGAATAGCCCATCGAAGTAATCTTTTCACTCTTGTGAAGTTATCTGTCTGCAAGGATAAAGTTATCTAATAACAAGGCTGATATAACCGTTCCACTGGAGTGGTACGACCATACCACTGGAGTGGAATGGTAACATGGGTTATTATGGAAAATAAATATTTAGAAGAGCACGGATTTATTATTTTTCGACACAATAAATCAGCCTTATCACAAATATACAACCGTTTTTGTCTTTTTCCAAATAAAATCCGATGTTATTTTAATAGCTTAATTTCTATAAAAATATTTTATCTCCGTAAAGGCCAGTCCGTAAAAATCCGGCCATTATTATTATTTTCCGGTTTTATTTTTCCTTTATATCTTTTCCTTTCCCTGATAACATTCCACATGCTGCCAGAATATCTTCTCCCCTTGATTTACGTAACGTGCAGATAATTCCCCTTTTATTCAGGTATTGTTGAAATTTTTCAATGACTGCCATGTTCGGGCTTTCCAGCTCGACACCGGGGATTTTATGGAAACGGATCAGGTTAATGCGGCATTCCAGACCGGAAAGAAGTTTTACCAGTTCTTTTGCATGTACCTGACTGTCATTTACATTTTTAAAAATAATATATTCAAAAGACAACCGTCTCTGCCTGCTGAAGTCATATGTTTTTAATTGTTCGATAATTTCCCGGACGGGATTTATCTTTTCCATTGGCATAAGCGAAAGCCGCTGTTCATGAAACGGAGAATGAAGACTTACTGCGATATGACATTGCGTATCATTCAACAGGTTTTGCATTTCTTTTTTGATTCCGATGGTAGATAAGGTAATCCGCTTCGGACTCCATGTATACCCATAATCCGCTGTCAGGATCTCAATTACTTTCTTTACTTCCTGAAAGTTGTCTAACGGTTCTCCCATACCCATAAAGACCACATTAGTCAATAAATCCGATTCCGGAATGGAAAAGATCTGATTAAGAATTTCATTGGCAGAAAGGTTTCCTGAAAATCCTTGTTTACCGGTCATACAGAACAGGCAGTTCATTTTACAACCTACCTGTGAGGAAATGCAAAGAGTAGCCCTTTCCTTTTCCGGGATAAAAACGGATTCGATAAGTTTATTATCCTGCGTTCGGAAAAGATATTTAACGGTACCGTCTGCTGATTTTTGGGACTGCTCCGGAGCAGTATTGCCGACTTCATATTTTTCGGTCAGCTTTTCCCGGAATTTTAAAGAAAGGTTAGTCATCTCATCAATCGTCCGGACTTTCTTTTTATAAAGCCAGTCGGCGATTTGTTTTGCAGAAAATCCCGGCATCTGAAGAGAGGTTACCATTTCCTTTAATTCCGCCAGAGTCTTACCCGATAATGCTTCTTTTTCCATTTCTATATAATAATAATACAAAAGTACATTATCCCTGCCTATTTTCATTTTCTTTTTAGAAAGAAAACAAGGATTTAACACTAAAAATTATTAACTTTGTTTTTGTTTAGTAAATGCAAGAATCAAGGCTGAGGGGATGAATAACGGTTTTTTATATTTCTCCTTTGTAATCTGTTTAATCTTGATTCTTGAAAATTATTTGTTATAATTAAGAAGAATGGAAATATTTATTGTCATATTACTTTTGTCTATTGCCGTGGGGTTGGTGATCCTGGAAGTTTTTTTCCTTCCGGGCACTACTTTTGCCGGGATTGCCGGCGTAATTTTTGCCATTGTCGGCATCTGGTATGCATATATGCAACTGGGAAATACATGGGGAAATATTTCCCTGATTGGTTCGGCATTGGTTTTCGGAGGGGCTTTTACCTGGCTGGTCAGGTCCAATGCGTTAAATAAGGTAGCACTGAATGAAGAGATTGATTCGAAAGTGGAAAGTATCTGTCAGGAGAAAATAAAACCCGGCGATGAAGGCATTACCATTTCCCGTGTAAATCCTATCGGAGAAGCACGTATCAACGGAGAAACAATAGAAGTAAAATCAAACGGGGAGTTTATTGACCCGGAAGTAAAAATTGTCGTGTTGAAAGTATATTCCACCAATGTATTAGTGGAAGTTAAAAAAGACTGATTCTTTGTTTTTGCAGAAACAGAAAAATATTTCTGTTTAAATACAATCAGGCCGCAAAGCAGAAAAGGAAGGTAGAAAATGCCTTTACACCCTTTATTGTTTTGCGGTTTTTTTATGAAATACCCTTTCCTTTTTCTCATCATAAAGAAATGTCTTTCCCGATTAATAGAAATACAATTCATTTTCGAAAAAAAAATCTCTTCATCTTATTGTTAATTTTATCCATGATTTCTTTCCTTTTCTTTTTCTTCTTCTTCTTTTTAATCTCCCTTACCTTCGGAGATGTTAATGTAAATGATACAATATGATGTTCTTTACTTATTGTATTTATGATGATATTTAACATATTAAATTTCAAATATTTATACAAAAATAATTTTGGTTTTTATTTGTTTTATTAAAACCTGTTTTTATATTTGCATACGTAATTAACAAAGTAAAAATAATACCGGAGGTTTAAGAAAAACGCAAATGACTGCAAATTTTATCTATACATATGTCTCGGTCGATTGTGTAATTTTTGGTTTTGAAGACAATCAATTAAAGATCCTTTTGGTAAAAAGAAATGAAGAAGAGAATGCGAATAAAAATCTGAAACTACCGGGTAGCCTGATCTATGATGAGGAAGATGTAGATGATGCAGCAGAAAGGGTCCTCTATGAGCTGACGGGAATCAAAAAGATGAAATTACACCAATTCCGCTGTTTTGCCAATCCCGAACGTGCCAGTAATGCCGAAGACCGGAAATGGCTTACACGGGAGTACCAGCCGGATATTGAAAGGCTTATCACTGTTGCTTATCTTTCCTTATGTAAGATAGACCGGAAATTAACAAATATTTCCCATTACAGGCAGACGGAATGGTGTCCGGTTACGGAAATTCCGGAATTACCTTTCGATCACAACCAGATTATCCGTGCTTCTCTGGGAGAAATAAGAAGCTGGATTGAGCGGGAGCCTGCCATTGTTTTCGAACTGTTACCGACAAAATTTGTCATCAGTCAGTTACATAAGCTGTATGAAGCTATTTATGATAAAGAAATAGACATTCGTAATTTCCATAAAAAAGTAGCTGCCATGCCGTATGTAATGCCTTTGGAAGAAAAGCAGGCCAATGTTTCACACCGCGCTGCTCGTTATTACAGGTTCGACAAGAAAGCATATAATAAACTGAAAACAAACATATAACTAAAGTAAAAGGTAGAAAGTAAAAAAACAGGAACTAAGAGTTAGAAACAAGGAACTAAGAATGACTTTTTGATTGATATTTTTTACCTCATACCTTTTACTTTTTATATTTTACCTTTTAATCTCTTATCATGTATGTATTTATTAGGATATGACATTGGCAGCTCTTCTGTGAAGGTTTGTCTGGTAGAAACAGAAACCGGGAAAATTGTGGCATCTGATTTTTCTCCGAAAGAGGAGATGAAAATTATGGCAGTAAAGCCCGGCTGGGCAGAGCAGAATCCTTCTGACTGGTGGGAAAATCTGAAAGCAGCCCATCATTCGGTAATGCATAAAGCCGGAATAAACGGAAGTGAGGTAAAAGCAATAGGAATTACCTGGCAGATGCATGGGCTGGTACTGATTGATAAAGACCAGCAGGTCTTGCGCCCTTCTATTATCTGGTGTGATAGCCGTGCGGTTCCTTATGGTGAAAAGGCATTCCGGACAATCGGCGAAGAGAAATGCCTGTCTCACTTATTGAACTCTCCGGGAAATTTTACAGCTTCCAAACTTGCCTGGGTAAAGGAAAATGAGCCCCATATCTACGAAAAAATAGATAAACTGATGCTTCCGGGAGATTATATCGCCATGAAACTTACCGGAGAGGCAGTTATGACGATTGAAGGTCTTTCTGAAGGCATTTTTTGGGATTTTAAAAACAAAGAAATATCAAAAGACGTATTGGCTTACTTTGATATTCCGGAACATTTCTTCCCTCCTCTGAAGCCTGTTTTCGGAAATCAGGGAGAAATATCGGCTTCCGTAGCACAGGAACTGGGATTAAAAGCTGGAACACCGGTGACCTACCGTGCCGGTGACCAGCCGAATAATGCGTTGTCATTAAATGTATTCAATCCGGGAGAAATTGCATCCACGGCAGGTACTTCCGGAGTAGTATACGGTGTGTTGGGACAACTGGATTACGATAAGCTTTCGAGGGTCAATACATTTGCACATGTAAATTATACTCCGGAACAGACCCGCCTTGGAGTATTACTTTGTATTAATGGTACCGGAATTCTTAATTCATGGTTAAAAAGGAATCTGGCACTGGAAGGTTTGTCCTATGCAGATATGAATAACCTGGCTTCCCAATCGGAAATCGGAGCCAGAGGACTTTCCATTATTCCTTTCGGAAACGGAGCGGAACGTGTGTTGGAAAATAAAGAAATCAATTGTTCGATCCATGGCATTAACTTCAACATACACGACAAAAAAGACGTCCTTCGTGCTGCTCAGGAAGGCATTGTATATTCTTATCAATACGGGATGGAAATCATGAAGGATATGGGAATGGATATCCACCTGATTCGTGCCGGATATGCCAATATGTTTCTTAGTCCGTTGTTTTCCCAGACACTGGCGGGTATAAGTGGTGCTACTATTGAATTGTTTAATACCGATGGTGCAGCAGGAGCAGCAAAAGGAGCCGGTATGGGAGCCGGTATATATGCCTCTGAAAAAGAAGCTTTTGCTTCGCTGGAAAAACTGGCGGTCATTGAACCGGAAACGGATAAAGCCAGCAGGTATCAGGAAGCGTATCAAAGATGGAAAGCATTATTGGAGAAAAGCTTGTCATGTGGAAAATAAATTATCATATAATAACCTGTAAATTTTTGCCATGAAAAAGAGTATATACCTGTTAAGTTGTCTGGCTTTGCTTTATTCGTGTAGCCAGGAAGATCCCTCTGTAAGGTGGGTAAGCACAACACCGGAAGCCGGGTTTGTTGAAAAGCCGGCCTTGCGGATGGAAACTGTAAAAAATGAAGTTGCGGATGCGATTATTCATACGGATAAACATTTACAAACAATAGAAGGGTTCGGTGCATGTTTTAATGAACTTGGCTGGACTACCCTGTCAGCATTGAATGAAGAAGACCGGGAAAAGGTAATGCAGGATTTATTCAGTGAAGACGGAATGAACTTTACCTATTGCAGGATGCCGCTCGGTGCAAATGATTTTTCCCGTGACTGGTATTCCTATAATGAAACGGATAAGGATTTTAAGATGGAGAATTTTTCCATTGCAAATGATAAAGAAACGCTTATCCCTTTTATCCATGCTGCACAGAAGATCAATCCGTCGGTAAGGATATGGGCATCCCCATGGAGTCCGCCAACCTGGATGAAATACAACAAGCACTATGCATGTCGTCCTAATCCTGCGGTAAATGATCTGAAAGGAAGTCCGGAGCAGGATCTGGAAGGTTCCAACATGTTTATTCAGGAGCCGGAATATTTTAAAGCATATACGCTGTATTTCCGGAAATTTATCGAGAGCTATAAAGCTGAAGGAATCAATATTGAAATGATTGCACCTCAGAATGAATTCAATTCCTGCCAGATATTTCCATCCTGTACATGGACAGCTCAGGGATTAAGCACTTTTATCGGTGATTACCTGGGACCGGAAATGAAAGAGATGGGGGTAAAGGTAATGTTCGGAACCATGGAGCGGGGAAATCATTTGCTGGTCGATACCATCATGGAAAATAAAAGCGGTTCTTTTATTTCTGAAATCGGTTTCCAGTAGGCAGGAAAAGAGTCTATTGAAAGGATTCATCGGACTTATCCGGATATGCCGTTGATGCAGACAGAAAGCGAATGTGGCGACGGTCAGAATTCCTGGGAACATTGTTTTTATATCTGGAACCTGATGCAGCATTATTTCAGAAATGGGATATCGGCTTACATGTACTGGAATATTTCTCTGGATACAGATTCTGCGAATAACCGCTGGCAATGGCCGCAGAATTCATTGATTTCTGTAGATCAGATAAACAAAACATATCGTTACAATCCGGAATATTACCTGATGAAACATGTCAGTCATTTTGTTAAGCCAGGAGCAAAACAACTTACCGTAGAAGGAAATAACAAAGATATACTGGCTTTTGTCAATCCGGATGAATCTATTATAGTTCTGACAGCAAACGAATCAACCGAACCGAAAGATGTAAAAATAAAAATCAATAACCAATTATTAACAGCCGGACTGGAAGCTCGGTCCATAAACAGTTTTGAGTTAAGACCTAAAAATTAAATGATAAGAAGGAAAGTAATCGGTTCACATCTGTTTTTACCTTTTACTTTTTATCTTTTACTTTTTGTTTATTCATTTACCTATTAAATAATTATTTTGATTATGGAAATTCTGAAAGGAAATAAAGAATTTTTCCCGGGAATCGGAAAAATTCAGTTTGAAGGGAAAGACAGTAAAAATCCGTTGGCTTACCGCTATTATGATGAGAATAAAGTCGTGATGGGAAAGCCTTTAAAAGACTGGATGCGCTTTGCGATGGCTTACTGGCATACATTATGTGCAGATGGAAGCGACCCGTTCGGTGGCGGAACGATCCATCATCCATGGAATATCGGTGCAGACGCAATCAGCCGTGCCAAATATAAAATGGATGCCGCTTTTGAATTTATGACGAAAATAGGGTTGCATTTCTATTGTTTTCATGATGTAGACCTGGTAGATGCCGGAAATTCATGGTCAGAATATGAAAGTAACCTGCAGGCGATCGTAGCCTATGCAAAAGAAAAGCAGGCTGCTTCCGGAATCAGACTATTATGGGGTACTGCTAATGTATTCGGTCATGAACGTTATATGAACGGAGCAGCTACCAATCCGGATTTTAATGTCGTTGCCAGTGCAGGAACCCAGATCAAGAATGCCATTGATGCTACTATTGCATTAGGTGGTTCTAACTATGTGTTCTGGGGAGGACGTGAAGGATACATGAGCCTGTTGAATACAGATATGAAACGGGAAAAAGACCATTTAGCACAAATGTTGACAATGGCACGTGATTATGCCCGCAAACAGGGTTTTCAGGGAACTTTCCTGATTGAGCCTAAACCAATGGAACCAACGAAACATCAATATGATTTCGATACGGAAACAGTCATCGGATTTCTTCGCCATTACGGTCTTGATAAAGATTTCAAAGTAAATATCGAAGTAAACCATGCCACCCTTGCCGGCCATACTTTCGAGCATGAGTTACAGGCTGCTGTAGATGCAGGCTTATTAGGTAGCATTGATGCAAACCGTGGTGATTATCAGAACGGATGGGATACCGATCAGTTCCCGATTGACTTGTATGAGCTGGCTCAGGCATGGCTGGTACTCCTTCCGGCAGGCGGATTAGGAAACGGGGGAATAAACTTCGATGCGAAAATCCGTCGTAATTCAACTGACATGGAAGATTTATTTATCGCCCATATTTCAGGAATGGATGCTTTTGCCCGTGGTTTGCTGATCGCTGCTGATATCCTGGAAAATTCTTCTTATAACGAAATGCGTCGTTCCCGTTATGCTTCTTTCGATAGTGGTGAAGGAAAAGCATTTGAAGAAGGAAAACTAACGCTGGAAGATTTACGGAATATCGCTCATAAAGCAGGAGAGCCAAAACAGACCAGTGGCAAACAGGAACTGTATGAAGCATTACTGAATATGTACATTTAATTGTCATTATTCCATGGGTATCTGAAAGATAAAGGACAAGAGACACATCTCGCAGATCTTTTACAGGTAGGTGAAATGAGGTTGCTTTGTATTGTTAGAGAATAGGGAAGTCCTGATCTTTCAGATATCTTTTTAATCAAACATATAACCTTACTATTATCATGGGAGGAAAAAAAGAGTATAACGTTGCGTATATTACTGGCATTACGTTGGTTGCAACCTTAGGAGGGTTGCTGTTTGGATATGATACGGCGGTGATATCAGGAGCGGAAAAAGGATTGGAAGCCTTCTTTTTACAGGCAACCGATTTTCAGTATAATAAAGTATTACACGGTATTACTTCTTCAAGTGCATTGATCGGATGTGTCATCGGTGGTGCATTATCAGGCTTTTTTGCCACACGGTTCGGACGACGGGACTCTCTTCGTTTTGCATCCGTATTGTTCTTTTTGTCCGCATTAGGATCTTCTTACCCGGAGTTTCTTTTTTTTCAGAAAGGAATCCCGACACTCGACCTGCTGGTTACATTTAACTTATATCGTGTGCTGGGTGGAATAGGAGTGGGGCTGGCCTCGGCGGTTATTCCTATGTATATTGCCGAAATTGCCCCATCTCAGATAAGGGGTACATTAGTTTCATGCAATCAGTTTGCCATTATTTTCGGTATGCTGGTTGTGTATTTTGTTAATTATATGATTTTAGGTGATCATACTAATCCTGTCATAGACAAAGATCCGGTGACAGGAATGATGTTCGTAGACCCTGCTTCTGACCCATGGACGATTGCAACCGGCTGGCGGCGCATGTTTCTTTCCGAAGCATTCCCGGCAGCTTTATTCGGTATTATGTTATTCCTGGTACCCAAAACTCCCCGTTATCTGGTGATGGTGGATCAGGAAGATAAAGCATTGGCAGTATTGACAAAAGTAAATGGCGTAAGTAAAGCAAAAGAGATCTTGTCCGAAATCAAAGCTACCTCCAAAGAGAAAACGGAAAAACTGTTTGCCTATGGGGTAGCGGTTGTGATTATCGGAATTATGCTTTCTGTGTTCCAGCAGGCAATCGGAATCAATGCCGTGCTTTATTATGCACCCCGTATATTCGAAAGTGCCGGTGCAGAAGGAGGAGGTATGATGCAGACGGTAATCATGGGAATTGTAAATATTGTCTTTACGGTAGTCGCTATTTTTACTGTTGATAAACTTGGCCGCAAACCATTGTTGATTGTAGTATCAATTGGCATGGCCGTAGGCGCATTCTCCGTAGCAATTTGTGATCACCTGGGATTAAAAGGGATTGTGCCGGTATTATCTATTATTGTATATGCTGCATTCTTTATGATGTCATGGGGACCGGTTTGCTGGGTTCTTATCTCGGAGATATTTCCGAATACCATCCGGGGAAAAGCCATTGCTATTGCAGTTGCTTTCCAATGGATATTTAATTACATTGTTTCCTCTACTTTCCCGCCATTGTATGACTTTAGTCCGATGGTAGCATATGGGTTGTATGGAACAATTTGTATTCTGGCTGCTTTATTTGTCTGGAAATGGGTACCTGAAACAAAAGGGAAAACCCTGGAAGATATGAGCAGGTTATGGCGAAAAAAAGAAGAAGACACAGAAAGTAATACAGAAGAAAATTAATTGTTGATTTACTGTTTTTCATGATGTAAAGAAGAAGGGGCCGGAATTAGTTTTCCGGCTTCTTCATTTTGTAAACTTTTATAGGAAATAATGTCCTTTTAAAGAAATGGAATCATATGTTAGAAATAATAAGGAGAAAAGAAAGAAGAAATAAAATTGGGGGGATAATTTTAAAAAATCATACTAGATGCTTCATAAAACATAAACTATCTTTTCTTTCAGCTTGTTGATAAATAAATTATTATAATCAATCAAAAAAATATGAGCCTGCAGGAATACAAAGAAAAAAGAAACTTCCGACAAACGCCGGAACCGGTTGCAAAAGAGAGGAAAACAGACAAACAACGAATTTTTGTTGTTCAGAAACACGCTGCATCTCATTTACATTATGACTTTCGGTTGGAAGATGAAGGAGTATTAAAAAGCTGGGCAGTTCCCAAAGGTCCTTCTATGAATCCGGCAGATAAAAGGTTAGCCGTTATGGTAGAGGATCACCCATTGGATTATGCTTCTTTTGAAGGGGAAATACCGGAAGGGAATTATGGAGCCGGAATAGTAGAAATATGGGATTCCGGAAATTGGGAGCTCAACGATGATGCTGTGAATGTGGAGGATGCCCTGCAAACCGGATCGTTGGAATTTTCTTTGAATGGCAAAAATCTGAAAGGTAAATTTATTTTGTTTAAAATGAAGAAAGCCGGAGAAAATAACTGGCTTCTCATTAAAAAGAAAGATGAATATGCCATAACGGAAAAATATGATGCTAATAAAATAAAACCGGTCGGAGAATAGTTATTCCATATTCTTTTCATAACTCTATATAAATAAAATACGATTAAAATTAGTTTTCTATAAATAATACCTTTTTGCTTTTCCGGAATAATTACTATGATCGTTTTAAGCTGTCTTATAAATAGGTTGCGAAAGAAATATATAAAAGTTTTTCCATAGATTCCTACATATATTTTTTTGTCTGTCAGAAGCATTTCTATTCATAAAAAAGAAAGGAATAATGTAGTACGTTACAGGAAATAAGTAAGTGAAGAATATTTATCCCGGCTCTTTCCAGAACAACAACTTGTCATCTGAAAGTTAAAAGGTAGAATTCAATTTTCCGGTACCTTTCTTTGTAAAAGAAAAACACTACTTTTGTACAATCCGGAAGCATTCTTTACGGATTGGAAAAGACAAACCCATAAAGATACCTCTGCATAATTAATGACCTAATAAAAATCACAAAAATGGACATTGCGGTTCTTCTTATTATTTTAATTCTCCTGTCAATAGTCAATATCGTATTAGCATTAAAGCAAAAAACAACAGGAGAAAATAAAAATTTGTCCTTGCAACTGGATAAAATAGAAGATAAGATAGTCCATATTGATCCGCTTATCAGGGATGAATTCAGGCGAAATCGGGAAGAGAACAGAAGTTCTTTCAAAGAAAACCGGGAAGAACTGAACCTTTCTTTCAAATTGTTGGGAGAAACACTTGCCAAAACCGTAACGGACCTTTCCATTACACAGAAAAGCCAGTTCGAAACTTTTTCCCAACAAATGAACGAACTTATAAAATCCTTTGAGAATAAAACCCATAACTTACAGGTATTGTTGGAAACTTCCGCTAAGGAAAACAGGGAAGAGCAAACAAATACTCTTAGAGCTTTTGAGGAGAAACTTTCCCTGAATATACGGGATTTTAATAACATCCAAAAACAGAAATTCGACGAATTTTCCTTCAAACAGGAAGGAATAAAGAACGATACGGAAGCTAAACTGAAAGAAATACGGGAAACCGTAGAAAGCAAGCTTCATACTCTGCAGGATGAGAATAGTAAGAAGCTGGAGGAGATGCGGAAAGTCGTAGATGAAAAACTACAGGAAACCGTAGAAAAGCGATTCAACGAATCCTTTAAACTTATCAGTGACCGGCTGGAGCAAGTACATAAAGGACTGGGAGAAATGCAGAACCTGGCATCCGGCGTCGGTGATCTGAAAAAGGTGCTCACAAATGTAAAGACACGGGGAAATCTGGGGGAAATACAATTGGGAGCCATTCTGGAACAGATTCTTTCTCCTGAACAATACGAATGCAATGCCGCTACCAAAGAAAATACGCAGGAGCGGGTGGAATATGTAATTAAGCTTCCCGGAAGAAATAATGACAAAGGCATTCTGCTTCCTATCGACTCCAAATTCCCGAATGAAGATTATCAAAGGCTACTGGAGGCGTATGAAAACACCAGCGGCCTGAATAATAAGGAAGTTGAGTTTTGCTCCCGTCAGTTTGAAAATTCCGTTAAAAAGAACGCCAAAGAAATCCGGAATAAATACATTAATCCACCTGTAACTACGGATTTTGCCATCATGTTTGTTCCTACAGAAGGATTGTATGCGGAAATCCTCAGGCGTACAGGATTGTTCGAATGCCTGCAACGGGATTATAAAATCACAGTAGTGGGTCCCACTAATCTTGTTGCATTTCTGAGCAGCCTTCAGATGGGCTTTAAAACATTAGCCATTGAAAAACGCTCCAGTGAGGTGTGGGAAATTCTGGGAGCTGTAAAAACAGAATTCGGCCGTTTCGGTACTGTGCTGGAAAAAACAAAGAAAAAGCTTCAGGAAGCAACCAATGTAATTGATCAGGCCGGTGTAAGATCCCGTTCTATTGAGCGTAAATTAAGGACAGTACAAGAGTTGCCCGAAGAAAAAACACTTACTATTCTGGGAGAAGCAGTTGAAATAGAAGAAGAGGAGAATGAACTTGTAAATGAAAGTCTGGAAGGGTAAGCATTCCCTGTTCCGAATACATTCTCTTTTTCCTTTTATCTTTTAATTTCTTTTCAAATTTTTATATGAAAAGGTTACATCTGATTATATATTTCTTGTTTATTATATCCGTTTTTGCTCTTCCTGCAGAAATAGATGATAATCCTCTGGAGAAAGGAAAAACTGAATTTTACAAAGAATTTCAGCAGCAGGATTACCGGAAAGCCGCCCATTACCTTGAAAAGGCCGTCAGGATGGACCCGGATAATGCAGAAGCTCATTATTTTCTGGGATATGCTTATAGCCGGATAAATTCTAAAGACGGATCGGATATTCCCCGGGAAAACCTCAGTCTTACCCTCAAAGCCAGCGAGCAATTTGAAATTGTAACTAGATTAGCCCCTACCTATACCGGAGAAATGATTCTTCTTGATCCATATACTAAGTTAACGGCGGATTGGGGGACATTGGCCATGTCTTATCTTTATTCCCAGAAACCGGATTCGGCAATCTGGGCATTCCGGGAAGGAAAAAGCAGAGGCGGGTTTAGTGAGTATGTCCTTTCTGTAAACCGGACCATGCTGGATATGTGCATTGAAAATGCTATCCTTATTACTTCCGGAGATATTTTTACCATTCCTCTCTGGTACCTGCAGCATATAGAAAATTACCGGAAAGATGTAGCGGTTATTTGCATCAGTTTATTGGATACAGAGTGGTATCCGGATTATTTGTTAAAGAACGGCATGGTTGCTTTTGATATCTCCCGGAATGAAATTGAACAACTGGAACCGACCTATGAATGGAAGGATACACTTATAACAATCGGGGATTTTTCCTGGAAGGTAACACTTCCTTATTATGCGCCTTATTTATTAAAAAGCGACCTTCTTTTTCTAAGTTTACTAAAAAAGAATCTTTTTTCAAGAGATATTTATTTAAGTGCCGGATTTCCAAAGGAATCCACACTAGGACTTATTCCCTATTTAAAGAATCTAGTTTTACTTCATAAGCTGGAGACCAAAATCCAACAAAATGAATCCCGGGAATATATTGATTTATTGGAAAACAGTTTCCGGATGTCCCCTCTTTTGAATAAAAACAGTCAGGATGAAGTAAAATTAATGGATAAGCTCAGGTATTATCTGCTGCTGGAAATAAATACATTATTGGAGAATAATCAAGTCCTGGCAGCAGAAAAGTACTTCTCCTTGTTAGAAAAATATATTCTTCAGAAAGATTATCCCTGTCAATCTCACTTTCTCAATGAATATGAAAAGGAAATAGAAAACCGGATAAAGGAAGCAAAAAAGAAAAAACCGGGAAAGGCTTCCTGAAGTTTATGCACAGTTTATCCGTAAATCTCACTTTTTATTTATCCGAATAGAAAGAAGATAAACTCCTTTCCCGAAACCGTGCTTTATTTCCCGGAAAGATAATTAGATAGAATTTAAGATTAAAAAAAATTCACTTTTTTGAACAACATTATGCGGAGAAACGTTAATAATTGAACAAACTTACTTTTTTTGCTATGAACTTATTGGAACAATTAAAAAACTATACGCAGGTCGTGGCTGATACCGGCGATTTTAATTCCATGGTAGCTTACAAGCCAATGGATGCAACGACTAATCCGTCGTTACTATATGCTGCCAGCCAGGATAAGAAATACAGCAGCTTAATAGAAGATGCAATCTCGTATGCGAAAAAGCAGACAGGAGATAATCAGCTACGTGTGCAAAAAGCCTTGGATAAACTTTCCGTTAACTTCGGATTGAAGATTCTGGAAATCATTCCCGGAAGGGTTTCCACTGAGGTGGATGCCCGGTTATCTTTCGATACTACGGCAACAATAAAAAAGGCCTGCGACCTGATCACCTTATATGAAGAAGCCGGAATTTCCCGCAGTCGGGTATTAATCAAAATCGCTTCTACATGGGAAGGAATTAAAGCCGCAGAAACATTGGAAAAAGCGGGAATACATTGTAACCTGACATTATTGTTTTCACTGGCACAGGCAGCGTGTTGTGCGGAAGCCCATGTAACATTGATCTCTCCGTTTGTTGGACGCATTCTGGACTGGTATAAAAAAGAAAATAATCTGACAGATATTCTTCCTTCGGAAGACCCGGGTGTAAAATCCGTTACCGAGATTTATAATTATTATAAAAAATTCAATTATAAGACACAGGTAATGGGAGCAAGCTTCCGTAATATCGATGAAATTATTGAGTTAGCCGGTTGTGATTTATTGACTATTTCTCCGGCTTTGCTTAAAGAACTGGAAAACCGTGAAGGCAATCTGGCACGTAAGTTATCTCCGGAATCTGCCGGACAACTTTACCTGACTAAAATAAATACAGATGAAAAATCATTCCGCTGGCAAATGAATGAAAATCCGATGGCGACAGAAAAACTGGCAGAAGGCATCAGAAAGTTTACTGAAGACCTTATTAAACTCGAACAACAGATCGCTTCTTTTCTTTAAATCGAAATCACATTGAGCTGAATCAAAATAATTCCTTTGTTTAGACAACTACAAAACATCAAAAGGGGAACCTGAAAATAAAAGCGGGTTTCCTTTTTTTGTGTTAATTAATTTTTATCTATAATAGTTGCCACAGCGGCGTCCCCGGTTACATTTACCGCAGTGCGAAGCATGTCCAGCGGACGGTCAATCCCCAGAATAAGAGCCAGTCCTTCTGCAGGGATACCTACGGAAGTAAGAACAAGTGCCAGGATGACGTAACTTCCTCCGGGGATAGAAGGAGTGCCGATAGAAGAGAGGATAGTCATGCCAATAATTATAAGTAATTGCTGGATTCCGAGTTCAATTCCGAGGACCTGTGCAATAAATAAAACGGCGATAGTCTGGTAACAACTGGTTCCATCCATATTAATAGTAGCTCCTACCGGTAAAACAAACGACGCTACTTCCGGAGAAACATGTAATTTTTTCTCTACCGTTTCCAGTGTGAGCGGTAAAGTGGCCGCACTGCTGCTGGTTGTAAAAGCGAATAACTGCACCGGATACAGCGTGCTGATAAATTCTTTGATCTTTTTTTTGGAAAAGAGGTGAATAAGAACCGGATAAAAAACAAATGCCAGGAATAACAACGAAATAATAACCGTCAACGCATATACAGCCAAGGCTCCGAACACTTTTGCATTTCCCCCGAAGTCCACAACCAGTCCTGCCATCAAAGCCAGTACTCCCAATGGAGATATTTTTATGATATAATCCACCATTTTCAGAATTACTTCATTTAATCCGTCGAACAACCGGATAACGGGTTCTACTTTTTTCGGAGCAACTGCCAGTACGGCTATTCCGAAGAAAATAGCAAAAAAGATAATCTGCAACATATTGGTGTTGGATGAGGCGGCGCCTATAATATTGTCAGGAATAATCTCATCCAGAAAAGCCAGTGGCCCTTTTTCCTGAGTTTGTTCAGCTACCATTCGCTGTTCTTCGGCTGCGGCATAGTAACTTGCCTGCATATCCGCCATTTGAGAATGATCTACCAGATTGCCGGGTTTTACTAATAATCCCATGCTCAATCCCAATAACACAGCAGCAAGAGTGGTGCCTATATAAATAAGAATGGTTTTTCCTCCCATCCGGGAAAATTTACTGATATCATTCAATCCTGTAATTCCTTTTATAAGGGAGATAAATATCAATGGAATGGCTATAAGCTGCAATAATTTTATAAAAACCTGTCCCCAGGGTCTGATCCAGAATTCTATAAAACGGCCGGAGCCTGTATGAAGCGCAATAATACCGACCATAATACCGGCCAGCATACCAAAAAGAATTTGTAAATAAAGAGGAACAGATTTCAGTTTATTTAGTAAAGACATACATAACAATGTTTTAGAGCAAAGATAATTGGTTATAATAAAAATACAAAGAATAAATATCTTTGTTTTCAGAAAGTAAAATGTCCGGCCCTTTTTGTTTCTTTGCTTTTGTATTTAGTATCTTAAATCTTTCAGTTTATGAATAAACAAGAAGTAAAGGCCGGATGTTTGGTATTCTCTTCTTTTATTTTAGTTTCTATTTTATTCCATGATACATAACATATAAATTTTAATTCATCGGAAATATAAAATCATTTATGAGATCACAATCAGTTAATGAATGATGAGCAGGAAAATACTTCTTTGTTTGTTTCTACTTCTTTTCCGGATAAAAGGATAAAATAAAACTTTGAGCAGGACCGAAGATTTATTTTTCTTTATTTCCATTAAGATAAACTAGTTATTTTCTACCTCTTTCTTTTCTTCTTTAAAAAACAAAAAATTATTAATCTTCATAAAGAAAAAAGGAATTTGCCGGAACCTTCTGTATATTTCCGTAAAAAATGTTTTTTGTACAGGCAACTATTTAATCCTTGTATTTGTTAACGGGAAAAGAGCATAATAATGAAAATATGAAGAAATATAGTATATTTATTTTTATAATATTTATTATCCATTTTTCCTGTAAAAATCAAAAGGATACTTGCGCCCGTACTCTTCCTGAATCATGGAATTCAGTTTGTATAGAGTTTGATCATGGAGAATTGGCAGAGAATTATAACAACATTGATTTTAATCAGTTCCCTTGTTTAACTTCTTCTCAATATGATAGTTTACAATTGGACAAGGTAAATGAACTGGAAGGTTTTGATCCGGCTTACTTATCTATTAACAGGAAAGTGGTTTCTAATGATAAAGGAAATATTATTTCCGTAAAACTGCTGGCTAACGGACAAATCTCGGAATGTCTTATCAGTTATGATAAAGACGGGAATCTCATTGATGACCTGACTGTTGCTTATGAGGATCTGGTAGAAGCAGAATCACGTATCTATTCGGAAATGACCGCGAACCTTATCACGATCCGTAGTATTGATTTTGTATATCCGGAAAAAGAAGAGGAGCTTGTCGGGATATCCGATACGGTTACACTGAGATATGAAATAACTCCGGATTTACGCTTTCTGATGCGGTAAAAAAGAATTATTTCCTCTTTTTGATTTGATATCAGCAGGTTGTTAAGGTACGATCGGTTCGGGAGTATCTAATAATTGTTCCCGGAATTCTTCCCCATATTGTCCATTTAAGGCTGTCTTTCTTTTATCCGATCCGTTTTTCGTAACTAATTTTCTTCTGACTATGGATATCACTATCTTACCGACAAGCCGCGTAGCGGCACCATATCATTAGCCGTGAGGCCTCAGCCCACGGTCCTTAAATAACGATCCCGGATTGAACACCCGGAGCTCCTGCAGGAAATTCTTTTATTTTTTACCTTCTGCTTTTTATTTTTTCAAATGTTTATTTTTAATCCTTCATACGCGGCAATTGTTTCAGGAAAAATGTTACGGGCTTCTTCCAGTAACGGTTTAATATCGTAATACCGGGCGGAATAATGTCCGATCATTAATTTCTTTACACAAGCTTGCTTCGCTATTTCAGCCGCCTGCATAGCCGAAGAGTGAAAAGTTTGTTTTGCACGTGCCAGGTCCGCCTGCATGAAAGTAGCTTCATGGAAAAGAAGATCTACCCCTTCAATAATCGGAACGATCTTTTCTGAATAAGCCGTGTCCGAGCAATAGGCGTATTTTATACGATCTTTTGCGGGAGTCGTTAAGCGGCTGTTCGGAACGACTTCTCCTTCTTCTGTAATAAAGTCCGCTCCTTCTTTTATCTGGCTGATTTCCTTTACAGGAATGTTATAAAAATCAATCATTTCCCGGATGATATGAGCCGGTTTTTGTTTTTCCTCAAACAGAAAACCACAGGTAGGGATACCATGCTTAAGAGGAATGGTAGATACTTTTACCGTACGATCTTCATAAATCATTTCATTTTTCCAGGGGGAAAGAGGATTTATAATTACCTTAAAATGCATATCCCGGCAGAATTTATTCATCACCGGGCGCAATAACTCTTCCATTTCTCCGTATGCATGGATTACCAGATCTCCGGTTCTTCCAAGCAATGATAATGTCGAAAGAAGCCCGAATAGGCCGAAGCAATGATCCCCATGCAGGTGAGAGATGAAAATCTGCTTTAACCGGCTGAACTTTAATCCCAGTCTCCGGTATTGTTGCTGTGCTCCTTCTCCGGCATCAATCATAAAAAGGTTTCCCCGGACATTTAGCACCTGTGAAGTCGGGTAATGACGGGTAGTAGGCAAGGCCGACCCGCAACCAAGTATATTTAATTCGATTTTATCCATTTATATAATAACATTCTGAAACAGGACTTCTCCTATTTATATTCTATTCTAAAATAACGATCTCTCTTGTCTCTTTTTATTCTGTAAAATAAATTCGTTTTACTCTGTCCGAGACGGAAGTAATGATTTCATAAGGAATTGTTTCCAGCTTCTCAGCCAGGACGGAAGGAGGTTGCACTTCCCCGAATATAATTACCGTATCGCCTTCTTCACAAGAGATACCGGTTACATCAACCATGGTAAGGTCCATGCAGATATTGCCTATTGTAGGAGCGAATTTCCCATTTATCCAAACCTCTGCATTTCCGTTTCCCAATTTCCGGTTCATCCCATCCGCATAACCTACAGGCAGAGTAGCGATGCGGGAAGGAGCTTTAATTTCGCCTTTTCTTCCGTATCCTACCGTTTCTCCGGCTTCCACTTCCCGGATCTGTAATATGGTCGTCTTTAATGTGGTTACATTTTTCAGTCCGGAAACAGAGCCGATCCCATACAGGCCAAGTCCCAGCCTTACCATATCCATCTGGTATTCGGGGTAATGAACAATACCTTCCGAGTTAAGGATGTGCCGCATGGGTTTATATCCAAGTACCTCTTCCAGTTGATTCGCACAAGCTATAAAAAGATCAATCTGCTCTTTTGTAAACTCTTTCAATTGCATTTCGTCACTTCCTGCCAGATGGGAAAAAACAGACTTTACTACAAGATTGCTCTGTTTTTTTAAAAATTCTCCCAATTCCGGAATATCAGCAGAAGAAAAACCTAATCTGTGCATGCCTGTATCTATCTTTAAATGTACCGGATAATGATAAATTCCCTGTTTATCTGCTTCCTTTATAAACGCTTTTAATAACCGGAAACTGTAAATTTCCGGTTCCAGTTGATTGTTTAAAATAGTTCGGAAAGCAGTCATTTCCGGATTCATAACCATTACCGGCAGATTAATTCCGTTTCTGCGTAATTCAGCCCCCTCATCTGCTACGGCTACGGCCAGGTAGTTACATTGTTGATCCTGTAGGGTTTTGGCAATTTCATAAGATCCGGCACCATATGCGAAAGCCTTTACCATACAAATCATTTGTGTAGAAGGATGAAGTCCGGACCGGTAAAAATTATAATTATGAACAATGGCATTCAGGTCCACTTCCAGAATAGTCTCATGTACTTTTAATTCCAGCACTTCGGAGATTCTTTCAAAATGAAAGTTCCGGGAACCTTTTATTAGAACAATTTCATTTCTCATTAAGTTTATGTGTACTGAATGCAGAAAATCGGAAGTTGTCCGGAAAAATAATGTCTCTATTCCTTCAAAAATATCTTTATTTCGGAATAACTGGTTTCCGATGGCTATTAGTTTGTCTATTTTTCGTACGGTGACCAGGTCATAAATACGCTCAGCCAATTTTTTTGTATCCATTCCACTCTGTAATATATCAGAAAGAATGAGTGTATGGGTGAGCTTCTTGTCCTTATCCCTGCGTAACATAAAATCAAGCGCAATATCCAGAGAAAGAATGTCCGAGTTGTAACTATCATTAATAATAACGCAGTCGTTCTTTCCTTCTTTCACTTCCATACGCATGCCCACCGGTTCCAACAGAGCCATTCGTTCCCGGATCGTACTTGCCGGCAAACCTCTATAAAGCAGAAATGCAAAACAATGAATCGCATTTTCCAAAGAGGCTTCATCTGAGAAAGGAATAGAAAAGACATATTCTTTTTCCTCATAAACAGCTTTTACTTCTGTAGATAACGTATCTGTTATAATTTCTTTTATAAATACAGGTGCTGTTTTATCTTTTTTTGACCAGTAGAAAAGACGGGCTGATAATTCTTTTTGTCGAACACATGTATCTACACAAACTGAATCTGCATTATAAATAATACATCCGGAGTTCATTGCCAGTTTCAATTTCTCCATACACTTTTCTTCCGGGCCTGAAAAGTTTTCCTGATGGGCTTCTCCGATATTTGTCAGGATACATATATCCGGGGAGATAATTCTTTCCAGATTGTCCATCTCTTTCCTTTCGGAAATACCTGCTTCGAATATTCCCAGTTCCGTTTCTTCATCCAGTTGCCAGACGGAAAGAGGGACACCGATGCGGGAATTATAACTCCTTGGTGAACGGACAATATTTTTATCCGGATGTAACAATTGATATAACCACTCTTTTACAACTGTTTTTCCATTACTACCCGTAATTCCGATGACAGGAACAGAAAATCTTTTCCTATGGAAAGCCGCTAATTCTTGTAGTGCTTTTAAACTATCCGGGACATGCAAAAAATTAGCTCCTGTGAATGTAAGTTCCTGTTCATTTACCGGACGGTTAATGACAAAGTTCGTGACACCTCGTTGATATAATTCTGCGATATAATTATGTCCGTCATTTGTTTTCGTTTTGATGGCAAAGAATAAACTTTCTTCAGGAAAAACCACGGAACGACTATCTGTCAGTAATAAACGGACAGGAAGATCTATAGTGGGTTTTTCTTCACTTTTTATAATGTCTGCGATTTCAGTAATCGTATATTGCATATATATTGGCATTATGAACAAGACGGGTGTTTTTCCTCTTGTAAATAAATCATGAAATTCTTTTTTTCTTATAAATGAACAAAATTAACTTTTCCCTTTGATTTATAACAGGATTTTGTAACTTTTCTTTTCGTGAAAGACTACCAGCATGATTGAGAGGAATCAGAAGGGATCAAAAGCAGATTTCCTGGTACTTCTATCATTATTCTTTTCTTCCGTTTCGGGATTCCCGAAAGATATAGGAAACATACATCGTTTCTGGCTGCCGGTAACAGGTAACTTTTTCCTGTTATATGCTTTTTTCATGGTCCGTGTTTTTAGTATTGGAAAGAATATATTGTTTTTTTAGGAACACATTAAAAAAACATGCAATAAAAGTTATGTAAAATTGAATACAATGTCGTATAAAGTTGAGCACAATGTTGTATAAAGCAGAGCAGAATGTTATCGTTGCACCTTGGTCGAACGATCGTTGCACCTTGGTCGGACGCTCGCCTGACCTAGGTCGGACGATGAAATATTCCGTGCAGAAGAAGGGTACGGATCTCCTGAAAGAGCTGCCAGAAGTCATCAGGGCTTCTTTATGACACCATACGTGTGGGAATGAGGGTCCTTTCCGGAGAATAACAAAGATACTGTTTTTTTAGCGGGAAGTCAAGTTTTTTGTTGTTTTTCTGGTGGGCAATTGGTACATACTGGTTGTAAGAAGACTGGTCGGGTTATTACCTAACCCCACCCCTTTTGGCGGAGCCAAAAGGGGTGGGGTTAGGTAATAACCATCATCTTCTATACTTCCTAAAACAAATAAGGTTTACTCACAATTCCCGATCCCTGTAAAAAAGCAGATATGCTTTTTCAGTTCTTAACTTTTAGTCTTCAGGTTTTATATTTTGTTTTTAAGAAAGTCCGGATGAATTCATTATCTTTGCATATCAGGATTAATGATAAGAAAATCAACTTTCAGACTTTTGCCAGGAATATGGACAATTATATAGTTTCGGCCAGAAAATACCGTCCTTCTACTTTTCGCTCTGTAGTCGGACAAAAATCTCTTACAACAACTTTAAAAAACGCAATTGCATCCAATAAGTTAGCCCATGCCTATTTATTTTGCGGTCCCAGAGGGGTAGGAAAGACAACTTGTGCCCGCATATTTGCTAAAACGATTAACTGCCTGAATCTTACGGCAGAAGGGGAAGCTTGTAATGAGTGTGAATCGTGTGTGGCTTTTAATGAACAGCGTTCTTATAATATTCACGAACTGGATGCTGCTTCAAATAACTCGGTAGATGATATTCGTTCCTTAGTAGAACAGGTACGGATTCCTCCCCAGATCGGACAATACAAAGTATATATCATTGATGAGGTGCATATGCTTTCTTCCGGTGCATTCAATGCTTTCCTGAAAACGTTGGAAGAGCCTCCTAAACATGCCATATTTATTCTGGCTACAACAGAAAAACATAAGATCTTACCCACTATTTTATCTCGTTGCCAGATCTATGATTTCAAGAGAATAAATGTAAATGATACCATCGAACACCTTCAATACGTGGCCTCTCAGGAAAATGTAACGGTAGAACCCGAAGCATTGATGGTGATTGCCCAAAAGGCAGATGGAGGAATGCGGGATGCATTGTCTATTTTTGATCAGGTAGTTAGTTTTACAAACGGAAACGTAACTTATAACGCAGTCATTGAAAACCTGAATGTTCTGGATTATGAATATTATTTCCGGTTGACGGATGCTATTCTGAAACAAAGCGTGGCAGAGTCTCTTCTGTTATTTGATGAAGTGCTGAGCAAAGGATTTGAAGGATATCATTTTATCACAGGGCTAAGTTCTCATTTCCGGGATTTAATGGTTTGCAAAGATGAAGTGACCCTTGTGTTGCTTGAGGTAAGCGCAGGAATCCGGGAAAAATACAAAATTCAGGCAAAAAACTGTTCCAATCCGTTCCTGTATAAAGCATTGGAAATTACGAATGAAACGGAACTGAATTACCGGCAGAGTAAAAACAAACGTTTGCTGATAGAACTTGCCTTGATTCGTTTATGTCAGGTAACAGGAACTCCAGCGGATAATAACCCGGAAAAAAAAAATACCATAGAGAAAATACCGGTTGAGGATATTCCGGCCGGAAAAGCTTCTTCTACGGGAGCCGGAAATATTACTGGGAATGTTTCACCGCAGGTTGTCCAACCTTCCGGTAATCATACACCACAGCAGTTTCAAACAGTTCCTGAGCCATCACAGGCTTCTCAAAAGCCTGCTCCGGAAATGCCTGTCTCACCGGATATTTCATCACAAACTCCTTCGGCGCCTCAACAGGCACCACCGAAAACTGTTTCGGCACGTCCTGTGGGAAGAACCCGTCCTTCTACCATTTCTTTAAAAAATAATGGTCAGGAAGAAACTAAAAAAGAAGAAGCCGAACAGACTGTTATTAGAGAAGTATTGGCAACTCCTTTTACTGAAACACAAATAATACAGGGCTGGCAGGAATATATGAACCGGCTTCCATCGGACAGGATTCTGATGAAACAAACAATGGAGCAATGTGTGCCGACAAAAATTTCTGATAGCCAGTATGAAGTAATAGCTTATAACCGGAATCAGGTAAAAGACCTTACGGATGAAATGATTCCGATCCGGTTGTTTTTAAATAAAGTTTTACAAAATAATCAATTTACTATCTCTATTCGGGAACGGGAGAATCAGGAAAACAGAAAAGCTTTCAGTAAATCCGAGCAATTTACCATGATGCAGGAAAAAAATCCGTACCTTACAGAACTGAAGGATTTGTTCGGGCTGGAAATCGACTAAGTATTTTCTGTTTTTTTCTGTCAAAGTCAAACTATTTTTTCATCCGGTTGTTTTAATTAAGATTCTTTAAAGAAATTCAATTTATTAGTTTATTTTTGTCATATAAAGAATATTTTATGAGTTGCCGGAAACGTTTATGACAGAGTCTTTATTCTTTACCACTATGATGCCATTTCTTCTGAAAGTCTTTTGGCTTTCCGTATATGTGCTTACCATATTCGGGGCGATTCTGATTGTCATTTCAGCAAACCGGAATCCGGTAAAAACTATTGCCTGGATTATGGTATTGATTTTTCTTCCGGGTATCGGTCTGATATTTTATATTTTCTTCGGACAGGATATCCGGCGACGATATATGCCGAGAAAAGATATAAAAAAATTAAAACGTCTGAAGCTCGGACAAACTTCTTCAAAAGAAATTCCGGAAATAATACAACCTGAATACCTTCCTCTGACCAGGTTATTTGATAAGGATTTTTTTCCCCTTTCCACGCAGAATCAGGTAAAAGTATATTCCAGTGGAAAAGAAAAGTTTGAAGACCTGATTGAAGAATTGGAAAAGGCAACGAGCCATATTCACATGGAATATTATATTTTTTCTGCTGATGATATAGGCAATAAAATAAAAGATATTCTGATAAGGAAGGCAAAAGAAGGATTGGAAGTTCGGGTGATCTATGATGATGTGGGTTGCTGGAATACTAAAAACCGCTTTTTCCAGCGAATGATTGATGCAGGTATTCAGGTCCATAGTTTCCTGAAAGTACGCTTTCCGTCTTTTACAAGTAAGATAAATTACAGAAATCACCGGAAAATAGTGATGATCGATGGTCGGGTGGGCTTTATCGGAGGCATGAACATTGCCCAGCGGTATATTTCCGGAGTCCGGACGGGCGATTGGATCGATTTGCATTTGAAAATAACGGGCGATGCTGTCCTCAATCTACAATCCATATTCCTGATCGACTGGTCGGTGTATACAGGATCTTTCCTGAACCAGAAAAAGTATTTTCCTGTTCCAGAAGCTTCCGGAAATGTGAAAATGCAGATCATTACCGGAGGGCCTACCAGCCAGTGGCAAAATATTTTACAGGGATTTTTGAAAGCAATTACCCTGGCCCGGAAGTATGTATATATCCAGACCCCTTATTTTTTACCTACTGAAACATTTCTCACCGCATTACGCATGGCTGCTCTTTCCGGAGTAGATGTCCGGTTAATGATTCCGGAAAGTTCGGATTCTAAAATTACGACTGCTGCTGTTCGTTCTTTTATAAAAGAAACTTTGAGGATGGGAGTAAAAGTATATTTTTATCAAAAAGGATTTTTACATTCTAAAATGATGGTGATCGATGATTATTTTTCAACCGTAGGATCTACTAATATTGACTTCCGTAGCTTTGAACAAAATTTCGAAGCAAATGCATTCATATATGATAGGGATATTGCGGAAATCTTAAAGAATATTTTCCTTAGGGACATGAATCATTCGACAAGAATTACATTGAGAAAATGGGAAAAGCGGCCCCGTTTACAAAAGTTTACCGAATCAGTAGTGCGTTTATTCAGCCCTTTATTATAGGTATGCTAATAAATGAGGAAGCCTGCTACTCCGGCTATCAGAATAACCATAATCGGATTTGCCTTCATTTTCCAAACCGCAAGAAAAGCAAGAAGAAAAAGAATTACACTGATATAATCGATAAAGTTATCTTTATTCATTAACTGAAGTCCTGCTGCAGCAATTAAGCCGACAATAACAATCCGTAATCCCAGGAAAACATCTTCAATATATTTATTTTGCCTGAATTTTATATAATAGTGGGCGATTGTAAGCATGATGATAAAAGAAGGCAGACAAAGTGCTAAAGTAGCAAAAAAGGATCCGAAAGCATTTCCGGTAACTGTATATCCGACATATGTCGCCATATTAATGCCGATAGGACCGGGTGTCATTTGAGAAATAGCAACAATATCAGTAAAATCTCCTACGGATATCCAATTATGGGTTTCTACCACTTCATGCTGAATCAGAGAAAGCATGGCATATCCTCCTCCGAAACCAAACAGTCCGATCTTAAAAAAAGAAACAAAAAGGTTAAAATACATTTCCGGATTTTCCATTATTTCATATTCTTTCGTTGAAAATAACCATATACAATACCTCCTATACCGGCAGTAAGAACAATGTAAACGGGAGATACATCAAACACCCATATTAATAGCGCTGCTGCAATCGGAATAATAGCAGTTCGATAAGAAATTCCGGCGGCTTTTGCCATATTAATTACCGGTACGGCAATAAGTGCAACAATCGCCGGGCGTATTCCTTTAAAAATCCGTTCTACGACCTCATTTTCTTTGAAGTAGGAAAAGAACATAGCAATCAGTAGAATAATGATAAAGGAAGGAAGAATTGTACCCAGTGCACAAAAGATACTTCCGGTATTTCCTTTTAATTTATATCCTACGAAAATGGAAACATTAACAGACATTACTCCCGGCGCAGATTGCGAGACAGCCAGCAAGTCGAGAAATTCTTCCCGGGTAATCCATTTCTTTTTTTCTACAATTTCTCTTTCGATCAAAGAAATCATAGCATATCCGCCTCCGAAAGTGAATAAGCCTATTTTAAAAAAAGTCAGAAAAGACGTTAAATACAACATATTATATAAAGTAAAAGGAAAAACATAAAAAGAGAATATCCGATACATCAAAAAGTAAAATCCTGATTAAAAGAATCTTACTTTTATCTACTCCTTTTTATTTTTATCCGTCTATTGATTTCTGAAAGTGTTCCATACATTTTCTTCCGGTAGAGGGGCAACAAGTTCAACGGGCTCTTTTGAGACCGGATGGATAAAAGATACGGAGCGGGCATGCAGGCTAATACCTCCGTCTTTATTGGACCGGGAAAACCCATATTTTAAATCCCCTTTTATCGGGCAACCGATTTTTGCCAGTTGTGCCCGTATCTGATGATGTCTTCCGGTTTCCAGTTCTATCTCCAACAGGTAATAATTATCGGAATGCCCTTTCAGGCAATAATGGAGAATAGCTTCTTTAGAAGAAGGTTTCGGTTGGTCGTACACATAGGACTTATTTTGTTTCTCGTTTTTTACCAAATGATGAATCAGGGTTCCTTCTTCTTCCGGAGGTAAATTTTTTACTAATGCCCAATATTTCTTTTTAATCGTTTTTGTTTTAAACATTTCATTCAGACGGGAAAGAGACTTGCTGGTTTTAGCAAAAAGAACAATTCCGGTTACAGGTCTGTCCAGCCGGTGCGTTACTCCCAGAAAAACATTTCCGGGTTTCCCGTACTTTTCCTTCAGCCACTCTTTTACCATTTCGCTCAACGGTTTATCTCCGGTCTTATCTCCCTGAACAATTTCACCGCACCTTTTGTTGACCGCGAGGATATGATTATCTTCATAAATTACTTTCATGGTACAAAATTAAAGGTAAAAAGTAACAAAAACATTTTTATGACCTGTTTTCTTATCCTTTTTCATTTTGTATATTTATGAAAGAGCTTCCAGGTATTTAAAAATAAAGGTTTCGTATATTTTAAAGTGATTTATTCTCTATAGCTGACTTTCTATTTTTATTAAAAGCCCGCAAATTTCCTTTCTTTTTTCTACTTTTGTACGTAAAATATAAAAATAATTTTCCGAGCAAATGAAAAAGTTCACTGCTTTCCGGATAGTTTAATTTTAATTAATTATAAATATGGAAAATAATTTTCTGGCATTGGAAGAAAAGATAGTGGTCATGCTCAAAACAGTGTATGATCCGGAGATTCCTGTAAATATATATGATCTCGGTTTAATTTATGGAGTAGAAGTAGATGAAGATAAAAATGTAATTATTACCATGACGCTTACTGCTCCTAATTGTCCTGCTGCAGATTTTATCGTAGAAGATGTGATTATGAAAGTGGAATCCGTAGAAGGTGTAAAAAGCGTGGATGTGAAACTGGTGTTTGAACCGAGCTGGGATAAAGACATGATGAGTGAAGAAGCAAAACTGGAATTAGGTTTTTTATAAATTCATGGCAAAAAAGAAGATTTATTTTGCCTCGGACGCTCACCTGGGTGCTAAAACAATTAAACATCCCAGAGAACATGAATTAAAGATTGTCAGATGGCTGGAGAGTATTAAAAAGGACGCTTTTGCTCTTTATTTAATGGGCGACATGCTGGACTTCTGGTTTGAATACAAAAAAGTAGTTCCGCGAGGGTTTACCCGTTTTTTTGGGAAGCTGGCAGAACTGTCGGATGCTGGTGTTGAAGTCCACTGGTTTATAGGCAATCATGATATGTGGATATTTGATTATATTCCTGAAGAAATGGGTGTATTTGTCCACCGTAAGCCGGAGATAATTACTTTGTCCGGTAAAAAGTTTTTCCTGGCTCATGGGGACGGACTGACTGATAAGTCGCTTTCATTTCGTTTCATACGCTCTGTTTTTCATAATAAAATATGCCAATGGCTCTTTTCCGGCATTCATCCCCGGTGGACTATCGGTTTAGCACATGCCTGGTCAAGATACAGCAGAGAAAGCAGTGAGCACAATGGGTATATGGGAGAAGAAAATGAGTATCTGGTAACTTATTCTAAAAACTACCTGAAAACACATCCGGATATTCAGTATTTTGTATTCGGGCACCGGCATATTGTATTAGATTTAAAGATTGCAGCGGACAGTCGGGTAATTATTCTGGGTGACTGGATCGAAGAATTTTCTTATGCAATATTTGACGGTGAAAATATCGTGATTGATTTTTTTAACATGGAGGAATGATCAAGTTATTCTCTTTTTTGAAAGTAATATGAAAAATAGGAATTAACATGTTACTTTTCAAAATCCCATTTTATACTTCCACTTTCCGTCTACTTTCAGCAGATTGACCGAACTTTCCCGGGAAATTCCGTTCCCGAAGAAAATTTTGGCTTTTACTGTTGCGCTATCTCCGCTCTCAGAAATACTTTCCGAAATAATTTCTACTTTTTCCAGTCCGCCATTTTCCATTTTCATTAGTTCTGCTGCTTCCTGCATGGTATTTATGATTATTTCTATAGTTTTTTCATGTTGCTCTTCCGGAATCTGTTCGTTCAGATAAAGAATATTGGCTACCTTTTCATATTGACCATCCTTTAGGTATTCGGTAAATTCAAGAATTGTGTTCCCAGGAGAAAAATCCACCATCGTGGAATCGGCAGGTACTTCGTCCACTTTTTCAGGTGTTGCTCCTGAAGAACAGGAAATAAGAGAGCTTAAGATTCCAAAAAGAATATAAAAATAAGGAACTTTTATTTTCATTTTCATTTTGTAAAAGATTAGAATTTGTTATTTAACTTTTATGACTATTGATAGGTAATTTATACTTATAAAGAATAAATTACTTCCGGATAAAATAAAAAAGACGCCTACAATGAGTATAGTGGCGTCTCAAAATTTATATCACCTTATTAGAATCCTGTTTTCATTTTCCATTTTCCATCTATCAGAACAAGATCCATTTCTCCGTCTTCCGTTTCTCCGTTTTCGAAATAGGTTCTTGTTTTCACAGTCGCTTCTTTCCCATCAGCGGAACGTTCTTCAGATACAGCTTCTATTTTTTTCAGACCTCCGTTCTGTTCTTTCATTTCTTTAGCAGCAACTTCCATCGTACTGCTGAAAAGTTGCCGGGTAAAATTCAACTGGGCATCTGTAATATCCTCTCCCATATCCATTAGGTCAAGTATTTTGTCATATTTTTCCGACTTCATATATTCTCCGAATTTTTCTACAGTTGCGCTGGGTGTTCCTTCGGAAGAACATGCCGGAAGAATAAATAATAGTAGTAAAGTACTAAAACAAAAATAAAATGTTTTTTTCATGTTATTATCGTATTGATTAAAAAATTTAGGTAAAAATACTATTTTATTTTAATACATCCTATTTCATATATTTCCTTTTCTTTCTGAAAAATGGGCTATATATTGGATTAATTTTTACTTATAATAGGAGAATTAAGTAAATACAACTAAGAATTTCTTATTGTTTCTATTTACAAAAAAAATAATTATTTTAAGATAATTTAAAAATATAGTATGAATGTGAAGTATTCTTTTCATGCTGGTTGTACATCGACAAGAGTATTATTAAAGATATAATCTCTTAATATAAAAAAGAAGAAAAATCTGATACTATTTATTGACAAATTTATAAAACACTTTTCCAAAATTTTAATAGTAAAAATGAATAATGAAGTAGATAAAATAGGAATATTTTATGCAAAAGCTACTTAAAATACAGGTAATAGTTTTCTATATAATTATGATAAAAAGAAAGAGAGATATTCTATTTTTTAGAAAAATGTTTTCTTGGTAAATAGTTGATAAATAGTTGTTTATTTATTGCAAAAAGAAGCTTTTTATTTAATATTTTTTACTTTTATAATTAGTACTTTTCGGATAAAATGCTTTACTTTGTATAGTCATGAAAGAAAATATTCTTCAAAAATTAAAGATTCTGGCGGAATCCGCGAAGTTTGATGTTTCCTGTGCTTCCAGCGGAACAACAAGGAAAAACATTCCCGGTGGAATCGGGAGTGCCAGTGGCTGGGGAATTTGTCATAGCTTTACGGAAGATGGACGATGTGTTTCATTACTTAAAATTATGTTGACCAATCATTGTATATATGATTGTGCCTATTGCATAAATCGAAGGAGTAATGATCTTTCCCGTGCCACGTTTTCTGTTCAGGAGTTGGTGGAACTTACCATTGAGTTTTACCGCCGGAATTATATCGAAGGATTGTTTTTAAGTTCAGGAGTTGTAAGAAATCCGGATTATACCATGGAACGTATGGTGAAAGTCGTCAAAGACCTGCGGGTTGTTCACCGTTACAATGGTTACATTCATATGAAAACTATTCCCGGAGCCAGTGAAAGTCTTATTCAGGATGCGGGTTTGTATGCAGACAGACTAAGTGTCAATATTGAAATACCAACAGAAACGAATCTGAAAATGCTGGCACCTGAGAAGGATCACCAAAGTGTCTACAAACCTATGGCATACATTCAGCAGGGTGTACTACAAAGCCATGAAGAGCGTCGGAAGTTTCGTTCTGCACCGCGTTTTGCTCCGGCAGGACAAAGTACACAAATGATTATAGGAGCTACGGATGAAAGTGATAAGCAAATATTAAATACTTCTTCTATTTTGTATACAAAGCCCAGTATGAAAAGGGTGTATTATTCCGGATTTATTCCGGTAAATAGTTATGATAATCGGTTACCTGCTGTAAAACAAGCTCCTCTGGTAAGGGAAAACAGACTGTATCAGGCAGATTGGTTAATGCGTTTTTACCAGTTCAAGGTAAATGAAATTGTTGATGATGCTTATCCCAATCTGGACCTGGAAATAGATCCTAAACTTGCCTGGGCATTAAGGCATCCGGAGTTTTTCCCTGTGGATATAAATAAAGCGGATTATTCGTTGCTATTGCGTGTGCCCGGTCTGGGAGTAAAATCCGCAAAACTCATTGTAGCCTCCCGTAGATTCGGGAAAATTACATCTGGTGCTTTGAAAAAGATGGGAGTAGTCATGAAAAAAGCTCAGTATTTTATTACTTGTCATGAACTGGGTTACCATTATACTATTCATGAAGCTTCTCCCGAATATATAAGAAAAGTATTGACTGAAAAGAAAATAAAAAAACAAAAAGTTCCTCGGAATCAACTGCTTTTTAACTTTAGCGATGAATAGAAGGTAAGGAACCGGACACGTAAAGTAAATGAGGCCTACCTGATGCCTCGGAATCGTTTTTAGAAAGAATTAAGATGATTATTTTTCGTTATGATAAGACATTTGAGGGATTGTTGACAGTTGTATTCGATGCGTATGTTAGAAAAACCTTTCCTGAAATGTTGCTGAACCTGCATGAGGTAGAGCCTTTATTTGCAGAGGAAATTCATGTGGTAATAACAGATGAGAAGAATGCAGGTCGTGTATGGAAAGCACTGGAAAAAAAGATTTCCCGGAGCGCATGCAATATGATTACCCATGTATGGCTTTCTGAAATAGAAAAAGTTGATTTATTGATTTTCCGTTTTATTTGTAAGGTGTTTAAACATGAAGAATCCATTGAAACTAATTTTGCAGATCCCGATGTCCTTGAAATGCAGCAGATCGCTAAAAAAGTTAGTTTTGAAAAACACCGGTTAATCCAGTTTGTTCGTTTTCAGAAAGCAGCGGATAATATCTTTTTTGCTCCGGTAGCTCCTGTTTTCAACTCTTTGCCACTCGCTATTCATCATTTTATTGACCGGTTCGCCGACCAGAAATGGGTCATATATGATACGAAACGCAAATACGGATATTATTATGATCTGAAAAAAGCAGTGGAAATGACACTGGATACGGAGGATAGTTTTCCGTATGGACAACTGGATGAAAACCTGATGGCTGAGGATGAAAAGCTATTTCAGGAACTCTGGAAGAGTTATTTTAAAGCGCTTACCATAAAAGAACGCATTAATCTTAAACTACATCGCCAGCATATGCCAAGAAGGTATTGGAAATATATTACGGAAAAGAGATGAAAGATAAAAAGCCTGACTGAGTAACCGGAAAACTTAAAGAACATTTTTTATGAAGTTTCATTTTTTACCTTTCCTTTCTCAGATATAAAACTTTTCTCTTTTTTTACCGTTTTTAGAGAAAGAGGTGATTTCATTCTTTAATAAAAGGAAAACAGATGAAAGATGATTTAAAATTAGCGGTTTTAATTGATGCGGATAATATTCCTTATGCGAATATTGCAGGGATGCTGGATGAAATTGCGAAGCTCGGTTTACCTACCATTAAGCGTATTTACGGAGATTGGACAAAGCCTACCGTATCAGGCTGGAAAACAGTCCTGCTGCAACATGCCATTACTCCGATTCAACAGTATAGTTATACTTCCGGTAAAAACGCAACAGATTCGGCAATGATTATTGATGCCATGGATATTCTGCATAGTGAAAAAGTAGATGGCTTTTGTCTGGTTTCGAGTGATAGTGATTTTACTCGTCTTGCCACCAGATTACGGGAGTCAGGAATGCTGGTGGTTGGTATCGGAGAAAAGAAAACTCCTATTCCTTTTATTGTAGCCTGTGATAAGTTTATTTATATTGAAATTATCGGCGCTCAGGAAAAAGAAAAAGAAGCTGAAACACCTGTCCGTCCGGATAGTCCGCAACAAGTTCAGATTGAAAAAATAGGAGCCAATCTTATCCGTCTTATTAAATCAACAGTGAATGATCTGGCAGATGATGACGGATGGGCTTTTCTGGGAGATGTCGGAAACCTGTTAATGAAAAAACGTCCGGACTTTGATCCCCGTAATTATGGCTACCCGAAACTCAGCCCTTTTATTAAATCTCTTGATAAACATCTGCTGATAGATGAAAGGAGTGTAGGTAATACACACATCAGGCATATTTATGTGAAAGTAAAAGGGAAAAAGTAAAAGGAAGAAGATAGGTTATTTTCTTATGAATACCGGATAATAGCTATGATAAGTGTGCTTCTTGTGAGAATTCTATTAATATCCGTTTGGTTTACTGATATATGTGTGTTATAGTTTTTGTTACTTTTCTGCTGAATACCTAAAAAACAGGTAGATAAGGATGTCGAAATATATAAAGTCTTCGGATAAATTTCTGAAGTTATTATATGAGATACAACTTGTTTATACATAAATTGAAGATCTTTTTTAATTAAAATTGCCGGAACAGTTTACTTCCTTACCTCTTCACAAGCTTCTTTTTGTATTTTTGAGGAAAAATACAGAAATGAAAAAAATTACTTACACAATTTTATTTTCCCTGATTTTTCTTTCATGTCAGAATGAGGATTGGAAAGACGAAATAAATGAGCTTAGAAATGAACTCAATAATCAGAAAAAGATTATTGAAGCTCTTCAGGAGGGCATCCTGATAAACAATATTAAAAAGTCAGATAATGGTGGTTATATTATAGAGTTTTCAAACAATACCAGTATCTCTATTTCCGATGGAAAGACTCCGTTAATAGTAATCGGTGAGAATGGCAATTGGTACATTGATGCCGTGGATACAGGAGTTTCTGCGATTGGTGAAGATGGAAAAGATGGCATAAACGGGGTTGACGGAATTGATGGAAAAGATGGAATTACCCCCGACATAAAAATCGGTGATAACGGAAACTGGTTTATAAATGATAATGATACAGGAATACTAGCTCAAGGAAGTAAAGGAGAGAATGCTCCCAAAATTACATCAATCATTCAGCAGGGGACGCATGTGGTGTTTAATTTTAATGATGGAACTTCCATTTCTTTACAATTGAATAAAAGAAAGATTCCATGTTGGGGTGATTCATTAACGGCTGTTGGTGGATATTTGCAACAATTACAACAACTATTAGGCGATGAATATGTGGTAATAAATGGAGGGGTTATTGCAGAAAATTCCTTATGTATTGCCGGACGACAGGGAGGATGTCCTGTATACCTTGAAAATCCTGTCACTTTGCCGGCAGACGGTTCTGAATTTATAATGGGAGATATAAATACTAGTAATATCCGGATAATGGATGTGGATGGAATTCTTAAAAATGCCTCTTTGCTTCGGATTGGCAGTGCATCGACTGTTAATCCGGTTACCGTGGAAGGAATAGAGTGTACCATAAGCTGGACCGGATCGGAATATAGCGATCCTGATGGTAAATATACCATCAGAAGAAATATTCCTGCTGAGGAAAATTATACTACCATACCTAATACCCCTTTATTTACAAATGGTATGAAGATGTATCGCAATCCCCATGCCATGATTATATGGATTGGCACAAATGGTGGATATAACGATATCGAAAGTTTTGTTGCGCAACATAAAAAAATGATTGAATTTGCAAATACAGGAAATTATATTTGTATCGGATTACATTCAGGTACTGCTGAATCCGGAAAAGAATTAGAGGCATTGATGCAAAAAGAGTTTGGTATGCGTTATCTGAACTGGCGGGAGTATTGTGTGACAAGGGCCTTAAGAGATGCCGGAATCACTCCTACGGAAGCCGATATAGCTGCTATGGAAAAAGGGGCATGTCCCCCTTCTTTGCTAAGAGATAATGTACATTTAAATGAAGTGGCGGATAAACTTCTGGGTAATCTGATTTATGAAAGGTTTTTCTTGTTAGGATTTTTGTAACAAATCTGAAAAAGGACTATTACATGTATAATTTTATTCCAATACTAAACCTGCGGTTTACAGAAAAGAAGGCATAATTTATATTCTGATTGTTTGTAAGGGAGGAATTAGTTGTAAACGTTAAGTTCTTGGCATTCATATAAAAGCCAGCACACTAAGTAAAATAAATCTGCTCATAGTATTAATATTTATAACAGGCAAATTTTATCTGCAGGATTTATTTTTAATCTATTATAAATGAATGATGAACACTAACCGCTTACTAAAATATAACTTTTATATATATTTTCTTATCTGACAAAATTGACAAAAGCTAAAGTAGAAAAAGAAGAAAAGGAATAATTTATTAGGAAAGATACAAATAAATGAATAGCCAGATATTTCCGGATAACCAATGAATTTAATGATTACATGAATAACTCATTTTTTGTTTTGAGATAGAGTAGGAGGGAAAAATAGTTAGATACCTTTTGTTATTCTTTCAGATAAAATTCCGATAAAGAAAGAAGCACTTTATAAAAAAAGTAGTGGAAGGAAAATCTTCTACTACTTTTTTATTTATTCGAAATAAATCTCCTGAATCAGCGTGTTGCTTTTTCATAAGCCTGTTCGTGCACACTTCCTACTGCACGTCCGGAGGGCTCATTCATTTTACCAAAAGCTTCATCCCATTCCAGAGCAATGGGTGTACTGCAAGCTACGGATGGAACGGACGGAACACAACTGGCAGCAGAATCAGAAGGAAATAACTCTGAATAAATAGAACGGTAATAGTATTCTTCTTTATTCAATGGCGGATTAATGGGAAAACGGATAGCTGCGTTTTCCATTTCTTTATCAGTTACCAGATTGCTTGTCATATCCCGTAAAGTATCTATCCAACTGTAACCTACTCCGTCTGAAAACTGTTCTTTCTGACGCCAGGTAACACTTTCCGGCAGATAATCTTCAAAAGCTTTGCGGAGTACCCATTTTTCCATTTTATCTTTTCCGGCCATTTTATCTTTTGGATTCAGTTTCATAGCTACATCCATAAATTCTTTATCCAGAAAAGGTACGCGTCCTTCTACTCCCCATGAAGCAAGGGATTTATTTGCCCGCAGGCAATCATATTGGTGGAGTTTACTGAGTTTGCGGACTGTTTCCTTGTGAAATTCTTCTGCATTCGGAGCTTTATGGAAATAAAGGTATCCTCCGAAAATCTCGTCAGCACCTTCGCCGGATAATACCATTTTTACCCCCATGGATTTTATCATTCTGGCCATTAAGTACATAGGAGTGCTTGCCCTTACTGTGGTCACATCGTATGTTTCGATATGGTAGATGACATCTCTCAGGACATCCAGTCCCTCCTGTATCGTAAAATGTATTTCATGATGAACAGAACCGATATAATCAGCCACTTTACGGGCAGCTTTCAGATCCGGAGACCCTTCCAGTCCGATAGCAAAAGAATGTAACTGAGGCCACCAGGCATCCTGGGTATTTCCGGATTCTACCCTTTTAGCTGCAAATTTCTTTGCTACAGCAGAAATAATAGAAGAATCCAATCCTCCGGAAAGGAGTACTCCGTAAGGAACATCTGTCATCAATTGCCGTTCCACAGCTTCTTCCAAAGCGGTTCTTAATTCATCAATACAGGTTGGATTATCCTGTACCGTTTTATAATCTTCCCAATCTCGCTTATACCATTGGGTAAGTTTTTTATCCGGGCTATAATAATAATGGCCTGGCAAAAACTCTTCAATCTGTTGACAGAAGCCTTCCAGAGCTTTTAGTTCCGAAGCAATGTAATAAGTTCCTTTTTCATCCCATCCCTGATACAAAGGAATAATTCCTATGTGATCTCGTCCGATAAGATAAATATCGTTTTCCATATCATAAAGTGCAAACGCAAAAATCCCGTTCAGGTCTTCCAGAAAATCTTTCCCTTTTTCCTGGTAAAGAGCAAGGATAATTTCACAGTCAGATTGTGTCAGAAAATCATATTTTCCTTTGTATTTTCTTCTTAATTCCTGATGATTATATATTTCTCCGTTTACAGCTAATACCAGTTTCCCATCTTTACTGAAAAGAGGCTGTCTACCTGATTGCGGGTCCACAATTGCCAGGCGTTCGTGGGAAAGGATTGCTTTTTCATCCGAGTAAATTCCGGACCAGTCCGGTCCCCGGTGTCTGATACGCTTCGACATTTTCAATACCTGAGGACGCAATTGTTCCACCGGTTGCTTTAAATCAAATGCACATACAATTCCACACATAGTGATATATTTTTTATTATTAGTTTTTATCTTTTATTTGATTCCTAATGACAATTTTCTTGTATTTTCATATAAATCAATACAAATGTATAAAATATTTTTAATTTAATATCAAAATGAGTATTTATTTTTAAATAATTAATCATTTTGTTTCTATTTTTTCAATTGTGATGACAAATTATTCCTTTTTTCACTTTTCAACTTCTTTAAGGGGTAACATTCTCTACCCTTGAATACAGAAATAGTTTCCGGATTTTAATTTTGCTTCCCGGAAAAATATAACGATTTTTGTAGAAGACAAAAAATGAAATATATGATAGAAAATAAAACAATTGAAAAAGTAAACTTTAATGAAGCAGAATCAGAGGAAGAATATTATCAGTGTACTTTCAGAAGTTGTGACTTTTCAAATAAAATAATTACAGACGTCCATTTTGAAAAATGTGAATTTATTCTTTGTAATTTTTCTCTTTCCAAACTAAAGAATAGTTTCCGGGAAGTTAAATTTACAGAGTGTAAAATGACGGGCACAGACTTTACGGGAATCGGAAAGTTTTCTCTTTCCTTTTGTTTTGAAAAATCTAATCTGGCATATGCTTCTTTTGTCGGACTGAAATTGAAAAGCACTTCTTTTGCCGAATGTAATCTGACAGAAGCTTATTTTGATGAAACTGACCTTACTTCTTCTGTATTTGACAGATGTGAGTTACTGCGAACTTCTTTTTACAGAACAAACCTGGAAAAAGTCGATTTGTCTGCTTCCTGGAACTTTACTATTGATCCTGCGCAAACCAAATTGAAGAAAACTATTTTTTCAGAAAGAGGCCTGAGAGGATTAGTAGCTCATCTGGATATTATTATTGAAGAGTATTAATACAGGTAAATTTCCGGAAGAAGAATCGAACAGGAAGTTTTCTGATAATTAATTTTTTGAACTTATCAGGTATCACTTAATCGGAATAATAACAAAGAAGTCTCTTTATCCAGTTAATTATATAATTCTTCTTCTTCATCTTTTGTAGTCTTTGAATAAAAAGGTGTGGTGTTTTGCGTGTTTGCATCCGTAATTAACCGATAGTACTTTTCATTCAGGGATTTTAATTTCTGTATCTCCACTTCAAAAGAGGATTGTACTCCCAGATAATTCAGCAGCGTTATAATGGTATCCAGGCGGTAGGGAATAATGTCCAGGGTATTTTGAATTTCACTTTTTTCTTTAGCTGTAATCTCATCCTGTTGTACCAGATTATTTATCTTTCCGTAAAAATTCTGTAATTCATCGATCCGTTGATTAACCAGATCTTTCTTTTCCTGTTTAACCTGCATATTTTTATCCAGTACACTTGGAATATAGACAGCTATCAGAATAGTTGTAATCACAGAGACTACATCTATGATATTCAATGTTTCATCTAAGGGAATGACATAATAATGTCGCAATGCAATTCCTACTACTACGCCTAAAGAAAAAAGAATGAACCGTAAAAGATAATTCAATAATTTTGTTCTTATTTTGTTTGTAATCATAAGTACATTGCAATTCTTTATTGGGATTTTCCACCGGTACCCTACCGGCTTTCCAAATCCGAATATTCATTTAACGGATTTCGGATATAATTTTCAAAAAGTTTTTTTATCCGGATGTTTCTTTACTGATTGATTCATTTGCTCTTTTTGTAATAATAAGTATATCTCCTTCATTCTACGGCTTTTGATAATTAATTATTTTTCTACCAATATCAAACCCATTTCGGAAAATATCTACTTCCATTCTTTAAATGTCAGGTAGTCGTATGCTCGTAAGAAATAAGATATTTCCGGAAAATCAGAAAAAGCGTACTAAATCTGCTTCATTCTTTTCCAGGTAAGCCCGGTAAGGATGGGAACGTTTTAAAAGTTGTCTTTTCACCAGCTTCCGGAACAGAAAAAGGAATGTTCGTTGCCGTACAGAAATGGCTTTATCCAGATGAGAAAAATACTGGAACAGATTCTCATTCCGGAAATTTAATATCTCATTTGCCTTATCTCCATCCGCATAATAGCCATAATGGAAATTCTTTTTAGCAAAGGCATACAATGGAAAATTAACTTTTCCCAATCCGTATATTTTAAATATATGCT
>JAJQEC010000128.1 GCA_021201815.1 Candidatus Azobacteroides sp. | reverse complement strand
CAAACGTACGAGGGGAGTACCTTTCCCTCCGGGAAAGGGGAGGGGTTTGGTAGAACTAATTTCTTTCCCCCTTCCCATAACCATTCCGGTTATTTTTCCATAGGTGAAATCTTATCCTTTTTTTACAAAGCGCTTTTTCAGCCGTGGGTTAACCCTACCCCCTTTTCGTAGAAAAGGGTACTTCCCTTCAAGGAAGGGAAGAGGGGCAGGTTGCCTGAAAAAACACCGCAAAAACTTGACTTCCGCCTGAAAAAGCAGTATCTTTGAAATGCTGTGGAAAGGATATCCACTAATTCATTTGCTGTGTTATAAAAGCCCTGATAGCCTTTATCACCTCTTCCACAGCACCCGGTCAGCTCTTTTACCGGGGCACCTTTCCTCTCCCGGTCAGGATTTAAGCGTCCAACCGACGGCAAACGTTCGCCCAACCAACGATAAACGAACGTTCAAGCGACGGCAAACGTTCGCCCAACGTAGGTTGAACGCTCAGGTTGACCTTTAGATTACACGACATTCCCTTGTCGTTTTCATGACATTATCCAGTCATTTATACGACAATGCCCAATCATTCATACGACTTTAGCCGGCCTTTCTGAAATTTTGCCTTAGTCGAATTTTAAAGATAGGACGAATACCCCGGTTATAGAAAAAAAGTATCACCAAATCTCTCCCAGGGCTGCCCAAAAAATCTCTTATTCGTCTTTGAGAATTGGATATTCCAAAACAATCTCAGATCGGTATCCGAATAAATCAGGGTTAAACTTACTTTTTGATCAGTCCCATACCTGAGACATAAAAATAAGGAGCTGACTTACAAGTCAGCTCCTTATTCTATTTGTTTGTAAGATAATCAGGATTTTCTTATATTCAGCAGATTATCTACTTTTTTAGGCTGGTATTCGTTTACAATTTCCATTAAGCGGTCCATATCCGAACGATTAACAATTCCGGTAAGTGTAACTTCCAGGTCCGTTACTTCTACTTTTACATCTTTAAATTTCTTTTTCTCAGCAGAAAGCGCATCCGTAATCTTCTTTGCCAATTCTTCGTCCGGCGTTAATACTTCCGGTACTTTAATCCCGATATTATTCTCTATGGATTTAATTCCATTGATGGCTTCCACCAGATCTTCTGCATTTGCTTTTAATTCTTCTGTTTCTACCGTTCCCGAAAGGGTGGCAGTTCCGTTACTTACTTTTACGGATACTTCCGGTAAAGTACTTAATGCGTTGGATGCTTGTTGCTGTAAACTTTCATCACTGGGCGTACAGGCTGTAAAAAATGCACCTGTTAATAATACCCATACACAAAATAATAAATTCTTTTTCATTTTTATATTCTTCTACATTAACGATTAATAAAAAACAAAAATATGAATTATTTAATTCACTTTTTATTCCATTAATCTTTTATTTGATAAAAGCCGATAATTTTTATACGGATGTTTTACTTAAAAGCAATTTAGAAATGTATTCATTTATGAGAAAGAGAGAATTGTATATAAAATTCCCGATCATTATTTTAATAATCAGGAATCTTGCAATCTTTTTTCTTTTTGTTATTATTTGTTTACCAGTTTCTGTTCTTCATTGTCGAAATGTACGTTCTTTGTAAATTCACCTTTGATAAGAATCGGTTGCTTCAGACTCTCCGGATAAGTAAAGTTGTCACCGTTAAAGTTTTTTACATTATTGAGTAGGAGAGCTTCTCCTTTCTCGGGAACAATATGTACATTTTTCATTATAACACCGTCAGCTTCATGTATTTCCGCTCCTTTCCGGGCAAAAATCGTAGCATTCTCAATCCGGATGTTAGTAATGTTCATCTCCGGGAGCCCGTTGAAGAACATAGCCCTGCTTGCTCCCCGGCAGACAATATCTTTTATGAAAATATTTTTAAAGACCGGTGTTTCTTCTGTTACCGGCAATACAAAGTTTTCTTCCACACGCTGGTCTTCTCCGTCTTCCATGGCTTCTATCGCAGATTTTCCCCCATAAAACAAATCAAATAGCAACGGCTCGGCAGGAATATTGATCATATTGATCCGGCTGATATAAATATTCTCTACCACTCCCCCGCGTCCCCTGCGGCTTTTGAATCTCAATCCTACATCCGTACCGATAAACTGGCAGTCGGATACATCTATATTTTTTACGCCTCCTGACATTTCACTTCCTACGACAAAGCCTCCATGTCCATGATATACAATACAATTCTTTACTACTACATTTTCGCATGGAATTCCTCTTTTGCGTCCGTCCTCATCTTTTCCCGATTTAATACAGATTGCATCATCACCGACATCGAAACTGCAATTGATAATCAATGCGTTTTTGCACGATTCCAAATCCAAACCGTCCCCATTCTGTGAATATCACGGGTTACGAACAGTAACATCCTGCAGAATAATATTTTCGCAAACAAACGGATGGATATTCCAGGAAGGTGAGTTTTCAAATGTTACTCCCTCTAACAATACATTTTTACAATTCCTGAAACTGATCATGACAGGACGAAGGAAATCTTTTACAGCGAGGAACTCTTCATCGGTAGTTGCATTCGGTACATTCATATTTGCTCCCTGATCTCCTTTCAGGGATTTTTCCGAAGGGAACCACATGTCCTTTTTTTCATTCAGGACACCTCCGGAGCTTACCAGTTTTTTCCATTGCGAACCGGTCATCTTTTCTTTCTTTACAGGCCGCCAGGCATCTCCTGAGCCATTGAATACGCCTTTACCTGTAATCGCAATATTCGTCGCATTGATTGCAGAAAGGGGCGATTGACAGCGCTTGGTATCCAATCCTTCAAATACAGTGGAAACAATAGGATAATCATCGAAGTTTTCACTAAATACCACCAGTGCCCCTTCCTCCGTATATAAATGAATATTATCTTCCAGTACAATAGGTCCGGTATACCATATTCCATTCGGAATAATAACCGTTCCACCACCTTGTCCTGCAAGAGAGCGGATCGCTTTTGAAAAGGCTTCTGTATTTAATGTTAACCCATCACCTACAGCACCGAAATCAGTAATGGAAACCTGATGATCCGGGAAGACAGGTTTTTTTATTTCTTCCATGTCAAAAGGAAGATTTTTGTATAAATCAGGAGGAATAGAATTGTTTTCCACTTGTGAATGTAGGGAAAAAGTAAATAGTGAAAAACAGAAAATAGGAATAAAATTCTTTTTTAACATAATATCGATAAATATAAAAGTTGCGTTTTTACTTGCAACAAAGTTATAGTACCGGTATTACAAATAAGGGGTATATTTTGCCGGAAAAGGTGTACTATTTGGTAGAATGCAGGGATTTTTATAAATCCCTGGCATCCATCTCATTTATATATACTTCATCCAGTACTACGTCGTGAGCTCCTGTAATACTGTTCCCTTTTTCTACGTTATTGAACCGGGAATTTGATACTTCTATATTATACACATTTTCCAGATCATCCAATCCGACAATAAATACACCATACTGGCTTTTCCCAGAGGTAATATTATCGAGGTACACATTTCGTACCACCGGAGGAAAATCTCTCTGGCAATCTTCTCTGGGTTCATATTGAAGATTGATTTTCAGGACGGCTTCTTTACATTCGCCTACCTCAATATTCCTGACATAAATATTTTCAATGACACCGCCCCGGCAGGTATTTGTTTTAATCCGGATTACCCTGTCCAGATGCGGACTATCCATAAAGCAGTCTTCTACAAACAGATTTCTGAAACCTCCGGAAATCTCACTTCCGACAACTACTCCTCCATGTCCGTCTTTCATTTTACATCCTCTGACAATAATATTCTCGCTGGGTTTGTTAAAGGAGGTTCGTCCGTCATTATTCCGTGTGGATTTAATCGCGATGCAATCATCACCGGTATCAAAAAGGCAATCCTGTATCAGAATGTTTCTGGAAGATTCCGGGTCACATCCGTCACTGTTAGGCCCGTGGCTGATGATTTGTACACTGCGGACAGTCATGTTTTCACAAAATAGAGGATGGATTACCCAGAAAGGAGAATTAGTTAAAGTAAGATCTTCCAACAAAATATTTTTACAATCATAAAAATTAATAAGTTGAGGCCGCAAAAGGTCCTGTGCAGTCAACACTCTTTCTTCAAGGGGCACTTTATTTTGTTCGAAGCCCAGCAATTTAGGACGCCCTTCTGTTTTCTGAGAAAGCATTCCTTCCGTCCAGCCATAATTCTTATTTCCGTTCATCCACCACCAGTTTTCATTGGACGCCTGTCCATCAATAGTTCCTTTGCCTGTCAGAGCAATATTACTTTCTCCGTAGGCATATATTAAAGGCCTTAAGTTATAACAATCCACTCCTTCCCACCGGGTAAAGACAGCAGGCAGGTAAAGAGACGTATCCGTACTGAATTTTAATATTCCTCCTTTTTCTATATGTAGGTTGACATTGCTTTTTAATGTAACCGGGCCCGTATAAAAAGTGCCGTCCGGAACAAGCACTTTCCCTCCACCGGCTGCATGGCAGGCAGTGATAGCTTGGTCAATAGATGACGTATTCAGAAATAAAGAGTCATCTGCTTTTGCTCCGTAATCCAGGATATTAAAGGTCTTATCCGGAAAAGTAGGAGCATTGATTTTTTCTTCTAACAGACCGCATTCAATCCAGGCTTTTTCCATAACGCTTTCCTTTTTATTATTACAGGAGAATAAAATAAAAAGAAATAAACCACTGACAAATAAAAAATAATTTTCCATATTCGAGATCAATTACTGTTTTTCTGACAATTTATATTCAAAGGATGCAAGGACAAAAGGACCAATCCCTTTCGGATCATTATTCCTTACAGGTTCACTCATATAATATTCGTAACTTCCGTCTCTGTAAGGATTTCCTCCTAAACCGGCCACAGCACAACAATGGGTCAGATTCAACAATCCGTCGGAATCCTTTTCAATAAAATTTTTTACGATACCATTATATCCTTTTCTGGCGGTTTCTGCATAAGTTTGATCAATATACCCTTTTCTTACGGCTTTCAGTAAACTATAAGTAAACATGGAAGAGACCGTTGCTTCCGGATAATTGTTTTCTTTATCCCCCATATCCATTACCTGATACCATACTCCTGATTTTTCATCCTGATATTGCTGAATTCCTTTCGCTGCTGTATTCAGAATGTAAAGTAAGGTTTCTCTTCCTTCCTGGTCTTCCGGAATAAAATCCAGTACATCTACAAGGGCCATCGTATACCATCCCATTGCACGTCCCCATACATGTGGAGATTGTCCCCGGATCGGATCTGCCCATTTTTGTTCTTTACTTTCATCCCAGGCATGGCGGAAAAGTTGTGTTTCCGGGTCATACGTATATTTTCCCGCAAGGACAAATTGTTTGATAATATCCTGGAATTTATCCGGATGATGATAGCGAGCTGCATATTCCGCATAAAAAGGGGCACCCATATATAATCCGTCCAGCCACATCTGATGCGGATATCTTTTCTTATGCCAGAATCCCCCTTCGGAGGTTCGTGGATGGGACTGTAACTGTGTGTAAAGCGTATCGATTGCCTTTTTGTATTTTTCCTTTCCGGTAATATCGTACAATTTGAATAACATTTTTCCGGGATTGATATGGTCAATATTATAATCGGACATCTTGTAGGTACGGATTTGTCCTTTTTCGTTAATCATGGTGTCCGCGTAGGCTTCGATGTAGTCCAGGTATTTTTTATTGCCTGTTTTTTCATACACAGCCAGGATCGCTTCTCCTTCAAGGCCATGGCAATAATCCCATTTCAGCTTTTCCTGAAAATCCAGTTGCCAGGCTTCCGGGCAACGAGCCATTTCCGAATCGATTAATTGTACTGCCAGAGAAACAGGATCTTGTTTTTTACAACCGGTAAATAATAAAATGACCAGGGAAAATGAAAAAATACAATAAATTTTATTCATACCTATTTTATATATTTCACGTAGAAGTTTTTAAATACCTTTCCTTTATTGCCTCCAAAGTTACATAATAATAACCGGAAAATAAATCCTTCTTTCTACGGTTAAAAACACATATATCCTATTTATTGTTTATTTATGTCATTGTAAATAAAGATGTAAGAAGAGTAGTTAAAATTGTCCTCTTGTCAAAAAGTACCCCATATTTGCCAAAAAGTGCACATCTTTAAATAGTGATTCTAATATCTTTGCGAATGACATATTCTTGTTAATTCAATTTTTACATATTAAATACTGCAATAAGAAAAATCATGATGAGAGAAAAGTTTAAAATCAGGAAGCGGTTTTCATTCACGCTTTTATGCTTACTCCTTTTTGGTGTAGCAGCGGTTGCCCAGAACAGAACCATTACGGGGACCGTTGTAGAGCCTGATGGAGAGCCTGCAATCGGAGCATCTATTTTAGTAAAAGGAACCGGCATCGGTACTGCTACTGATATTGATGGGAATTACTCTCTGTCTGTACCTGAAGATGCTACTACCTTTGTAGTTTCCTATACAGGTATGCAGACACAGGAAGTTGCCATATCCGGGTCTGTGGTAAATGTTACATTAAAAACAGATGCCAATACGCTGGAAGAAGTAGTGGCAATCGGATATGCTACTGTTAAGAAAAGAGACCTCACCAGTACAGTGTCTTCCATTGACAGCAAAGCTCTTAAAGATATTCCGGTAACCACAGCGGCAGAAGCTATGACCGGTAAATTAGCTGGTGTATAGGTGACTACGACAGAAGGTTCTCCGGATGCGGATATTAAGATCCGTGTACGTGGTGGTGGATCCATTACAGGTGATAATACACCTTTATATATTGTAGATGGTTTTCCGGTAAATAGTATCAGCGATATCCCTCCGTCTGAAATTAAGAGCATCGATGTTTTGAAAGATGCTGCTGCAACAGCTATTTATGGTTCCCAGGGGGCAAATGGGGTAATCATTATTACAACGAAAGACCCATCCGAAGATGGAAAATTTTCAGTAAATTATAATGGATATATCGGATGGAAGAAAATTGCGAAAACACTGGATGTATTAAGTCCGGGAGATTATGCCCGCTGGCAGTACGAACAACAGGCAATGAAAAATAAAACAAAAGAGCGCTTTTCCACATTTTTCAACGAACAGAATCCGGATTATAATCTGGCCGATTATACCGGTCAGGAATACAATCGCCTGATGTCTCTGTATGATGAGATGAGCGGAACAAACTGGCAGGATGAAATCTTTGGGAAAACCGGTTCTACCCAGAATCATAATTTTACTCTCTCAGGTGGAAGTCAGGCCGCAACCTTCCAACTGACATATAACGCTATCCGTGACAACGCTATTATGCTGGCTTCTGACTACAAACAGGATAACCTTTCTTTTAAATTGAACTCTAAACCATTAAAATGGTTAAGAGTAAATTTCAATGCCCGGTATTCGGATACACAAGTGAAAGGATCCGGTGCAAATGATGTGAACAGCGCAGAGAGATCTACTTCTGATTCCCGTTTGAGACATAGTGTAATTTATACTCCTATCCCTTTAAGGAATTATTCCGGTGATACCACCGATACAGATGAGGAAGAAGTAGGAAATCTGTATCCGCCGGATGTAGTTATCTATGACAACTGGAAACAAACACGCAAACAGAATTATTCCTATAATGGAAGTCTGGCAGCTACTTTAATGAAAGGGTTAGTATTCCGTACGGAAGTTGGGCTGCAGAATATAAAATCTGATGTAGATCGCTATTATGGACCTACTTCGTATTATTCCCGGGCTGGAATGAGCCTCGATAATTTTGCTTATCTGCATGAAGGGATTGCTACTATGGCTACTGTGAATACATCCCGCTTCCGGAATGCAAATACCTTGTCTTATGAAATGAAGAATATCAATAAATCCGGTCATTCTTTTAATGTGATGCTGGGAGAAGAAACCGTATTGACGAAAGAAAATCTAACTGAAATCTTATTTGCCGGATTGCCGGATGATGTGAATTATTCAAACGCATTTGCTCTTGGAAATAATGCAAGATATTCTCAGGTAAATAATGTCCGTTATGAAGGAGACGACAAATTATTATCATTCTTCGGACGTATGAATTATGATTTCAAAGATAAATATCTCTTTACTTTTACGATGCGTGCAGACGGTTCTTCCAAGTTCAGAAGCGGAAACCGGTGGGGGTATTTCCCGGCGGCAGCGGCAGCATGGCGTATTTCTGATGAAGAGTTTATGCTGAATAGTACGAATTGGTTATCTAATCTTAAATTAAGATTAAGTTATGGTACGGTAGGAAATAATAAGATTGCAAATGATCAGTATAAAACAGTATATACAGCGGTTAATTCTATGGGCTACATGCCTGAATATTCAAATACTTATTATAGTGCAGGAAATTACATGACAAATCCGGACCTAAAATGGGAGACTACGGTTACCCGCAACCTCGGGCTTGATTTCGGTGTGTTTAATAACCGGTTATCCGGTACTGTGGATGCTTACCTGAATAATACAAAAGACCTGTTATTATTATTGGAAATAGAAGGAGTAGGATACCAGGGAATGTATAAGAATATCGGTTCTACCCAGAATAAAGGGATTGAACTTACATTAAACGGTGTCATTGTTGATAAACCGAACTTTGGGCTTGATGTATCTGCGAATGTTTCTTTCAACCGGAACAAAGTAAAAGAACTGGATGGACGGGATGAAATCTTTTATGCTTCCGATTGGGCCGGTTCTACTTTGACAAACAGTCAGGATTATGTAGTGAGGGTTGGAGAGCCTATCGGCCAGATGTTTGGATACGTAACGGAAGGACGCTATGAAGCCGATGATTTTATGTGGAACGGAAGTGCATGGACAATGAATACGGCAAAATACAACATTGCTAATACGCTGGCAGACGGAACAATCGTATATAGTGATGCAAACGGGAATACTTTTGTTGATAATTCTGCTATTGCCGGAAATTCCTGGGGTCCTGGTGCTCTAAAATTAAAAGACCTGAACGGAGACGGCCAGATTACAGATGCCGACCAGCAGGTAATCGGAAATGCAAATCCGAAAGCATCCGGCGGTTTTTCCATTAATGCACGCGCGTACGGTTTTGACTTGGCTGCCAATTTTACCTGGATGGTGGGAAATAAAATATATAACGCTAATAAAGTCGAATTTACTTCCTCCGGTAATGACAGTTGGTACGGACGTAACCTAATCTCGGAAATGGCGGCAGGAAAAAGATGGACAAATATTGATCCTAATACAGGTCAGTTAGTAACGGATACGGATCGTCTGGCTGAACTGAATGCAACTACTTCCATGTGGTCTCCGGAGATGAGAGGATATGTATTCCACTCATGGGCGGTAGAGGATGGTTCGTTCCTTCGGTTGGCTTCGCTGACATTAGGATATACATTGCCGCATCAACTGGTAAATAAAGCATATATTCAAAATGTACGTTTTTATGTTACTGCCGGTAATCTTTTCTGCTTAACTAAATATTCAGGATATGATCCCGAAGTGGATACTCGTAGAAGAACTTCTCTTACTCCCGGAGTAGACTATTCTGCTTATCCGAAAAGCCGTACATTCAATATCGGAGTAAACATTGGTTTTTAATATTAAAATGGGATTACAAAAATGAAAAGTAAATTATTGAAAATATTTTCTGTCGCTATTTTAGCCACCACCATGGTAGCTTGTGACGATTATCTAGATTCTTCCTCCGACTCGGATCTTACTCCTGATGTAGTATTTACAAGTCCGATACGGACAGAACAGGCTTTATTCCGTGTGTTCGAATTGATGGGAACAAATAATGCATATCGTAACCGGATTATACTAGCTACTGACTGGAATACGGATATCGAACGATATTCGAATCAAAACGGAAGTACATTGACTGCTGACGGTGGAAATGATGCTGCTTTTTCCTGGTACAATGTGACTTCAGGAAGCTCAAGAAATATATTGAATGATGGGTTTAGTTTTATTTACCAGTGTATCGAAGTAACAAATCTTGTAATTACAGGAATTGAAGAATACGGAGATCTGAATAATACTGAAATTCAGGCATTATATGCAGAAGCATTGACATTGCGTGCGATGTATTATGTGGATCTTTGTAAATGGTGGGGAGATGTTCCAGCCCGTTGGGAACCGGTAAGTGATGCTACTATGTATATTCCTGCGACGGACAGAAATGAAATTTATGATAAGTTACTCGACGATCTGCTGTTGGCTCAGGAATATGTGGACTGGGCCGGTGAAGGGAATGGCCCTGCCGAAGTAAAACGGGTCAATAAAGCGGCTGTAAAAGCTTTCCGTGCACGTATTGCTTTGTATGCGGCAGGATATGCACAGCGCCCATTGTCCATGACCCCTGCCGGAAATGTCCTTAAACGCGGATCAAATGCACAGGTTGCAAAGAATGTCACTCCTGAAAGAGAAAGAGAGTTGTATGAGATTGCCCGTCAGGAAACGGGAGATATCATATCCCGGTATGGAAAAACAAAACTATTATCTAATTATGAAGATGTATTCAAGGCTATTTGCGGACAAAGGTATAACTGGAGTGCTACAGAATCTGTTTGGGAAATATGTTACCGTAATCAGTTTGTAAATCAGAATACAATTAAGCATGAAAATGCGGACCGTTGGAATGACAGGAGTGGAAGTACGAGCAGTAGCGTAAATATAGTTCCTTCTTTCTATTATGACTTTGAAGATGGAGATACTCGCCGGGATGTTTCTGCGGTACCTTATTCATGGAGATCGGTAAACGGTTCTTATGAAGATGATGGTGGGGTATATCAGGTGTTAAACAGAAGTTTCCATACCATGCCAATGGCTAAATTCCGTATTGAATGGCTGCCTTATGCCTTAACAAGTGCAAATGACACATATGCCCAGTTGGTAATGATCCGTTATGCAGATGTTTTGTTAATGTATGCAGAAGCTTGTTTGCAGACTAATACAAATGTGGCAGACGGATTGGAAAAATTTAACTGGATACGGGAACGTGCATTCGGAAATTCAAACCATAACAAAACTTCCTTGACAATGGAAGATATTATGGATGAACGTGCTTTTGAGCTTGCCGGAGAACGTATCCGGAAATACGACTTGATTCGTTGGGGAAAACTGAAAGAGAAAATGGATGAAGCTATTGAAAATGTATATGAGTTAGAATCTCAGTCCGGAAGTTATGCGGATGTACCTTTGGTTGTATATACCAGAGAGGTGACAGGAAGAGAATATGAAAATTCTACTGTGCTGGAAATCTGGGGACTCAACAGGGGAGAAGAGGGTGAACCTGCCGGAGATGGCTGGGAAGGTCCCCAGTCCATCAATGTCACAAGTTCATCGTTAGGAAATCAGTATTATCTGTATACTGTGAATCCCAATGTGGCTGCTGTAAATGATTACGATCCTGAGTTCAGAAGCTTATATCCCTTCCATAATTCTGTGGTTTCCGATAACCCGAATCTGGTAAATAACTATGGATATTAATCTGAAATAAGATGTAAGATGAATAAAAGGGCATGGCTAATGTGGCTAAGCCCTTTTATTGTTTTTTTAGTAATAATAATTTCAACAAACAGGAAGAATAACGTGTTCTTATCCTATAGGATTTAATGAAAAGCATATATATGAAAAACAAATGGAATTTTCTTCTTTCCCTTTTTTTTATAGTATTTACTGCCTGTAGTGATTCCGATTCGGAACCGGGCGAACCGGGCGAAGGAGGAAATGGAAATAGCAATAATGTGTTAGCTTTTCCGCATGCAGATGGGGCAGGTGCTTACACGACCGGTGGACGGGGAGGATATGTATATTATGTAACTACTTTGGAAGATCGTGCCTCTCAGGTGGGGTCTCTACGGTACGGATTGATGACGTTAAGTGGAAAAAGGACCATTCTTTTTAAAGTTGCTGGAACCATTGAACTCAATTCGGAACTAAGAATAAATAACGGAGATGTAACAATTGCCGGACAATCTGCTCCCGGTGATGGTATTTGCATTAAAAATTATCCGTTAGTTATTAATGCAAATAACGTAATTATCCGCTTCCTTCGTTTCAGAATGGGGGATGAAAAAAGTTATCAGGGAGACGCGGTAACCTGTACTGACCGCACAAATGTCATTATCGACCATTGTTCCATGAGCTGGAGTACGGATGAATGTGTTTCTTGTTATGATAATACCAACTTTACATTGCAATGGTGCATTATTTCCGAAAGCCTTAAAAATTCTGTTCATGGAAAAGGTTCTCATGGATATGGAGGAATATGGGGTGGAAAAAAAGCGTCTTTTCATCATAACCTCCTTGCTCATCATGATAGTCGTAATCCACGTTTTAATGGTTCACGGTATAGCAATGATTCCGCAGGCGAAGAAGTGGATTTCCGCAATAATGTCATATATAACTGGGGCAGTAACAGCGGATATGCCGGAGAAGGCGGTTCTTATAATATGGTAAATAATTACTATAAACCGGGACCAGCTACACGGGCTCGTGGTGGTGCGGTAGCTTACCGTATATTCCAACCCAATTCGGATGATGGATCGAATAACCAGACACAGGGAATTTGGGGTACATTTTATGTGAATGGAAATATTATGGATGGAAATGCTCAGGTTACAAGTGATAACTGGAATGGAGGGATACAGCCGAATATAAAAGACTATGATGGTAACTTTTCTATAGATAATATAAAATCAGTTACACCGTTTCCTATTACTACCTATGCAGTGAGCAATTCTGCAACGGAAGCATATGCTATTGTGCTGGAAAAAGCCGGAGCAAGCCTGAAAAGAGATAAGGTAGATACACGTATTATTTCCGAAGTACGGGAAAATACATATACATACAATGGATCTAACGGTAGTTCTAACGGAATTATCGATACACAAAGCGATGTTGGCGGATGGTCGGCATATTCTTATATAACGGATGACGTATTGATGGATTCTGATGGTGATGGAATTCCCGATGTCTGGGAAGATGCAAATGGCCTGGATAAAAACAATGAAGTGGATGGAAGGCTGAAAACTCTTCATCCCGATTATACCAATCTGGAGGTATATTTAAATAGTTTGGTGGAAAATCTTTATTAATCTCTGTCTTTTTCACTATTCAGGTAAAAAATTGTATTATAGATGTATCATTAGGACAAGAGTATTAAAACAGACACATCTATTAGCCTATTATGGAAGAGCGGTTTTATAGTATAAACATAATTTCCTTGTTATTTCTATGACTTGTTTCTGCAAAAATATACATATATAAAGGTACAAATCACATGTTCTAATTAATAGTAATATATCACTAAACCATGCAAAGACTATTTTTAATATTTTCATTTTTACTTGCCGGAATGCTGATGCTTCCGGCACAAACTCCGGCTTTCCCTGGTGCTTATGGCGGAGGAATGTACACGACAGGAGGACGTGGAGGAAAAGTCCTCTATGTTACTTCTCTGGCAGATGATGGTGCGGAAGGAACTTTTCGCTGGGCAGTTAACCAGAAAGGCCCCCGTATTATTATGTTCAAGGTTTCCGGAACCATTAGTCTGCAACGGAAACTATCTATCAAAAACGGAGATCTTACGATTGCCGGGCAATCTGCTCCCGGAGATGGAATCTGTATTGCAACGCACGAAGTTACGGTAAATGCGGATAATGTAATTATTCGCTACATGCGTTTTCGTCTGGGAAATCAGGATCTGGAAAATGAAAGTGACGCTATTGGAGGACGTTACCAGAATAATGTTATCTTAGATCATTGTTCCATAAGTTGGAGCATCGATGAATGTGCCTCTTTCTACGATAACAAAGATTTTACCATGCAATGGTGTATCATTTCCGAATCCCTGAATAATGCCGGGCACGAAAAAGGATCTCATGGATATGGGGGTATATGGGGAGGGGAGAATGCTAGTTTCCACCACAACCTGTTAGCCCACCACATGAGCCGGAATCCGCGCTTTAACGGATGGAAACGTTCCGGATTGAAATATAAATCCGTACATGATGAAGAACGAGTAGATTTCCGGAATAATGTAATTTATAATTGGGGAGACAATGGGTCTTATGGGGGAGAAAGTGCAGGAAAATACAACATGGTAGCAAATTATTTCAAGGCAGGTCCGGCAACAAAAGCTTCCAAAAAGGAGATGATTACAAAAGTCGATATGGATAAAAATAAGAATGAAGTTCCTCCCGGACATGGATTTTATTATATTGCAGATAACTATGTATATGGAGGTAATCCTGCCAAAGGGGATGACTGGAAATATGTAACCTATGATTCCGGAGTAAAGAAAAAGGATGCGATGGTAAAAGAACCTTTTGCATATACTTCCATTTTACAACATACGGCTGAAGATGCCCTGAAATGGGTAGTTGCTTATGTCGGAGCTTCTCTGTTTCGGGATGAAATAGATATGCGTATCGCTCAGGAAGTAATGACAGGAACAGCACGTTTTAAAGGAGCTGTAACCAACCGTCCGGGTCTTATTGACACACCGGAGGATGTGGGTGGTTATCCGGTTTATTACGCGGAAGATCCTCCGATAGATTCTGATAATGATGGAATCCCTGATGGATGGCTGGAACAAAATTATCCAGGAAAAACAGCAAATGAACTGAATCCGGAAGGATATACATATTTGGAAGTATATCTTAATAGCTTGGTAGAGGAGATTACACGTAACCAATATACAGGGGCAAAAATGAATTGATAAACCAATCTATATTAATAGATGAATAAAAGCAAAGCCGGATAAGGTTTTGCTTTTTTCATATAAGAGGTTTTTTAATGAATTCGAAAAATAGCATAACTTTCTATAGTGCCTTTATAAGAATAGAATCTTAAAAAGAAAAAATCTTTCGGTATACTTAATATAAATTTTTTACATACTTACTTGCAGAGAAGATTGTCTTGTACTAGTCATCATACTTTCTGTTTTTACTCTTTTTTTATAATATCTTATATCATAGGTATTCTTTTTACGTAGGTGTTGTTTTTTTGTATTTGGGATGCTTTAAAGA
>JAJQEC010000061.1 GCA_021201815.1 Candidatus Azobacteroides sp. | reverse complement strand
AAAACAAATTTGATTATTTACATAGTATCTTCTTCGAGGGGAGAGTGGGTGCGCTGCCTGTCTTTGGGTGCATACAAAAGATAATTAGTACATTAGCAGACTGACACATTAGCATATTAGCATATTATTATTATTTTTGCCGGCATTGTCATTTATCTTAAATTATTTCTATGAATTTCTATCACCTCATTATTGAGCTGATAATAGACATGATAGCTGTTGGAATGGGAATTGCGGTTATCCTACGTCCAACGGATAATCTTCCGAGGTTATATTGGGGAATTATCGCGGCTTCCATCGGTCTGGTCTTTGTATGGGAGAATGTGGGATGGCTATTTATAAGGAATGGAAATCCGGAATATGAATATAAAGACATTCTCAACATCGAGAAAATGTTGGAATGGTATACCCTGGCCAGCCTTGTATCGTTATTTCCGTTAGCTTCCCTGCGTCCGGGGTATCTGAACCGTTTTCGTCTCCTGATGTATCTGCTTCCTCCGATTATAATTACGACAGTCGGTCTCTCGTATCTATTCTTTAATGGCAATATTACATACATAGAATCGGTCGACCAGATACTCCCGAATATAGGAAATCTGGATATAAAGCTGAGGCTTATCATATTTGCATATTCAGTCATTACGCCTTTATTTTATTTCATTTTTCCTTTGATAAACAACAAGACATTCCGCAAGATAACCCGTCCGATGTATCTCTTTATCGGATTTATGTTTTTATTACTGGGAATATATATATTATTTACCTTATATATAAATGACATTTTCTTTAATGGCTTCGGAATTGCCTCCATTCTGTTTTCAATTTTGTTTTCCGCGCTTTATCTGCATTATGAAAATCCATTATCAAGTTATACGGATACAGATACGCAACAAACTATTGAAAAATTACCTTCCCTCACCCCTGTGCCGCTCTATTTTGAAATTGACAGGTACCTGAAGAATACGCATGCATATACTGATCCTGCCTATACGGTCAGCCTGCTGGCTACTCATTTCGGAGAAAAAGAATCGGTTATATCCATGGCCATTAAAAGTGGCGGGTATACAGGATTCAGGGAGTATATCAATTTCCTCCGCCTGGAATATTTCAGGGAACAGGTAGCCATGGACCCTGAAAAAAGTATAAAAGAATATATGTTTAACGGTGGTTTCAATTCCCGTTCCACCTTTTACCGGCTCTTTTCAGAACGATATGGAATGACTCCGACCCAATATATTGAAAATCAAAAAGATTAATTTCTTTTTTAAGGATTAAGGAAATGTTTCATTTTCTAAACGGAGCATTCCTATTTATATAAAAATGTCCCACTTCCCAGAATAGAACATCTTTTATTTTTCGTCTTGCCCCTTATGGAGTAAATTTGACACCACAATTCCTTTGTTCATCCGGTGATTTTAATAGGTTTTAACAATACCCCTATTTTAATATCACATAAATCTCATCCGGTTATTCTGTTTCCATTATATAATCCGTTATCCTTAACCTTTGCTTTCACATGGATAAATAAACTTTAAAGAAGATAAATTGAAATAATCAGATCAGTATAATTTTAATTCGAAAATCTATGAAAATCGTTTCTTTACACAGCATGTTATGCTGGCTTATGGCTGCTCTTTCCGGGGTGGCCGGTTATGCTACCAATGTTATTCATGTCCCGGCCGCAGGACAATTGGGCTCCGTATTAACGCAGGTGCAGAAAGATACTATTACTACTCTTAAATTAACAGGTTCCCTTGATTCGCAATATTCCTGGGGAGGAGAAACTGATTTTAATGTGTTAAGAACGATGCCTATGCTCCAATACCTGGATTTATCAGAGGTAAATATAGAGAATAACCTTATTCCTTATGGAGCTTTTCAGGAAAAAGAATCTTTAAAAAGTATTATTTTACCTGCTACTCTTACCCTCATAGAAAGCCAGGCTTTTTATAGATGTAGAGGACTGGAAAAAGTAACCACACCGGAAGGACTTGAATTAATACAATCCAGAGCTTTTGATGAATGTGTGAACCTAAAGAGCATCAACTTTCCCTCGTCATTAACATCCATCGAATCCGCGGCGTTTAATTCCTGCTCTTCGTTAGCGGAAATTATTTTGCCGGATGGATTACAGCGTATCGGTTCAAACGCCTTCAGCCGTTATGACCAGCTTTCAGAATTACAGATACTGCCGGCTTCTGTAACAGAAATAGGCTCAGAAGCTTTCGCCTATTGTTCTAGAATTACTTCTTTTAAAATAAAAGCCATCCGGCCACCGGTTACACAACAAAGTTTTCTGGGAGATGTAAAAACAGTATATGTACCTGCCAGTTCTGCAGAGGAATACAGGAGTGCGGATTACTGGAAAGAAAAGATAATCATTGACGGGGATACCCCAACAAGTATTACCTTGCATATTACCACTCCAGGAACATTGGGAGAGAAAGTACTGGAACAGTTTGCCTTTTTACGGGATGTAAATGTGCTTATCGTCTCCGGTACGCTAAATGATACCGATTTCAATTACATCAAAAACGATATGACATCTCTTATTAAAGTAGATATGTCCGAATGTATGAATGAAGAATTACCGGAAAATCTGTTTTATAACCGTCCCGGATTACTGGAAGTAAAATTCCCTGCCGGATTAAAGAAAATCGGTACTTATTGTTTTTGGAGTTGCCATGCCCTTACAACCCCTGAATTTCCGGCTACGCTACTGGAAATTACACGCTCGGCATTTGAAAATTGTAATAATATCATTACCCCGGATTTGCCAGATTTACTGGAAATAATTGAAAGAGATGGATTTAAATCTTGTGTAAATATGATCTCAGTACATTTTCCTGCAACCTTAACAAAACTAGGGGAGGCTGCGTTTTATAATTGTTCCTCATTGAAAGAAATTATTTTTCCCGAGGATTTAACCATCATAGGGCCTTCTGCTTTCGCAGAATGTAAATCTTTACGCTTTATACAACTACCGGCCAGATTACGCTCTCTTCAAAACAGTGCTTTTTACGGATGCACAAACCTGGAAGAAATTATATTACCTGCGGGGCTAAAAGAACTTTCTGGCGCATTTAATTATTGTTCCGGATTAAAAAAAGTCACCTGCTTACAGGCAACTCCGCCAATATTAGAATATGATGCCTTTAATGGAATCAGCCCTGCTTGTGAGTTAATAGTTCCGGTGTGGGCAGAGTCGATGTATAAACTAGCGGATTACTGGAAAAATTTCCAAATCTATTCTACTCATAACCTTCCGGTGGACTATCTTCCTGTTTTCGGCAACCTGACATTGAAAGACAGCATTTTACCAACCGGAACACCAGAAACGGTTCTGTTTCCGGAAGGAAGTATATCCGTAGGAGAAAATACGGTTTTCAATATGAGTAAATATACTCAAAGGCATCAACTGACAAGTCGGCCTTATTATTACAACGATGAAGATGGATATTACACATTAAGAGAATTAAATAGCTCTTTAATAAGTGAAACTTCCCTCCTACGTGCCGATAGTGTAATAATAACAATCACCGCAAGTCCGGATGAATGGCATTACTTTTCCGTTCCTTTTGATGCACAGGTATCAGATATTGAAGTTTCCGGAGATGTATTATACGCCATCCGCCGCTATAATGGTGCGACACGGGCTGGCAACGGCGCCGGTGACAGTTGGGAAAATATAACAGAAAATGATATACTATATGCAAACCAGGGTTACATTATTCAATTCAATAAAATGGTGAAAGAATTCCGGATAAAAGCTATTAACAATGAAAATAAAAACAAACTATTTTCCGATAATATCATAAAAGTCAATCTTCAGGAATATCCGTCCGAATTCACTCACAACCGGAGTTGGAATTTTACCGGGAATCCGTTTCCCTGTTATTTCGATATCGCCGGAATGGAGTACACAGCACCAATTACTGTCTGGGAGAATAACAATTATCTAGCTCTCTCTTTAACGGATGATAAATATATCTTAAGACCCATGCAGGCATTTTTCGTACAAAAGCCTGTCGGAACAGAGGAAATCATCTATCATCCGGACGGAAGACAAACCGTTGGTAATCCTTCTACCAGAAATGCCGGTATTTCCGGAAATTTAACCTTAAGAACCATATATAACCTGACTGTAAAGAACAATCGATATTCCGACAAAACCCGGATTGTTATTAATCCCGAAGCAAAAATGGAGTATGAAATAGATAAAGATGCTTCGAAGTTCATAAGTCCGGATAATAAGGTTCCATTATTATTTACAATGGATAAAGAGCAGACCCGATACGCGATTAATGAACGTCCTCTGGAGGATGGCATTGTTGCGCTGGGATTTTATGCCGGAGAAACCGGTGATTATACCTTTTCATTGTCAGTACAGGGTGCGGGTAATTCAACTGTTTGGCTGATAGACAAATTAAAAGAAAAAAAGATAGATCTATCTTCTTCTGAATATACTTTCAGTAGCAAAGCAGGAAGTTTTCCGGAACGGTTCGAATTACGCATCAGCCAGGCAGAGACGAATATGGAAAATACAATCCAACAACCGGTAATCGTTAAAGCAGAAGCCTCCGGAATTATCATTGAGGCTGAAAGAGGTAGCGATATTACCGTGATATCCGCCTCCGGGATTATTGTGAATAAACTATGTTCACAGCAATCCATCACCCGGTTAGAAGCTTTACCCGGCATATATATTGTGATAGTAAATGGCAATTCCCATAAGATTGTACTCTTCTAATCAATAAAGGTAATATTATCATGAAATATAAAATCATCCTATTCTTCTTTATCCTGCACCATTTATTGCTGGTTGCCCAGGAAAAACCGGATCCGGGAACTTCATATCCGCTTACGATACATGTTTCACCTGAAAATGCAGGTTATACTTATCCTTCCATCGGTGAAACTCAACAGACTGCCGGTCAGGAAATAACCATAGCGGCGTATGCAAACCGGAATTATAATTTCAAAGAGTGGAAACTCGGGAATAATGTTATTTCTACGTATCCGTCTTTTAATTATATGATGCCTGCTGAACATATCCAGTTAACAGCCGTTTTTGAGTACGACCCTGTGAATCCGGACGAACCGGAAGCAATTCCTTTACAGAGAAAGCTATTCATAGATTCTTCTCCTGCGGAAGGAGGTTATTTTAATGTAAACAGCGAAACTATATTCAGAGAAGGGGAAAGATTTACCATCCAGGCATATCCGAATATGAACTATGCGTTTGAAGGGTGGAAAATTGAGGGGAAAATTGTTTCCACCAGCCCTTCTTATGAAATAACGTTCGGAAAAAATGATATTTCAGTAACAGGCGTATTCCGTTATGAACCTGAAAACCCTTCGGGTCCCAATACAAATTACTGGAATGCCCTCACCGGAGAACTTATTATGGATGATTTTAAAAGTGGACAGCTTTATAATGCTATCAATAATACCATAGCAGGTAACACCGACAAGGTTTTAAGACTTATTGTTGTCGGGGAAATGTCGGATTATGATGTGGGAGTAATAAGAAATTTAACGAACTGTTCAGAAGTGGACCTCAGCCGGGTAACTGGGCTCAACAGAATTCCGGCATATGCTTTTTCTTATTTCGGAATGAATAAAATTATCTTATCTGCTGACATAGAAGAAATCGGTGAATATGCTTTTAATGATTGCCGGAATCTGACCGAACTTATCTGTTATGCTTTTGATCCTCCAATGCTGGGCGGATATGCATTCATAAATATAAATGAAAACCTCATTGTGCAGGTAATGCAGGCTGCAATCCCCGGCTATATGGAAAAGGAAGGCTAGAACGAATTACTGATAATGCCTCTTACGGAGGAATCCGCTTCGTTAACCGTATCTCTTCCTGAAACGTCCGGGATGTATAAAAATTTATTCCTGGACCTGATAGATGCCGGAAATGCACGCAAACAACGATTTGTCACCACCGATAAAAAAGAATACACTTTCAGGGGTCTGTTAACAGGAAGTAAACATCATATTTATCTTAAAAATAGTAATGAAGAAGTATTGGCAGAAATGTTGGATGTGGAGATTACAGATAATGATACACGGGTCGGTTTTTCTTCATTGCCTTTCCTGCATACAGTAAGTATAAAAGTGATGGACAAGAACGGCACGGAAGTTACCGGACAAACGACAATACGCTGGTATTCGGAGAATGGCACGTTTTTAGTTCAAGATGCGAACGTATCCGGGCTGACAGAAAATAAAAAGGTTAGTTATCTGATTGAATTAAATAATATATTGGGAGAGGAATATAAATCACCTTCTCAACAGGAGTATACGGTATTCGCTTCGGAAAATGAGATCACATACAACCTGCAGCCCATTGAAAAAGTAACCATCCGGGGAGTCGTTACAGATGAAGACAAACAAGCACTTGCGGAAGCCATTGTATCCGTTTCCCAACTACTGAACGGAAAGCATACCAAAACATTTATGAGTACAACCGATAGATATGGCAGGTATGCGCTGGAAGTATATAATGATATAAGTAATATTACGGTTTCGGTACCGGACTATATCAATAAGAATCTGTCTGTAAATGATTTTAGTAATGGCAGTGTGCTGGATACGGTAAGGCTGGCTATTATCGATGGAGTTACTATTACAACTAATTTAAGTTATACGTCGGCTGTTTCTCAGGATGAAATTCCTTTAAAATTAGAAGGATATTCTAATTATCAGAACATTGCTTATTCTCTTTATAATATTACCAAAGACACACCTCTCACAAATATATCCGTCCAGTATCCATCTATCGTTTTACTGGAACCAGCGGATACCGGTGACCGGATACGAATTACGGCTACCAGCAAATCAGGAGACTTTATGCCTGTTGAATATGTAGTTACCATCGATGAAAATGAGAAAGCAATCGCACAAATTGATATTATAGAATTGGGCGCTGTGAAAGTCTCTTATTTAAGCAGTGAAAACCCTTCCAATGTGGCTATTCTTTATGGGCCGTCGGGAGAACAGGTTAAAAGAATCTCCTATTCCAATCAAGCCGCTACCTTCAAAGGATTGCCGGATGGGAACTATACGTTGGTTTCAATGGCAGACAGCCGAAAATATAATTCCATCCTTAAATTATCCGAACTGACGACTAGCGGTCTTGTGGAAAATACGGATTTCGTAAAATCAGTGATTGCGATTGAAAGTGGGATTGTGAAAGATATTTCTGTTTCCACTATTCCGGCAATGGATGAGAATAAGCTGTTATATACGGGAAACAACACATTTTTCCGTGCTAATAAGCCTTCCATTGTTGCTGGTAATTACATCACACTGAGCGGAACGATAGATTTTCAGGAAAATTATACTAATAAAGTGAGCAATGTCAAAATGATCATCGATCTGCCTGAAGGTTGTTCTTTTGTGGAAAACTCGGTGATGGAAGGTAGTAAGGTCAAAACCAACTACACCTTAGACAGGGATAAACTCATCATTCCACTTGAGGATTATATGGATCAGGTACGTTTTTGTGTTATTCCTACTCAAGGTGGTAATTTCAGACCGAATGGTTTTGCAGAATTTGAGCTGGACGGGTATACTATCAGACAGCCGATCGGAGAAGCGAATTTTACGTCGGAGGATTTAACGCTTGTGGTTCCAAAGACAGTTGCCCGAAATAGTATAACCATCCGGGGTATTGCTATTGCAAAATCGGAAATAGAAGTATATGATAATACTGTTCTTATAGGAAAAACAGTTGCTTTAGCCAATGGAAGCTGGTCATTAGAAGGAGAATTATATAAACCGTATAATTTATCCTCTCATACTATCCATGCAACTGTAACAACACCACAAAATATAAGAATACTTACCGAAGCTAAAAAAGTAACTTACAATATCAATGCCATTGAAGTTTCCAAGGTGACAATGATTAACATAGCTCATCCGGCAACCTCTTCGGATCTCTGTGAATATATAACCGAATTTGATTTTCAGAATCCCAAAAGCACCCTGGAACCTTATTGGTACTGGCCGGAATATCCGGAATTTACGTTCAAAATAGATTTTACAAACAATGATCCGGAATATGTGTCTGATGTAACATTATATGTTTCTACCTCTTCAGGAGATATTGTCCCGATTCCTGCTTCATATGACCAGATAAAGGATATCTGGTTGGCAAAAACAGACTTCGAATCCCACAGTTTACCGGTTAATTTAAGTGTGGACTATCTAACAGACAAGGAAGAAGCTTTATTGGATAATGATTTTATAAATGAATATTATGCTTTACCGGAACAAATAACAATGGAGTATGTATATAACGTCCAATTTATTGATTCTATATCAGCTTTGCTGGAAGAAGAAATGAAAAAGGAAGTGATTGATACGAAACGCTTGAATGAGCTCCGGGATGAATTGGATATATTTATGGGGGGTAATGGATATTCTAATAAAGAGATAGATACAACCATATATAATTATCTGAGTAGCTTAAGTAAAGAGGATTTAATTTCTTATATGGAATCTTCTTTACAGAAAACAAATTCCCTTTTAGCGGAAGCCGGGAATCTCAATTTCGACTCTATGGCTGACGCTTCTATCTATGATGTTATCGGGGATTTTGAAGTTACTACCTGCGAGAAATATGTGGAATCCGAATTAGTTTCCCAAGGATTCGTTTCTTATCCCACTACAGACGGACATACTGTTTATCTTTTCACATCAGAAGATGAATTTATTTATATTGATTTCAGGCAAAATATATGCCTGACGACTACGCATGTTGGTTTAAAAAATAGCAACGGTTTGCGTGAAGACATACAGATACTTTTTGAGTTTATTTCAAGAATTAATGGTTTTATCAGTAATGTGAATGATATATTCGAAGTTTCCGGACGCGATCTGGAATCAGTAGCGAAACTCTTTAAAGAATTGATTACAGGAATTGACTTACAAATTGCTGAAGAATCAGCTTTTCTTCAAATGTACTCAAATCATCCTGAAATTTCTTTGGAATATGATCTGGTAAAACAACAGGAAGAAGCGTTAAACGCTTTATTAATAAAAAAAGAATTGCTTCAGACTGGGTTGAATACCGCGGAAAAAATATCAGCCACAATAAAGACAATATCTTTTTTGACCCATTGGTGGAATATGGTAACTACTTTATATGATTATACGACATTATATATTAATGTTCCAAACCCATGTGAAAAACAACCGGCAGAAGCGGACAATATCAGAAGAGATATTATTATAGCTGGAACATTATTAGGTGGATATGGAGTAGCAACCTGCCTTTCGGATATAGTCGCCTTGGGGGGGTTTTCTACCTCTCTTGGTTTAGCAATACCAACTGGAGGAGCATCACTCCCTCCTGCCCTGGTATGTATTCTTAAAATTGCAGCAGGCTATGGCATCACTCAAGTGATTAACTGGACAAATAAACAGAAACAACTCGAAATAAATCGAAGAATAGATCGCCTGGAGTGCATAAAAGACGATGACAAGGATAAAGACAATAATAATGATAATGATGAAGGAAACGGAAATGGAGGAGGAAAAAGTGGCAAATCCGGTTCCGGAGACGCTCCGTTTGTTATGGATCCTTCCGGATATGTGTATGAAGCCGTTCCTGACAATCGTTTATCAGGAGCAACTACAACTATTTATTATAAAACATGGGAAGAAAATATGTACGGTGACCGGGAAGAAAAAATCGTATTGTGGGATGCCAGTGAGTACAGCCAGGAAAATCCGTTGGTTACAGATGAATATGGCCTATATGGCTGGGATGTTCCATCCGGTGAATGGCAGGTCAAATATGAAAAAGAAGGATATGAAACTACGTATAGTGAGTGGTTGCCTGTTCCTCCGCCTCAACTGGATGTCAATATAGGCATGGTACAAAATACACAACCGTATGTCCAAGCGGTTATGGGATATGAAAGCGGAATAGAAGTTATTTTTGACAAATTTATGATGCCGGCTACTCTTACGACCTTCCAAATTGTCGTAACCCGTAATGGCATACTGGAAGCCGGCGCTGTGGAGTTACTTAATGCAGAGAGTAATCCTTATAATAAGGATGAGGAATTTGCATCGACCGTGCGCTTTGTTCCGTATACTCCGTTTGCTATTACTGACCAGGTTATTATTTCAGTAAGCCGCAAAGTAATGAGTTATGCCGGTATCTCGATGGAAAATGATTTTATGCAACAGGTGGAAATCATGAAAGAAGCGAAGAGTATTCTTGTAGTTCCTTCCATTGAAATCGAATATAATGGCAGGGAAAATTTGGTTATATCCGTTGCACCGTCAGAGGCTGCTGCAGGTAAAAAGATAATGGGGCGTTCCGCTTCTCCTGCTATCGCAACAATCACAGAAGAAGCCATATTGGATAAAGACGGAAGAGCAACTCTTACGGTGAATGCAGAATTATCAGGTACTACGGTATTGACCATCTCTCTGGAAGGGATGAATTTAAAAACAGAGGTAATAGCAAAAGTAGGTTTGCCTAAACCTGCTAACCAGCTTAGTAAACCGACTGCCTCTGTTGATTCCGGAACAACACTGCCTATAAATTCTTTTATTGAACTCTTCTCTGATACGGAAGATGCTCGGATTTTATACACTATCGATGAAACAGCTCCGGATAAAAATAACGGTATTGAATATACCGAACCGATCCTCCTGACAAAAAATATAATTATAAAAGCCATAGCTGTCAAAGAAGGAATGGCTGATAGTGAAGTAGCTACTTTTCAGTATTTTATTCAAAACGGAGCAGGGATAAATCCGGTTGGGGACAACGAAGTAAGAGTATATGCAAAAAACCAGACACTTTATATAAGAGGGTTAAAAGAACAGGAAGTATACACGATTTATTCTCTTTTAGGCAATATTGTTACCCAGGGAATAGCTAATAATGGACAGGAACAACAAATAACGTTGCCAGCTCAGGGAATATATATTATTTCTACCTTGAGAAAGAAAATTAAGATTCTGGTAGAATAAAGAAAAGCTGGTTTAAATATGCCAAAAAAAGGGCTATCTGAGTATTCAAGATAGCCCGTTTTTACAAATATCAGGAAATTATTTCTCACTTGAAAGGTAAGCACCTTACCTCAAAAAGCCTCTTGAACGATTTTCTTTATAAATTGCTTCTATATCATCCGGTACGCAGGTCTGGATAAGCCAATTTATATTAAAACCATTTTTGATAGATATATCCATAAGAACCGGATTATCTCCTATTAACTGTCCCAACTCTTTCATGTCATCTTCAAATTCCACCCGATAGTCTTCATTCAAAGATTGAATGAGAACAAGAATCTTGAAAGCACGGGCAATAATATACATATTCAATTTATAAGTTACCTTGGGATCTGACTGCGCAATCCTTAGGGTACATAATTTTATTAATTGAATAAGCATGAGTAGATTCAGACTTACCTCTCCGTATTTGTCAAGTGTGATTTTGACATGTTCCGTAATTTCTGCACTTAAAGAACGAACATCAGTCAATAAATAACCAAAAGAGTAAAAATGAAAGTTCATTCTTTCCATTTCTTTTCTGACCCGGTCTGCCATTTTACTTCTCCGTTCTGATAAAGTTTCTTCCTTTAAAAGAAGGAAATGTAAGCGGCTGGCTAATATACGATCCCGTTTCAGTAATCTCAAAAGCAACTTGTCTTTTTCCGCTGAAGGAAGCAAAGAAATGGCTTTTTTGAATTCCGCGTCAAACTTCATACCCGGCTTTATTTAAGTGAATATACATTATGAATAATATAAAATAAGAGGGATAAGTTTTTCCTTATCCCTCTTTATATAATTACATGAAACTATAAGAAATTATTCTTCCGTTTTTTCTTCTTCTTTAGCAGGGGTTTCTTCTACATTTTCTACTTCAGCTACAGGAGTTTCTACCACTTTGGCTTTCACCTCTTCTTTTACTTCCGGAGCTATCGAAACTTCTTCCTTCACTTCTGCTTTAGTAGCTTTTGCTTCTACAGGAGTATCCGTTTCTGCTTTTTTACGTGAACGACGAGTTCTTGTTGATTTTTTAGCAGATTTTTGTTTCAACATGTTTTCGTTATAATCTACTAATTCAATAAAACACATCTGTGCATTATCCCCTAAACGGAAACCGGTTTTGATAATTCTTGTATATCCACCCGGACGATCTGCCACTTTCTGTGATACTTCTTTAAAAAGTTCAGTTACGGCATTTTTATCCTGTAGGTAAGAGAACACTGTACGACGGGAATGAGTAGTATCTTCTTTTGATTTCGTGATCAGTGGTTCTACGTATTTCTTCAAAGCTTTCGCTTTAGCCGTAGTGGTATTGATACGCTTGTGTTTGATCAGAGAAGAAGCCATGTTTGCCAACATTGCTTTTCTGTGCGTATTTGTACGGCCTAAATGATTAAATTTTTTATTATGTCTCATTGCGTTTACTCTTTATCTAATTTGTACTTTGAAATATCCATACCGAATGAAAGATTCAGATTATCCAATAAATCTTCCAGTTCTGTAAGGGATTTCTTACCGAAGTTGCGGAATTTCAATAAATCGGTTTTATTAAATGACACCAATTCTCCCAGCGTTTCTACATCTGCAGCTTTCAAACAATTAAGTGCACGAACGGAAAGATCCATTTCCACTAATTTTGTTTTTAATAACTGACGCATGTGCAATACTTCTTCATCAAATTCTTCGTTGCCATCGGTATCTTTTGTTTCCAAAGATATCTTTTCATCCGAGAACAACATGAAGTGATGAATTAATATTTTAGCTGCTTCTTTCAACGCATCTTTCGGGTGAATAGAACCATCCGTTTCAATTTCAAGAATTAACTTCTCGTAGTCGGTCTTTTGTTCTACACGAAAGTTTTCAATTGTATATTTTACATTTTTGATAGGTGTATAGATGGAGTCAATAGCAATTACCGTTACTTCATCATTTGCGTTCCGGTTTTCTTCCGCCGGCACATATCCCCTACCTTTATTTATTGTAAGATCAATCTGAAAGGAAGCACTTTTGTCCATCCTGCAAATTACCAGATCAGGATTCAGCACTTTAAAACCGGTCAAACTGTTGCCAATATTGCCCGCTTTAAATTCTGTTATTCCGGAAACAGATATACTTACTTTTTCATCTTCAAAGTCCTCTTCTACTTGTTTCAGTCTTACCTGCTTCAGATTAAGAATGATATTGATCACATCTTCTATGACACCGGGAATGGTGGCAAATTCATGTTCTACCCCTTCAATCTTAATTGAAGTAATAGCAAAACCTTCAAGTGAAGAAAGCAGAATGCGGCGTAAAGCATTACCTATTGTAATACCATAACCGGATTCTAAAGGTCGAAATTCGAATTTACCGTAGTTGTCGGTAGCTTCCAACATCAACACTTTATCTGGTTTTTGAAATGCTAATATCGCCATTATTTCTTATTATTTAGAGTATAACTCAACGATCAATTGTTCTTTAATGTTCTCAGGGATATCCGCTCTTTCCGGAATATGTAAAAATTTTCCTGACTTAGAGCTTTGATCCCATTCCATCCACGGGTACTTGCTGTGATTAAATCCGGAAAGTGCATTATCAATTACTTCCATGGATTTGGATTTCTCACGAACTCCGATGATTTGTCCAGGTTTTACAGAATAAGAAGGAATATTTACTACTTTCCCATCTACGGTAATATGTCTGTGTGAAACCAACTGACGGGCTGCTGCACGTGTAGGAGCAATACCTAAACGATAAACAACATTATCCAGGCGGGTTTCGAGTAACTGAAGTAACACTTCCCCTGTAATTCCTTTTGTTCTGGATGCTTTGTCGAATAAGTTACGGAATTGTTTTTCCAATACACCATATGTATATTTTGCTTTTTGCTTCTCACGAAGCTGAATACCGTATTCGGAAGTTTTTCTTTTCCGGCTGTTACCATGTTGTCCCGGAGGATAATTTTTTTTAGATAACACTTTATCCGGTCCGAAAATAGGTTCACCGAATTTACGTGCAATTTTTGTTCTTGGTCCTGTATATCTTGCCATTTTTTTTCGTTTTAACAAACTCAATGCAGCCAAATACTACATGCAGCCGCGATTACAGAGAGGCGTCACTTGTAATCTTTCATATAGGGATTCAACGACAAAGAGATCTTACTATAAAATATGTTATTATACTCTTCTTTTTTTAGGAGGTCTGCAACCATTATGTGGCAATGGAGTTACATCAACGATTTCAGTAACTTCAATTCCCGCACCATGTATACTTCTGATTGCGGATTCACGTCCGTTACCCGGACCTTTTACATATGCTTTTACTTTTCTCAAGCCAAGGTCAAATGCAACTTTTGCGCAATCCTGTGCGGCCATTTGTGCTGCATAGGGAGTATTTTTTTTAGAACCTCTGAATCCCATTTTTCCGGCAGATGACCAGGAAATAACCTGTCCTTCGCTATTTGCCAGTGTAACAATAATATTATTAAAAGAAGAATGAACGTGTAACTGTCCGTTTACGTCAACTTTAACGTTTCTTTTTTTATTTGAGACTGTTTTCTTAGCCATATCAATGATTATTTAGTAGCTTTTTTCTTGTTAGCAACTGTTTTCTTTTTACCCTTACGAGTACGGGCATTATTTTTAGTACTTTGACCTCTTAAAGGCAAACCGATACGGTGACGGATTCCGCGGTAACAACCAATGTCCATCAGACGCTTGATATTTAGTTGTACTTCAGAACGGAGTTCTCCTTCTACTTTGAAGTTACTGCCAATAATCTCACGAATCTTTGCAGTTTGATCGTCATTCCAGTCTTTCACTTTGATATCTCTATCAATACCGGCTTCCGCCAGAATTTTATTTGCGCTGCTACGTCCAATTCCGTAGATATAGGTTAACGCAATCTCGCCTCTTTTATTTTGCGGCAAATCTACACCAACTATTCTTATAGCCATATAATTAGATAAATATTTTTTGCAAAAATAATAAAATTATCCTTGACGTTGTTTATACTTTGGATTTTTCTTGTTAATAATATACAAGCGACCCTTACGCCTTACAATTTTACAATCGGCTGTACGCTTTTTTAATGATGCTCTGACTTTCATATTGTATTTTCTTTTTATTTTTATTTATATCTGAAAGTGATACGTCCTTTAGACAAATCATACGGAGACATTTCTACTTTTACTTTATCACCGGTAAGAATTTTGATGTAATGCATTCTCATCTTTCCGGAAATATGAGCAATAATCTCATGTCCGTTTTCCAGTTCTACACGAAACATTGCATTTGACAATGCCTCTACGATAGTTCCGTCTTGTTCTATTGCTGATTGCTTCGCCATAATTATTTTTTAATTGTACACTAATTTAATTTACTGTTGGTTTTCTAAAGGTTAAAAGGCTCTGTCTCCTAACACTTCCTGAATAAATTCAAAAGAAGATAGAATATCAGCGCTTCCTTCTGTAATTGCGATCGTGTGTTCAAAATGAGCAGATGGTTTATGATCCTTTGTTCTGACAGTCCAGCCATCCCGTTCCATAACGATCCGGCGTTCTCCCAGATTGATCATCGGTTCTACTGCAATAACCATGCCAGCTTTAAGCTTCACACCGGAACCTCGTCTACCATAATTAGGTACTTCCGGTTCTTCATGTAAACTTTTGCCTACCCCATGACCTACCATTTCACGAACTACAGAATATCCTTTAGATTCACAATAAGATTGAATAGTATATCCGATATCTCCTGTCCTGTTTCCCTCAACAGCCTTTTCGATACCCAGATATAAAGATTCCCTGGTTGTTTTGAGTAAATCCATGATTTCCGGTTTTACTTCACCGACACAAAAAGTGTAAGCAGAATCACCATGAAATTCATTTTTATATACACCACAATCAATTGAAATAATATCTCCGTCTTTTAAGATATATTCTCCGGGAATCCCGTGTACAACTTGTTCATTAACGGATGTACAAATTGAGCCTGGAAATCCGTTATAGCCTAAAAATCCCGGGACAGCATTATGACTTTTAATAAAGTCATAAGCTATTTTATCCAACTGTTTGGTTGTTACACCGGGTTTGATATGCTTAGCCAGTTCGGCCAACGTTTTTCCAACCAATAAATTACTTTCGCGAAGTAATTCTATTTCCTCATCTGTTTTTAAATAAATCATTCGTTTCTTAATAAGCAGCCACCGATCCGGAACGGCCTTTAATTCTTCCTGATTTAAGTAATCCGTCGTAATGACGCATCAGTAAATGACTTTCAACTTGTTGCAATGTATCCAGAACAACCCCTACCAAAATTAATAAAGAAGTTCCTCCGAAAAACTGAGCAAATCCTCCGGTAATTCCGAATAAACTTGCAAAAGCCGGCATAACAGCAACAAGAGCAATGAATATAGAGCCCGGCAATGTAATACGGGACATGATTGTATCAATATACTCAGCTGTTCTTTTTCCCGGTTTAATACCCGGAATAAAACCATTATTTTTCTTCAGATCTTCCGCCATTTGAGTCGGATTAATTGTTACAGCAGTATAAAAATAAGTAAATGCAATAATTAATAAAGCAAAAACCAGGTTATACCAGAAACCGTTCATATCCATAAAGGAACGTAAGAATCCACTTCCTACATTTTCCGGATCCGCATAGCTGGCAAGCGTAATAGGAATAAACATAATTGCCTGAGCAAAGATGATAGGCATTACTCCTGCTGCATTTACTTTCAATGGTATATACTGACGAGCACCACCATATTGTTTGTTACCGACAATACGTTTTGCATATTGCACCGGAATTCTTCTTGTTCCCTGTACTAACAAAATACAACCAGCAATAACAAATAATAATAATAGAATCTCACCTAAGAACATTACTAACCCTCCGCTAGAAGCATCTGTTGTACGGGAAACAAATTCCTGAACAATGGATTGAGGGAAACGGGCAATAATACCCACCATAATGATAAATGATATACCATTTCCAATACCCTTATCTGTAATACGTTCTCCCAGCCACATGATGAACATACTTCCAGCCGCTAATATAATGGTCGATGAAATTCTGAACCATATATCATCAGGCATCACTACACCTTGCGCTCTAGCATTAATAAGGTACACCGGACCCTGAACGATCAAGATGAGCACAGTCAGATAACGGGTATATTGGTTTATTTTTCTTCTCCCACTTTCACCTTCCCGTTGAAGCTTCTGAAAGGCTGGTACAGCCATTGTCAAAAGCTGGATTACGATTGATGCCGAGATATACGGCATAATTCCTAATCCGAAAATTGAAGCATTAGAGAACGCTCCTCCTGAAAACATATTCAACAAACTAAGAAGACCTTCGCTTGTCTGGTTTTTCAGCGCTGCTAAAGAAGCAGCATCTACCCCAGGCAACACAACAAAGGTTCCAAAGCGGTAGATGGCAACTAAAGCAATTGTAGTGAGAATTCTGTTTCTTAATTCCTCAATTTTCCAAATGTTTTTTATGGTCTCAATTGCTCTCATTTAATTACAATTTTACAACGTTTCCACCAACAGATTGAATGGCTTCTTCAGCTGCTTTAGAAAAAGCGTGAGCTTCTACATCTATTTTAGTAGTCAATGTTCCATTCGCTAAGATTTTAACCAACTGATTTTTGTTGATAAAACCAGCGGCTTTCAACGCTGCGATATCAATCTTTTGCAGATTTGCTTTCTCAGCAAGTTCCTGTAACGTTGTAAGATTAATAGCTTTATATTCAACTCTGTTGATATTTTTAAATCTATATTTAGGAATACGACGCTGTAAAGGCATCTGACCACCCTCAAAACCAATTTTCTTGGAATAGCCGGATCGTGATTTCGCTCCTTTGTGTCCTCTGGTAGAGGTCCCCCCTAAGCCGGATCCGGATCCGCGGCCAATTCTCTTTCTTGTCTTGGTTGAGCCTTGAGCTGGTTTTAAATTACTTAAGTTCATAATATATTATAATATTTTTATCCAACAATAGATTGATTATTTCTCGACAGACACTAAGTGTTGCACTTTTGCCACCATTCCCAGTATCTGAGGAGTTGCTTCATGCTCCACTGTGCGATTCAGCTTTTTCAATCCCAAAGCATCCAGTGTTCTTTTCTGATCTTTCGGGCACTTAATTCTGCTTCTTACTTGTGTTATTTTTATAATAGCCATTTATTGTTCCTCCCAATTTAACCTTTAAACACTTTTTCAACTGAAATCTGTCTGTTCTGAGCAACCATCATCGGATCTCTCATTTCACTCAATGCTTCCATAGTAGCTTTAACCAGGTTATGAGGATTTGAAGAACCTTTGGATTTTGCCAATACATCTGTAATACCAACACTTTCAAGAACAGAACGCATCGCACCACCGGCTTTTACTCCGGTACCATGGGAAGCGGGCTTCAGAAAAACTTCCGCACCACCGAATCTCGCTACTTGTTCGTGAGGAATAGTCCCTTTATATACCGGTACTTTAATAAGGTTTTTCTTTGCAGCTTCAACACCTTTCGCTATTGCGGTTGTTACTTCATTTGCTTTTCCTAAGCCCCAACCGACAATACCATCTTCGTTTCCAACTACAACGATGGCAGAAAAGCTAAATGCACGTCCTCCTTTGGTTACTTTCGTAACACGATTAATTGCAACCAGTCTGTCTTTTAATTCTAAATCGTTAGTCGATTTAACTTTGTTATTTATTCTTGCCATCTCCTTTTAAAATTTAAGTCCTCCTTTACGAGCTGCGTCTGCCAATTCTTTTATTCTCCCGTGATATAGATAACCGTTACGGTCAAATACGACTTTTGCAATACCGGCTTCCTGAGCTTTCTTAGCGATCAGTTCACCGACTTTTGCAGCCTGTTCTTTCTTTGTCACTTTTTCCTGCATTCCCAAGGATGAAGCAGCAGCTAATGTTTTACCTTCCACATCATTGATAATCTGTACATAAATCTGCTTGTTACTTCTGAACACGGTCATCCGAGGCTGTTCTGCAGTACCGGAGATTTTACTCCGTATATGATATTTTATTCTTTGTCTTCTTTCTTGCTTATTAGTTGCCATATCTTATAATATTAATTATTTAGCACCTGCCGATTTTCCGGATTTTCTACGAACAACTTCTCCCACAAATCTGATCCCTTTTCCTTTGTATGGTTCAGGTTTACGGAAACTCCGTATTTTAGCACACACCATTCCGAGAAGTTCCTTATCACAGGATTCAAGAATCACCAACGGATTTTTGTTTCTTTCGGATTTGGTTTCAACCTTAATTTCTTTCGGCAATTGTAACAATATATTATGAGAATATCCCAAAGAAAAGTCCAGGAGTTGTCCGTTATTGGATACACGATATCCGACACCAACCAATTCCATTTCTTTACGATAACCTTGAGATACACCAACTACCATATTATTAATCAGTGCACGGTACAAGCCATGTAATGCACGATGTTGTTTTTCATCCGAAGGCCTTTTAACTTCCACTACACTATCTTGAATATCAATAGTAATATCCGGATTGATTTTCTGGCTTAATTCACCTTTCGGACCTTTCACTGTAACTACATTATCTTTAAAAGATACGGTTACACCTGCCGGTATTGTGATGGGTAATTTTCCTATTCTTGACATTGTTTATTTCCTCCTTTTTTAAAATTAATACACATAACACAATACTTCTCCGCCAATTTTGAGATTCTTGGCTTCTTTGTCTGTCATTACGCCTTTAGAAGTGGACAACACCGCTATACCCAATCCGTTCAATACTCTTGGCATTTCTTTATACCCCACATATTTACGCAACCCCGGGGTAGAAACTCTGATCAATTTCTTGATAGCGTTTACTTTATTTACAGGATCATACTTCAGGGCTATCTTAATAGAACCCTGAACATTGTCGTCTACAAACTTATAATTAAGGATGTAGCCTTTTTCGAAGAGAATTTTAGTAATTTCCTTCTTCAGATTTGACGCAGGAACTTCCACCACCCTGTGATTGGCTTTAATAGCGTTCCGTAAACGGGTCAAATAATCTGCTATTGGATCTGTCATAATTAAAATTGTTTAAATTGATCCCGACAGCCGGGACAATATTTGAAACTAAAAATATTTCTTTACCAGCTTGCTTTTTTCACTCCCGGAATAAGACCTGCTGATGCCATTTCCCTGAATTGAATACGGGAAATTCCGAATTGACGGATATATCCTTTCGGACGGCCGGTCAGTTTACAACGGTTATGCAAGCGAATAGGTGAAGCGTTCTTTGGCAAAGCCTGTAATGCTTCGTAGTTGCCTTCTTCTTTCAGTTGTTTTCTTTTGGCAGCATACTTAGCAACAAGTTTTGCTCTTTTCACTTCACGAGCTTTCATTGATTCCTTTGCCATAATCTATCTATTTCTTAATTTTTAGCATTTTTGAAAGGTAAGCCAAAATTCTTTAATAAAGCATACCCTTCTTCATCTGTTTTCGCAGAGGTTACAAAAGTAATATTCATTCCGAGAATTTTAGTAATAGAATCAATATTTATTTCAGGAAAAACGATTTGTTCCTGAATTCCTAATGTATAATTTCCTCTTCCGTCCAATTTGCTTTCGATTCCTTTAAAGTCTCTGATACGTGGTAAAGCAACCCGTATTAGTCTTTCAAGAAATTCGTACATCTGCTCCCGGCGCAATGTCACCATTACCCCGATCGGCATTTTCTTCCGCAATTTGAAATTTGAGATATCTTTTTTAGATACTGTCGCAACAGCCTTTTGCCCGGTAATAGCAGTTAATTCATTAATAGCTACATCAATGATTTTTTTATCTGCCACTGCATATCCCAATCCCTGATTGATTACGATCTTTTTCAAAACAGGAACTTGCATCACGGATTTATATCCAAATTCCTTCATTAATGCAGGAACGATTTGTTCTGCATAAGTTTGTTTTAGGCTTGCCGTGTTCATTATTTAATTACCTCCCCTGACTTTTTAGCGTAACGCACCAATTTTCCATCTACCAATTTCCGACCGATACGGGTAGCTTTTCCGGTTTTAGGATCTACTACATTCAGATTGGAAATATGTACGGGTGCTTCTTTTTTAATAATTCCTCCTTGTGGATTCTGTGCATTTGGCTTTGTATGTTTTGATACCATGTTTACTCCTTCCACAAGAGCTTTCTTATTTTTTACCAACATTTCTAGTACACGTCCGGTTTTGCCTTTATCTTCACCGGCATTTACGTATACAATATCGCCTTTTTTAATATGTAATTTACTCATTACTGCTTTGATTTTTAAAATTACAATACTTCCGGAGCTAATGAAACAATTTTCATATTTTCATTACGTAATTCCCTGGCTACCGGACCAAAAATACGGCTTCCACGAATTTCCCCTGCATTATTTAATAAAACACAAGCATTATCATCAAAGCGAATGTAAGATCCGTCCGGACGTCTGACTTCCTTCTTTGTACGAACAATAATAGCTTTTGAAACAGTTCCCTTTTTCACATCACTGGCAGGAATAACACTTTTTACAGTTACGACAATAATATCTCCTACTGTGGCATACCGTTTTTTTGTTCCTCCTAACACCCGGATACATAGTGCTTCTTTACCACCACTATTATCCGCTATTTTTAATCTGCTTTCTTGTTGTATCATCTTACTTAGCTCTTTCGATTACTTCCACTAATCTCCATCTTTTCAACTTACTCAGCGGACGGGTTTCCATGATTCTTACAGTGTCTCCAATGTTACAATCATTTTTTTCGTCATGAGCATGGTATTTCTTCGTCTTACTAACGAATTTACCATATATAGGGTGTTTTTCTTTATATTTAATAGCAACTGTAATGGTTTTATCCATTTTATTGCTGGAAATAACACCAGTTCTTTCTTTTCTTAATTTTCTCGTTTCCATCAGAACAATTTAATTATTGTTGATTTAATTCTCTTTGGCGTAACACGGTTTTAATACGCGCAATCATCCTGCGTTGTTGTTTAATCTGCGCAGGGCTATCCAATGGGGAGATGCTGTGGTTGATCTTCATCTGATCATAACGTGCAACTTCCGCATCCAATCTCTCAAGGAGTTCCTTGTCGTTTAATTCTCTAATTTCTCCAATTTTCATAACTTACGCATTTTGATTTTCATCATAATCCCGTCTTACGACAAAAGCAGTAGTCACCGGAAGTTTCTGAGCAGCCAGACGCAATGCCTCTTTTGCCACATCAAACGGTACTCCCTCGATCTCAATAATAATTCTTCCTGGAGTAACAGGAGCCACAAATCCTTCCGGAGCTCCCTTTCCTTTACCCATACGTACTTCGGCTGGTTTCTTTGTAATCGGTTTATCAGGGAAAATACGAATCCAGATTTGTCCCTGACGTTGCATATAACGTGTCACTGCAATACGGGCAGCTTCTATCTGACGTCCTGTAATCCATTTAGATTGCAAAGTCTTTATGCCAAAAGAACCAAAAGCCAACTGGTTACCGCGCTGAGCATTTCCTTTCATGCGGCCCTTTTGTTGTCTTCTGAATTTTGTTTTCTTCGGTTGTAACATTACTTAATAAGGTATAATTCGTTTAACGATTATTTTTTCTCTTTCTCATACCGCCGCCACGGTTGCCACCTGAGTTTCCACCCTGACGAGCATTGTCTTTTGAAGTAGTGAAAGAAGGTGAAAGATCTCTTTTACCGTAAACTTCCCCACGGCAAATCCAAACTTTGATACCTAATAAACCTACTTTTGTCAGTGCTTCCGCTTGTGCATAATCAATATCGGCACGGAAAGTATGAAGAGGAGTTCTTCCTTCTTTATACATTTCGGAACGAGCCATTTCAGCACCGTTCAAACGCCCGGATATCTGGATTTTGATTCCCTCTGCACCAATTCTCATGGTAGAAGCAATAGCCATCTTAACGGCACGACGATACGCGATTTTTCCTTCCAGCTGACGAGCGATATTGTTTGCTACAATTACAGCATCTAACTCCGGACGCTTTACTTCAAAAATATTGATCTGAACATCCTTATCTATAATTTTCTTCAGCTCTTCTTTCAGCTTGTCAACTTCCTGTCCTCCTTTACCAATGATAATACCCGGACGGGCAGTACACACAGTAATTGTAATCAACTTCAACGTACGCTCAATAATGATGCGGGATACGCTTGCTTTAGCCAGACGGACATTCAAATATTTACGGATTTTGCTGTCTTCTAATAAAGTATCTCCATAATTTTTGCCGCCATACCAGTTAGAATCCCAATCTCTGATGATTCCTAAACGGTTACTTATCGGATTTGTCTTTTGTCCCATCTACTACGCGTTATTTTGATTATCGTTTTTACTGTTTACTGTGTCCACGAACAAGGTTACATGGTTAGAACGTTTGCGGATTCTGTATCCACGACCTTGAGGAGCAGGACGAAGTCTTTTTAACATAGTTGCCGAATCTACACTTATTTGGCTTACATAAAGCTCTCCGCTTTCCGCTTTCCGTTCGTTTTTCTGTTCCCAGTTAGCAATTGCTGAACGGAGTAATTTTTCTACTCTGCCGGCAGCTTCTTTCGAAGAAAACTTCAAAACCCCTAATGCTCTGAATACCTCCATTCCACGGATCATGTCTGCAACCAGACGCATCTTGCGTGGTGAAGTAGGCACATTACGCAATTTTGCGTAATACATGGTTTTGCGGGCTTCTTTTTTTGCTTCTGCAGATATTCTCTTTCTTGCACCCATTTTTATTTCTTTTTTATTTTATCAGGTTATTGTTTTTCCCGTTCTTATCTTTTTCTGTTACCTGCATGTCCACGGAAAGTACGAGTAGGAGAAAATTCTCCTAATTTGTGTCCTACCATGTTTTCTGTAACATATACGGGAATAAATTTATTACCATTGTGAACAGCTATCGTGTGACCCACAAAGTCAGGTGAAATCATGGAAGCACGAGCCCATGTTTTGATCACGGTTTTCTTTCCGGACTCATTCATAGCAAGTACTTTTTTTTCAAGCTTCACATTAATATACGGTCCTTTTTTTAATGAACGACTCATAATTCTTTAATTAATCAGATTACTTTTTTCTTCTTTCAATAATGTACTTAGTAGAAGCTTTTTTAGGCGCTCTTGTCTTCAGTCCTTTAGCGTATAATCCCTTGCGTGATCTTGGATGTCCTCCTGAAGCACGTCCTTCACCACCACCCATCGGGTGATCTACCGGGTTCATCACAACTGCACGTGTACGAGGACGACGTCCTAACCATCTTGAGCGACCTGCTTTACCTGATCTTTCAAGTGCATGGTCAGAATTTCCGACACTTCCTATAGTAGCTTTACAAGCTGAAAGGATCTTCCGGGTTTCTCCGGACGGTAACTTGATTATTGCATATTTGTCTTCTCTCGAAGTCAACTGAGCAAATGTTCCGGCAGAACGTACCATCGCGGCACCTTGTCCCGGGCGAAGCTCAATATTATGAATAACTGTTCCGATAGGAATATTCTGCAATGGTAATGCATTTCCGATTTCTGGTGCTGCATCTTTACCTGACATTACTGTTTGGCCAACTTCCAGTCCGTTTGGTGCAAGCATATATCTTTTTTCACCATCGGCATAGAATAACAAAGCAATACGAGCCGAACGGTTCGGATCATATTCGATTGTTTTTACAGTGGCCGGAACACCGTCTTTATTTCTCTTGAAGTCAATGATACGGAATTTACGTTTATGACCACCACCGATGTAGCGCATAGTCATTTTTCCCTGGTTATTACGACCCCCGGATTTACGTATCCCTACTACAAGAGATTTTTCTGGTACACTTGCAGTAATGTTATCAAATGTACCAATAATTTTGTGTCTTTGCCCCGGTGTTGTGGGCTTCAATTTTCTAACTGCCATTTCTTATTGAATATTGCTGTAAAAATCAATAATATCTCCTTCTTTCAAAGTAACAATAGCTTTTTTATAAGCAGATGTTTTTCCATTGATAAGACCGGATTTTGTATAACGGCTTTTGTTTTTACCGCTATAATTTACCGTGTTCACATCAACTACAGTCACATTATAAAATTCTTCTATTGCCTTCTTAATCTGTAACTTATTCGCATTAGGATCTACACGAAAACCATAACGATTATTGAATTTATCAGTAATCGCGGTCATCTTTTCCGTAACGATTGGTTTAATAATAATTCCCATTATTTTATCTCCTATGCTTTAAAATTTTCGCTAATTGCTGATAAAGATTGCTCGGTTACCAGCAAACATGAAGCATTCAAAATCCTATAAGTATTTATACCAGAAGGGTTTGTAACTTTTGCCTTCTGTAAATTATGAGCCGACAAATATACGTTTTTATTTTGTTCCGGTAAAACCAAAAGTAACTTTTTATCAGCGACTTTCAGGTTTTGCGTTAATGAAATAAATTCTTTTGTTTTCGGAGCTTCAAAAGTGAAATCTTCTACAACAATTATTTCATTATTCTTAGCCTTATATGCCAATGCGGATTTGCGAGCCAATTGTTTAACTTTCTTATTCAGTTTGAAACTGTAATCTCTTGGTTTAGGGCCAAACACACGGGCACCACCTACTAATACAGGAGAATTGATATCCCCACGACGAGCACCGCCACCACCTTTCTGACGACCTAATTTGCGTGTACTTCCGGACATTTCACTTCTTTCTTTCGTTTTGTGAGTTCCTTGTCTTTTGTTAGCCAAATGTTGTTTAACAGCCAGATAAATGGCATGGTCGTTAGGTTCAATATTGAAGATAGTTTCGTCTAACGTAACTTTTCTTCCGGTGTCTTCACCTTTTATGTTATATACACTCAGTTCCATTATTTCTCAATTAATACGATTGAACCTTTACATCCGGGTACAGAACCTTTTACCATAAGTAAATTATGTTCCGGAATTACCTTTAACACTAATAAATTCTGTACTGTAACTCTATCTCCTCCCATTCTTCCTGCCATACGCATTCCTTTAAATACTTTGGAAGGATAAGAACTTGCTCCGATAGAACCCGGAGCACGAAGACGGTTGTGCTGTCCATGAGTAGACTGTCCTACCCCACCGAATCCATGACGTTTCACAACTCCCTGAAAACCTTTTCCTTTAGAAGTTCCGATTACATCTACAAAAGAATTTTCTTCAAACAGGTCTACTGAAATTATCTCTCCTAATTTGAATTCTTTATCAAAACCTTTGAACTCGGCCAAGTGTCTTTGCGGAGCTACTCCTGCTTTCTGAAAATGACCCATCAGGGGTTTTGTGGTATGTTTTTCCTTTTTTTCTTGGAAACCGATTTGTATGGCTTCATACCCATCATTCTCAACAGTTTTTAATTGAGTAACCACACAAGGACCTACTTCGATAACAGTGCATGGTACATTTTTACCCTCGGCACTGAAAACGGATGTCATTCCGATTTTTTTTCCTAATAATCCTGGCATTTCTCTTTTAATTTGATAATTTAAATTTAAAAAATCTGATTTATGACTTCTCAGACTTTGATCTCTACTTCTACTCCGCTTGGCAGTTCCAGTTTCATTAATGCATCTACTGTTTTTGCCGTAGAACTATAGATATCAATCAAGCGTTTAAATGAAGATAATTGAAACTGCTCTCTTGATTTTTTGTTCACAAAAGTAGAACGGTTTACCGTAAAAATGCGTTTGTGGGTCGGAAGCGGTATAGGACCACTAACCACAGCACCGGTTGCCTTAACTGTCTTCACAATTTTCTCAGCAGATTTATCTACTAAATTGTGGTCATAAGACTTAAGTTTGATTCTGATTTTTTGGCTCATCTTATTTTACTGATAATATATTACAATAAATCTACACGTCCTTTTACCTCTGTCAGTACTTCTTTAGCTACTGAAGTAGATACCTCCGCATAATGAGAAAACTCCATAGAGGAAGTAGCACGTCCGGAGGTAATAGTACGTAAGGAAGTTACATAACCGAACATTTCAGCCATCGGCACTTTCGCTTTTACGATACGAGCACCGGAGCGGTTGGATTCCATACCTTCCACTTGTCCACGACGCTTGTTAAGGTCAGAAATAACATCTCCCATATTTTCTTCAGGAGTAACCACTTCCAGTTTCATAATAGGCTCAAGTAATACCGGCTTCGCTTTCTGACATGCATTTTTGTATGCCTGGATTGCACAAATCTCGAAAGATAACTGGTCTGAGTCCACATTGTGATAAGAACCGTCAAAGACAACTACTTTCATAGAATCCATCGGATAACCGGCCAGTACTCCATTACGCATGGCTGTTTGAAATCCTTTCTGGATCGAAGGAATAAATTCTTTTGGAATATTACCACCTTTTACTTCATCAATAAATTGTAAACCGGTTTCGAAATCAGCATCAGCAGGACCTACCCGACATTGAATATCCGCATATTTACCACGACCTCCGGATTGTTTTTTATAAACTTCACGAAGTTCTACGGTTTGTGAAATAGCTTCTTTATAAGAAACCTGCGGACGTCCCTGATTACATTCTACTTTAAACTCACGTTTCAGACGGTCAATAATAATCTCAAGGTGAAGTTCACCCATACCACTAATTACTGTTTGTCCTGTTTGTTCGTCTGTTCTTACTGTAAAGGTCGGATCTTCTTCTGCCAGCTTACTAAGACCCATACCTAACTTATCAAGGTCCTTCTGAGTTTTAGGTTCAACGGCAATACCGATTACCGGATCCGGGAAGTCAATAGACTCAAGTACAATCGGATGAGATTCATCACACAAGGTATCTCCGGTACGGATATCTTTAAATCCTACTCCTGCACCTATATCACCACAACCGATATATTCTTTTGGGTTCTGTTTGTTGGAATGCATCTGGAAAAGACGTGAAATACGTTCTTTTTTCTCAGAACGGACATTATATACATAAGAACCTGCTTCCAGTTCTCCGGAATACACACGGAAGAAACACAAGCGTCCTACATACGGGTCTGTTGCAATTTTAAATGCCAGAGCAGTTAACGGTTCGTCCGAAGAAGGCTTTCTTATAATCTCTTTTTCCGGATTTTTTGGATCTGTTCCCACAATATCCCCTGTATCCAGTGGACTTGGCAGGAAAGAACAAACTGCATCCAATAATTTCTGAACTCCTTTGTTTTTAAATGAAGAACCACAAATCATCGGAACGATATCCATAGCGATGGTTGCCTTACGGATAGCACCTAAAATTTCATCTTCTGTAATAGTGGAAGGATCATCGAAGAATTTCTCCATTAAAACATCATCGGATTCAGCCACTGTTTCGAGCATTTTATCTCTCCACTCTTCTGCTTCTGCTAGCAGTTCCGCAGGGATTTCTTCTTCCGTATAATCCGCACCCATTGTTTCATCATGCCAGAAGATAGCTTTCATTTTTACCAAATCCACTACCCCTTTAAATGTTTCCTCAGCTCCGATAGGAATCTGAATAGGACAAGGGTTTGAACCAAGCATTTCTTTAATCTGACGCACTACTTCAAAAAAGTTAGCACCCGAACGGTCCATTTTATTAATATAGCCGATACGGGGAACATTATATTTATCCGCCTGACGCCATACTGTTTCTGATTGAGGCTCTACACCTCCTACTGCACAAAAAGTAGCAACAGCACCATCCAGAATACGTAATGAACGTTCTACCTCTACAGTAAAGTCAACGTGTCCCGGAGTGTCAATCAAGTTGATTTTATATTTATCATTCAGATAATTCCAACTGGTGGTTGTAGCAGCAGAAGTGATAGTGATTCCTCTTTCCTGCTCCTGTTCCATCCAGTCCATAGTAGCAGCTCCATCGTGCACTTCACCGATTTTGTGAGTCAAACCGGTGTAGAAAAGAATACGCTCTGAAGTAGTAGTCTTTCCGGCATCGATATGAGCCATGATACCAATATTCCTGGTAAACTTCAAATTTTTATCTGATCCTTTAGCCATTTTGTATTTAAACCTTTCTTGTTCTTTTTAATTAAAAAATTTTAGAAGCGGAAATGAGCAAATGCACGGTTCGCTTCAGCCATTCTATGCATGTCTTCTTTCCGTTTATACGCTGCTCCCTGCTCGTTGAATGCATCAATGATTTCAGCGGCCAGTTTATCAGCCATAGTTTTTCCGCCTCTTTTACGAGAGTACAGAATAAGATTTTTCATTGAAATGAATTCTTTTCTATCGGGACGAATTTCGGTAGGAACCTGGAAAGTTGCTCCACCTACGCGGCGAGACTTAACTTCGACTTGTGGAGTAATATTGTCGAGTGCTTTTTTCCAAACTTCAAGAGGTGTTTTTTCCTCATTAGGAAGTTTGCTTTTTACTGTTTCTAGAGCAGAATAAAAGATATCAAAAGCGATGCTTTTTTTTCCGTCATACATGAGGTGATTGACAAATTTTGTCACCTTTACATCACTGAAGACCGGATCAGGTAATATGACCCTCTTCTTAGGTTTTGCTTTTCTCATCTTTTTTGCAAAATTTTTGTTCGTGTTTTTGGTTGCCTTTGTGTGTCTTCAACAGTCCCACCGGACTATTTACTCAACCTAGCTATAAAGCTTTATCCAATAAACTCAAACGAATTTAATACTTTCTTAATACTTTTGAAATAATTATTGGTCAATTATTTTTTGGCAGCTTGTCCGGCTTTCGGACGTTTAGCACCATATTTGGAACGACGTTGTGTACGTCCGTTCACCCCTGCTGTATCCAACGTTCCGCGAACGATATGGTATCGTACTCCCGGAAGATCTTTCACACGACCACCACGAACCAGTACGATTGAGTGTTCCTGCAGGTTATGTCCTTCACCCGGAATGTAAGCATTAACCTCTTTTGTATTCGTTAAACGAACACGGGCAACTTTACGCATCGCAGAGTTAGGTTTCTTAGGGGTAGTTGTGTAAACACGTACGCATACACCACGTCTCTGAGGACATGAATCCAATGCCGGTGATTTACTTTTGTCAACCAATACCTTCCTTCCTTTTCTTACTAATTGCTGAATTGTAGGCATTTTCTAGTTTTTTTACTCCGTTTATTTATTAATAATTTATAATTTCCTAAATTGGGTTGCAAAGGTAGTTAATTATTTTATTCTTACAATATTTTCCTATAAAATTCTTACCTATAAGTCTTTTATTTTTTGTTCCTGAGGAAATTTTGTATTATTTAAGAATAGAATCCGGAATAGTTTTAACAATTTTTATTTGTTTTTAGATAGATACTATATGCTATATGAACAAAAAGGAACAGGAAAAAAATAGTTTTTTTCTATATTAAACCTATTGTCTTTGACCCGGTCAAATTATATATATAACCTATTAAAATAAGCATTATGAAAAAATTTATCTTTCTTTTTATTTTTACGGTTTTATCTGTATGTTTTTCATTTTCCCAAACAACTATAGTACGTAATAACAACGGTCAAAAAACAGGAAGCGCAAATACCGCTTCTTCCAGAAAAATAACTTACAGTGATAATAAGGGAAACAAAACAGGAACTGCAAACACTAGCGCTTCCGGAAACACAATTTACCATGATAAAAACGGACAAAAAACAGGAAGTTCAACTGTAAATTCTTCCGGGAAAACAACTTACAAGAATAGCAACGGATATAAGACAGGAAGCGCAACTAACAGTTCTTCCGGTACAGTTACTTATCGTGACAGAAATGGGCACAAAATAGGAAGTGCAACGAAAAGCTCATCCGGCACAGTAACCGTATATAACAAAAACGGACATAAAATAGGAACTCTGAGTTCCACAGGAAATGATTGGGAGAATATAGTGCATCGACAGTTTTTTAATGAATGATACAACGAATAAAAGGAAATAGAAAAATACAGAACTCTCACCAATATAATATAAATAAGACTTTTCATATTATAATAATGTAGTTTCCATCTTATTTTTTACGATTATCTGTCTTTTACCGAAAAGAAACAAAAAGGGCTTTTCCAGACAGTTCCTTCCTTTTATTAGCTTTTCACTTAACCGCAGGTTTCAAAATAGACCGCTTATCATTCAGACTCACATTGACCTTATCATAAATGACGAAACCTTTTTTTCCCGGTCAGATATCCTCCAAAAAGCAAAAAAATACTTTCAAATCGCTTCTATTAGTCTAACAGGAAAAGGATTTGGAGAAAGATGAGCAACACGAAACAGGCTCTGAATCATAAACTTTCCATTTAACTATCACAAAGGTTGTTTTCGAGAATCGACGAATTCAAATAGTACTTAAAGCTCTGATTTAAATACCTGAAAAGACGATGATTTCTCTTTTTTAATATAAAAATAAGAGAAATAGAAGTTATCACCTTGCTTAAATAATCCTTTATAAAAGGTGAAGTCATATAAATAAAGGAAAAACATAATTGACTCACTCAAATGGAGCGCTCCACTTCAGTAAAACGGTAATATTATTTATGATGGAGAAAAGTTAACAAAAGGTAGGAAACCGGTTATTTTTTAAATAATAAATCAGGCTTGTTGTAAATATCCATTTTCTTTTGTATTTTCCAAATAAAATCCGGACTTATTTGTTTTTATAACGGCCTGAGAAAAAGAAACACCCTCTGTCTTCGAGGGAAGACAGAGGATATTCTTCGTAACTCTAGGGTTAATTCTTCTGAAAACCTGCGATTTATTTACAAACAGATGTCTTATGATTCATTTTTCCGTTTATTTACTGCTTCTTTTAGCTGCTGCATGGCCTTTTCCAGAATAGATTTGGCACATCCTACATTTAGTCGCATGAAGCCTTCTCCTTCTTTACTAAAAGAGATCCCGTCATTTAAAGCCAGATGGGCATCATTAACAAACAAAGAAACTAACTTTTCCTGACTTAAACCCAGTTTCCGGCAATCCAGCCAAACCAGAAAAGAAGCTTCGGGAATAATAGCAGTAATTTCCGGAATATTCTCTTTCAGGTAAGTATCTACAAAAGAAATATTATTTTTTATGTATACAAGAAGTTGGTCCAACCAGTCTTCTCCATATGTAAAAGCAGCTTCAGAAGTCAGGTATGCAAAAATATGACCGTTTACCAGTTCATTTCTTTGCAAAAAGGAAGAGAACGTAAGATGTATTTCCTTATTTTGTGCAAAATAAAAGCACGAGCCCATGCCTGCAATATTAAATGTCTTACTTGGAGCCATTAACGTGATGCTATTGTTTCTTGCACCTTCAGAAACAGACGCAAAAGGTACATGTTTGTGTCCTTCCAGAACAAGATCTCCATGGATTTCGTCGGATACAACGAAGACATTATTGCTAATGCAAATTTCCGAAAGCATAGCCAGTTCTTCCTTACTCCAGCTCCTTCCACCCGGATTGTGAGGGTTGCACAGCAGTAACATTTTGCAAGCCGGATCTTTCGCTATTTCTTCCAGTTGAGAAAAATTCATCCTGTATTGCCCATCTTGTAAAATCAGCGGATTATCCACCAGCATACGGTTTGTATGTTTCGGAATAGACATGAAAGGTGGATAGATAGGCGGTTGTACAATTATTTTATCTTCCGGAGAAGTAAAGCAATTTACACAGAAGGCAAGTCCGGATACTACACCCGGTAGAAAACCGATAGCTGACTTTTCCAAACAGAAATCATGTCTTTTTTTCAACCAATCGATAATTGACTGATAATAACCTTCACCGGGAAAAGTATATCCTAACACGCCATGATCACATCGTTCACGGATTGCGTCCAGAATAACCTCCGGAGACTGAAAATCCATATCTGCTACCCATAAGGAGATAAGGTCATCGCGGCCGAATCTTTCCTTTAACATGTCATATTTCAGACTATTAGTACCTTTACGACTAATAACTTCATCAAAATTATAATGCTTCATAGCCATTTTTTACTATCTATATTTATATAATCACATTCTTATAATGATATTCTTTCTTTTTTTATAACACTTTTTATAAATTACTTTTCCATATCTTTGTAAGTTGTGATGCAGAACGAAAATTATTTTAAAAACTGAATTGGCAGAAAAAGTAATTTCCTGAAAATACTGCATTTACAGAAAGATTCAGAAAGAATATCAAAAGTGAGGAATTGGTTGAACAAAGGTAAATATTTTTTTGTTTTCGTGTTGATTATCGAAGGTTGTATTTCATGCAGTACAACAAAATATGTGCCGGATGGAGAATATCTATTAACAAATGTGCGTATAAAATCACATCCCCGGGTCATGGAATCAAAGGAATTAAAAGATTATGTAAAACAAAAACCTAATTATAAGGTTTTTGATACCTGGAATATGCGTTTAGGAATTTATAGCTTATCCGGAACAGACACTACCAAATGGATAAACCGTACATTAAAGAATGTCGGAAGCCCTCCTGTTATCTATGAAGAAACCCAAGCAGAACAAACGGCCCTAGAGTTTCAGAAATTGTTTTTTAATAAGGGATATATGGATGTACAGGTAGATTTTGTCCCGACATTTAAAAAGAAAAAGGTTTCCCTTACGTATAATATTTATCCGAATGAACCTTATTATATTTCGAAACTGGAGTATGAAATTCAGGATGAAAAAATAAAAGAAATAGTATTAGCAGATACAACACATAGTATTGTAAAAACAGGAATGATATTTGATGGGAATGAATTGAACCTTGAAAGAACCCGGATTACAAATAAACTTCGGGAACAAGGATATTACTCATTTACAAAAGAAAACATCCATTGCTTTGCAGACAGCTTTCATGTTTCTCACCAAGTGAAACTGAAAATCAGTATCCGTAATATTCCTTTTGGAGTTCAAATTGTTGATACGATTCAATCGAAAAATATACAACAAAATGTTTATTATGTAAATAATGTCTACTTCTTAGTGGATGATGGTAGCCGGAATGCAAGGAGACGTGGCACGGAACCTTCCCTCAGAGATACATTATTACATGAAGATTATTATATTATTCAACGGAATAATACTTTTCGTCCTTCCTTTTTACTCCAGAATTGCTTTATTCGTCCCCATTCCCGGTATAATGAAACCGATGTGTCTGCTACTTATAATTCTCTGGCCTCTTTACAGGCCCTTCAATATGCAAACATCCGTTTTCAAGAGACCGATTCGGCTGTAGTGGACTGTTATATTTCCCTGACCAGCAGTAAAACGCAGACTGCTTCCATATCTTTGGAAGGGACAAACTCTGCCGGGGACCTCGGTGTTGCCGGAAGTATAAGCTATCAGCACCGCAATATATTCAAGGCTTCGGATGTTTTCAATATCAAATTAAGGGGGGCATACGAAGCATTAAGTGGAAGCATTTCAGATTTATTAAAAAATAGTTACAAAGAAATCGGAACTGAAACCTCCGTAATATTTCCCAAATTTCAGTTCCCATTTCTGAATAAAGATCTGAAAAAACGTTTGAGAGCTTCCACGGAATATGGCCTGGCCTTTGGCTGGCAGGAACGTCCGGAATATGAAAGAATCGTCTTTTCCGGCTCATGGAAATATAACTGGTCTATAAATAACGGACGTTTCCGCCATAGTATCAGTCCATTATTTTTTGATTATGTGCATATTCCCCGTATGACCAAGACCTTTGAAGACGACCTGAATCAATACCCGGCATTATTACATAGTTTTGAAGATCATGTAATTTCCGGAGTTTCCTATTCTTATTATACCAGTAATCTTGGGTTTCCCAGTAGTAAGAAATCACTTTACTCTATAAAGGCTGCTGTTGAAACTTCCGGAAATTTATTATATGGAATCTCAACACTGTCAAATGCGGGTAAAAATGATAAAGGACAATACCGTCTTTTTGATGTCCCTATATCACAATATATAAAAGGAGATTTTGATTTTGCAAAGACACATATTATTGACCAGGATAACTCATTGACTTATCATATTGGTGTTGGACTGGCTTACCCTTATAAGAACGCTACGATTATGCCTTTTGAAAAAAGATATTATTCAGGAGGTGCTAATAGTGTAAGAGGTTGGTCTGTGAGAACCTTAGGGCCAGGAACCTATCAATATACAGGTCAGGCACTGGACTACGCCAATCAGGCCGGGGATATACGGCTGGATATGAATATCGAATGGCGTTCTCATATTTTCTGGTTATTTCAACTTGCCGGTTACATTGATGCAGGTAATATCTGGACCATAAAAAGTTATGAATCTCAACCCGGAGGTGTATTTAAATTTAATGAGTTTTATAAACAAATTGCTGCTTCTTATGGTTTAGGATTAAGATTGGATTTTAATTATTTTCTGATACGACTGGATACAGGTATAAAAGCGTATGACCCCGGTCTTCCGAATGATCCCTGGGTTATGTTCAAACCTAAATTCAGTAGAGATTTTGCGCTCCATTTTGCTATTGGTTATCCTTTTTAAAATTATTAAAATGAACAAATTGTTTAAAGAAAGAAGATGGAAAAATTCCTTATTGATTCTTTTACTTGTATTGGGATTAATAATATTGAAAGAACTACAGGAGTTTATCAGTGGTTTTCTTGGTGCTTTTACTCTGTATGTATTGATGCGTAAACAATTGTTCTTTTTGACGGAGAAAAAAAAATTAAAACCGGCCTTGGCGGCAGCCTTATTATTAGTGGAAGCAATTTTATTCTTTTTAATTCCTATTTCTCTTATTTTCCTGATGCTGGCAGATAAGGTATCAGTGATTGACATTGATCCCCAGTTGATTCTTTCAAAATTAAATGAATGGGCTGCTTTTATAGAAGCAAAAACGGGAGTAAAAGTATTTACAATAGAAAATCTCTCTTTCCTTCCAAGATGGGGAATTGCCACAGTGCAAGGAATTGCGCAGGGAGCGTACTCATTGGTGATCAATAGTTTTGTTATGATTTTTGTCCTTTATTTCCTGTTTATTCGTGCCAGGGAATTTGATAACTTCCTATGGGATATGCTTCCTTTCAAGAGATTGAATAAAAGAGCAATTGTAAATGAAGCGAATAGCATGATTCATGCAAACGCAATTGGAATTCCTCTTCTAGCTTTTATCCAGGGAATATTTGCATATATCGGATATATAATATTTGATGTACATCAGGCATTTTTCTACGCTATATTGACTAGTTTTGCTACCATCATTCCTTTATTAGGAACAGCATTAGTTTTTACTCCGTTATCTATTGTAATGATTATGAACGGGGACCTTTTTAATGGGGTTGGCCTTTTGCTGTATGGAGCACTGGTAATAACAAATGTCGACAATCTGTTTCGGTTTATTTTACAGAAAAAACTTGCGGATATTCATCCTCTGATAACTGTTTTCGGAGTTATTTTGGGACTAAAACTCTTTGGTTTCTGGGGGGTAATTTTCGGGCCTTTACTGCTTTCCCTTTTTATTTTATTTCTGAACATTTACAGACGGGAATACCTGACTTATTATTCCAATAGAAGTTCTATCGGAACGGTTGCTTTACAAAAAGATAAGATAGGACCGGAGAAAAAAGAACCCGGAAAAGGTGACGTTCCTTAATAATCATGAGAATGAATAAAAAGTTATTTTAATATATATTTATTCAGACACTTTATATGAAATTAATTTCAACTATTCAATTCATAAATTCGGACAAACAACTTCATAGGTAATTCTATAAAATTCTGTCAAATACCAAGGTAAAGAAGTATAGTAAATGAATTATTTTTGAAAATCCGATTAAACTGGCATTTACAGCAATTCTATTTAATAATTACTTCTATCTCATAAGCTTGGTCTACAAAAGCTCAGGATAACTTTTTACCTGGATAACAGAAATGGCATCATTTTGTTTTTAACTTTCCACTTTGGAAAGAAATGCATATTAAAAAATAGAGAAACAACTTTACTTATTTTTGAGATAGCGGAATAAAAACCGGATATGCATTATAAAAGTTGTTATTCTTCCGTAATATTTCTGCATGATAGCATAACGTTCTTTCAGGGATTCTTTGTGGTGGGAAGAAGTAAGACCTCCTTTCATATAATTTGAAAGAATTTGTCCTGTGTTGAATATAGAATCTGTTTCCTTCATACAGCGAATGCACCAGTCGAAATCCGAGGAGAATTTATAAGTAAGATCAAAAAGCGGAGCTATTTCTCTTTTCACAATAAATGACTGATGACATACAGTCATTCCCATACGGAAACTTTTCCAGGATAACTTTTCCGGAGGACGCAAATGTCGCAGATAAAGAAATGTTCCAGCTTCATTAATAATTGCCGTATCCCCGTATAATATATCAGGAAAAGAAGAGGGTAAGGCATGTGACAATTTCTCAACCGTATCCGTGCTGTATAAGGAGTCACCTGCATTTAGAAACCAGATATAATCACCGGTTGCGTTAAGTAATCCTTTATTCATGGCATCATAAAGTCCTTCATCCGGTTCACAGACAAAGCAGGAGATAAAATTCCGATAACTATTGATAATATCTATTGTATGATCTGTAGATTTGCCATCAACTATAATATATTCTATGCCGGAATAAGATTGACGGATGATACTTTCTATTGTTCTCCTTATATGTTTTTCTGCATTATAAGTAATAGTTATAATCGAAAATACGGGTTTTTGCTTCATTCTTTATTTGTTCAGTTCCTTATATAAAGCAAGATATTTTTCCGCTATGTATTCTTCCTGGTAATTTTCTAATACCTTTCTTCTTGCATTTTCTGAAAGTTTATTCAGGTCTGCTTCTTCCAGACACCAGGCAATCCCTTTAGCTAAGTCTTGTGCGGATTTATAGTCCGCTAAATAGCCATTTTCCTTATGGTCAATCATTTCCGAAATCCCCCCTGTATTAAATCCGATACAGGGTACTCCACAAGCCAGTGCTTCCATGATTGTATTCGGCAAATTATCTTCTAGAGAAGAGGTTATATAAATATCTGCAGCATTGTAGAGTTGAATGAGTTTTGTAGTATCTTTTATGAAATTCATGGAATGAATAACAAATCCGGATAACCCGGGAAAATTGTTTTCCATAGCTCCGAATATCATAATTTCAGTTTTGTCTGGAGTAAAAGGTTTTTCGCATATTAATAGCTGTAAAGCATGCTCTAAATAATGCAATCCTTTTCTTTCATCATTCACCTTCATAGCTCCGAAAAGAATAATTTTTTTCTCTGTAGGCAAACAGAACATTTTTCTGCATGCTGTTTTATCCAATGGCCTGAATACTTTTGTATTTATCGGGTTCGGAATAGAAATAATTTTTTGGCCGGATAATAAAGAGCTGTTTTTTCCTGTTTCCTTCAGCCAGTTACTACAGGCAACAAATTGGATTTCTCCTTTTTTATATAATCCTTTTTTCTTTACGAAAGTTTTATAAGAAGAATCTTTATCCGAAGGAAAGCGTAAAAAATAACAATTATTGCATATTTCTTTGAATTTGGCACATGTACCTGAATAATGACAAATTCCGGTTAAGGCCCACATATCGTGTAAAGTCCAGACAACAGGCTTTTCGGTTTTTATTAATGCCCGGATATCTTTTAAAGATAACGCGCCTTGATTGAACCAGTGAAGATGGATGATATCTGCTTCTTTTACCAATGGGTGTCCGGACAGATTAGTGCCGGTATCAGCCAGGGAAACAGAAAAAAGATTTTTACGGCTGAATCCGTTATTAAAAAAAATAATAAAACGTTCCCAGATAAAACGAATGAAGTTTTTTAATTTCTGAAATGGAGAACAGGAAAAAGAAATTACATCCTGATCTTCTCTCTGCTTATCCCGGACAAGCATTTTTGCATCACTTCCTATAGCCTGCAGAGCTTTCATCAACCGGTAACATGCAATAGCTGCACCTCCCTTTTTGTCTGATGTATTTATTAAAACAATTTTCATGGATTATATATGGTCTTAATAAATAATAGCTAATGAAACTTAGGAAACTCTGTTTTTATAATCCTCATAACCGAATTCCCGGTATAATTCAAAAGTATTTTCTTTTGTCCATAAACCAATCCTGGGATGAGGAATACCATTAAACATAGTTGTTTTTACAATTGTATAATGGATCATATCTTCAAAAATAATTTTATCTCCGATTTTCAGTGGTTTATTGAAAGACCAGTTTCCTATATAATCCCCGGCAAGGCAACTGTTTCCTCCCATCCGGTATGTCGGTTTTCCATCTATCTCATCCGTTGCCCCACGAATAACAGGTTTATAAGGCATTTCCAGGCAATCAGGCATGTGACATGTAAACGAAACATCCAGTATAGCAGTCTTAATTCCACCGTTTTCTACAATATCTATAATTTCGGAAGATAAAACTCCGGCTTGCCATACAAAAGCACTTCCCGGTTCCAGAATTATTTCCAGATTAGGATATTTTTCCTTAAAAGTGGATAATAATGAAATCAGATGTGCCACATTATAATCCTTTCTGGTAATAAGATGTCCACCTCCCATATTCAACCATTTAATCCGGGGAAAAAAATGCCCGAATTTTTTTTCGACAGCTTTTAATACTTTTTCCAGATCATAAGAAGAGGATTCGCATAATGCATGAAAATGTAATCCTTCTATTCCTTCCGGAAGTTCCTTGAGATTAGCAACCGGAATCCCCAAACGGGATTGTGAAGATGCCGGATTATACAAGTCAGTTTCAACTACTGAAAACTCCGGATTAATACGTAAACCACAGGATACTTTTTCCGAATGATTTTTCACCTCTTCTTTAAAGTATTCATACTGGTTTAAAGAGTTAAATGTAATATGACTACTATATTTCAAAATTGTAGGAAAATCTTTTCTGGTATATACCGGTGCATACGTATGAGCTTTAGTTCCCATTTCCTCATAAGCCAGTTGTGCTTCATAAATGGAACTGGCTGTTGAATAAGAAATATATTCACGAATAATAGGAAAAGCTTTCCAGGTTGCAAATGCTTTAAATGCCAGAATAATATTTACTCCCGCACGGTCTTTAACAGAACGAATTAAGCTAAGATTTTTTCGTAAAAGGTCTTCTTCAATTATATAGCAGGGAGAAGGTATTTTGTTAAAATCAATCATTTATTTTCCGGATTTAAATACTATTCTTTATTGAATACAAAGATACGATAAAAATAAAACTAATTCAGAAAGAGAAGGTTCTTAAAGAAAAAAAGATTCTTAAAACAATTATTTTTTCAACGGGTCCGGATGGGAAATGCGGAAGTTCATTTCTTCAAGTATCTTATCTACATTAGGAGAACTTTTACTTTTTTGTGAAATTTCTAAATATTGTATTGCTTTTGTGTATTCTTCCATTAGTATTTTTTTTATATTATTTTGGTAAGTAGCGTATTCCATTTTTTTAGGATGTGTGATTTTGCTGAAGTTCCTATCTTCCATATGTAATTTCTTTTTTCCTTTTAAATAATAATAATGCCCAAAAAAAAGACATGCTTCCGGATTTTCTGCATTAATACCGATTAACCGGGAATAAGTAAGGAAAGCTTCTTCCATTAGTTTGAACTTAACCTGAAGATTTCCCAGTTTTTTTAATAATTCCTCATTTTCCGGATCTTTCAGGATTTCCTGATTCAGATAATAAATGGAATCCGATAAGCTTTTTTCTGTATTTCTTATGCTTAAAAGTTCCGTATTTAGGCTGTCTGTAGAAGAAAAGAATCTTTCCTTTCCTTCATTTTCTTTTCCTGAAGAAAAGGAAAATAACGAATAAGAAAGAAAAATTAATATCAAAGAAAAATTAATATCAAAGAAAAATTAATAGTAAGAAATTGAGGAGCCTGCATTTTTAATAGTTTTTTTGCAAAATTAAACTAAAACAGTTATATATTAACGACTTTATTTTAAAATAAAAAAAGAATTTATAACAGAGGTCAAACTTTTTTTATTAAATTTTTTCTCATTATCAAAAAAAATATAAAGCTGTAAAAGGCAGTTATTTTAAATTTTTTATTTTACTTTGTAAGCGAGTTTGTAAATTTATGTATGTAAATTATTGTTCATAAAGATGTAAATTATAAATATAATTTATTTATATAACAGGCTTTATTTTATAGCAATATAATAAATGCGATTATATTAATAATGAATATTATAAATTATTATCTTATATAACATTCTATTATATAAGTTATAATTATATAAGCTAAAAATTCATATAATATAATAGCATATATTCTAAATTTAAATATAGTTTAAAATAAGATATTATATGTTATTATATGTTTAAAATATTTATAACATTCTTATATTTGTAGGAAATAAAAAACTAATAAAAATATTTATCATGAAATTAAGACTTGGAATATTACTGGAAGAAAGGGGCATCAAGTCAACTGAGTTTAAAAATCGCATAGGGGTAACACAACCTTATATGAGTAATTTAATAAACAACAAGTGTATTCCTTCTCTTCCTCTGTTGGAAAGAATGGCGAAATCTCTTAATGTAGAAATCTGGGAATTGTTTACACCTTCCTTGTCAAAGCAGACCTTAACGGCTTTGATTGACTATAAAGGTGATCTATATAAAGCAAATACCATCGAAGATTTAGAAAAGATCGTAGAAAAGATAAAAAAAGAGGAGAATGAATAAAAAATTATTCATTTTTAATAATTTAAACTATTGAGCTAAAAAAAATTTATATTATTACCTAAAACCATAGACTTTTATAAAGACATTTTTTCTTTGTAAGAGTTTATGGTTTTTGTTATAATAAATAATAAGGACATCCATGAAAAAAGAAAGTTAATCTTACATATTCAAGAAATGAGTTTTTCTATTATTAGAATTTATAGTTAAATGCTATAAATTTATCTTTGAATGATCAGTAGAATATATAAAACCATGTTTTGTCCTTCCATTTAATTTTTTCCTTTTTAGATGTTGTAATTTTATAGGTTAAAAACCTATTTTTTTGTTTAAACTGATCTGAAAAGTATAAAAAATCCCTGCAATAATAACTTATTACAGGGACTTCTGTGACCCCGACAGGACTCAAACCTGTGACCTTCAGAACCGGAATCTGACGTTCTATTCACTAAACTACGGGGCCTAAATGCGGCACAAAGGTAATAATTATCCCGATATACACAAAAGATTTTTGATCTTGTATTTTATGACAAGCTATTTTGAACCGATATATAAAAAGAACATCCCTAATAAAACCAAAAACAAATCCAATGCTTTACTTTTTAGGTTTTTCTCATGGAAGAACAAAGCCCCTGCAGTAAAAGAAACTATTACTCCACTCCTTCTGATCATAGATACAACAGAAATCATAGCATCCGGATAACTAAGCGCATAAAAATAAGCAAAGTCAGCCATGCAAAGAAAAACAGAAATAAAAATAATTTGCCATCGCCACTGAAAAGGATTATTCTTACGAATCGGATACCATAAGACAATAAGAATTATTCCCATAATAAAACATTGGTAAAAGTTGTACCAGACCTGAACAGTCATCCTGTCAAACCTGCTTAAAAGATATTTATCATATAAACCACTGGTTGCTCCGGTAATAATGGCCAGCACAATAAAAAAAATCCACTTGTTATGGGTAAAATGTATTCCTTCTTTTTTTCCTGTTTTAGAAAGTAAAAAAAATGAGAAGAGGGCAAGGATTACTCCGACCCACTGATAAAGATTTAGCCTTTCTGAAAAAAACACCATTGCTCCGAGTAATACCAATACCGGCTGAGCTGCTTTGATTGGAGAAGTAATCGTCAGGGGCAGATGCTTCATCGCAAAATAGGCAAATAGCCAGGAAGATAAAACAATACATGCTTTTATGAAAATATATAAATGAGCCGTTAAATCTGCTCTGGGCACAAACAACATACTATTCTCCAAAATTGCCGGTTGATAAAAAGAAATGAGAATAAAAGGCAGGAAAATTATACTGCTAAAAAGAGTATTAAGAAAAAGGACCGGCACTACCGCATTCTTTGTTAAAGAAATTTTTTTGAAGACGTCATAACAACCTAACAAAAATGCAGAAATAAAAGCTAAAGCTAACCACATACTATATAAAATTCAAAGTGTCCAATAATATAAAAACGCTTATGCATTCTCTTGATAGTTTTTTACATACAAAACAACATCCCCGAAAAAACATTCAAATTCTTTTTGCAAAGCCGGATAACATTCCTTAAGCGTTTCTATGGCTTCTTTTGTTTTATCCGGAAAACTTGTTCGTCGCGACATGATATTCAACGCATTGGAAAGACCCGAAAAACAAGCATATGATTGAAGCCTTTTATGTTTTATTAGAAATGGAAGAAATAATTTTACCTCCCATGGCATTATAGGCCAATGTTTCAGTAATACCTTATAGCAATTCGTTGCGAAATTATTTAAAATTAAAGAGGTATATTGTTGGAAATTTACTGCTAGAAAATGATCATATATTATGTCAACAGCTACTCCCGAATATTTTCCGTATACAGAATGGAAATGTTTTTTACTGGCTTTTACCATAGGATGCTGATCCGAAAAGTTATCAATTTTTCTATGCAAAAGAATACCCCGGGAAATTCCGGACGGGTAATCGTTTATTCTTTTTCCTTTTACACTATCCGCTATAAAATTCCCAACCATAATATGCTCCACATGATCAGAAAGATATAAATGCATTAAATAATTCACGTTTTTAAGCTTTCTTTTCAACGGGCAAAAGTACGGATAATAAAATTTACAAACTTAACCCTATCTTTGTCTTTTCTAAAAAATCTTTTTAACCGGTTTTCATTAATCGTAGTTTTTACACACGTATTGGACTTTACATTCGGATGAAAGAAAAACGTTATAAGGATCTGAATTTTCTTCTAAAGAAATATTTTCAGGAAAAAGTACAGAAGATATCCGTACATGCCGGCTTTACATGCCCCAACCGAGATGGAAGCAAAGGGACAGGCGGATGTACCTATTGCAATAACCAAACTTTTAGTCCGGAGTATTGTTTAAAAGAAAATACAATCACGGAGCAACTGGAAAAGGGAATACATTTTTTCGCACGAAAATACCCGGCGATGAAATACCTTGCATATTTCCAATCTTATACCAATACCTATGCAGAACTGAAAGTATTAATGAGGAAATATGAAGAAGCGCTCCGGTTTCCTGGAGTAGTCGGATTAATTATTGGTACACGTCCGGATTGTATGCCCGGGGAACTCCTTGATTATCTGGAGGAATTATCGAAGAAATATTTTTTACTTGTCGAATACGGAGTTGAATCTACTCTTGATAAAACCCTGCATTCTATAAACCGTGGCCATAATTATAAGGATGTAGAAAAAGCGGTTCTTAATACCGTAAAGAGAGGGATACTCACCGGAGTACATTTAATTCTCGGATTACCGGGAGAAAGCCGGGAAGAAATTCTTTTGCATAGTGAACGGATATCAGCTTTGCCACTTACCACGCTGAAATTACACCAGCTTCAACTTATAAAAGGAACTCGTATGGAACAACAATATAAAGAAGCGCCGGAATTATTTCATTTTTATACTGTGGAAGAGTATGTGGAATTAGTAATTGATTTTATTGAGAAAGTAAATCCGGAGTTTATTCTAGAGCGTTTTGTTTCTCAATCACCAAGAGAGTTACTTATATATCCTGACTGGGGATTAAAAAATTATGAATTTACCGCTAAAGTGGAAAAAAGGTTACAGGAAAGGAACACCTGGCAAGGCCGTCTCTTTTTAAAAAGAGATAAAAGTTAAGGATATAAAAATAAAATACGATTATTACATTGCATGATGATTAAACAAATACTTTTAGTAGGATTAGGCGGAGGAATAGGAAGTATTTTCCGTTACCTGTCTTCTTTATTGGTCAATAAGTATTTTATGCATGCTTTTCCTTTAGCTACTTTTAGTGTCAATATGATAGGTTGTTTTTTGATTGGACTTATCATTGGCATAAATATGAAATATACTTTTATCCCTAAGGAACTGAATCTCCTTTTAATGGTCGGATTTTGCGGAGGATACACTACTTTTTCTACTTTTTCCGCTGACAATCTTCGTTTACTGGAAATGGGACAGCATTTTTTATTTTTATTCAACATTCTGTTAAGTGTTGGTGTTGGTTTGGGGGCTGTATATCTGGGTACGATAGTTACTAAACTTTAGAACTTTTTTATAAGGTTGCACGATAAATAAAAAAGAAGGAGAGAAGTGGCTTTCTTTTTTATGATAATCTTTCTCCCATTTCCATTCTTACTTTTATTTTTTCCTTTTTCTTCCGGAAACATAAATTATATATATTTTTGTAGCAGTAAAAACAAAACCGGAATATAATTGTTCTATCTTGAAGGCTGAGTGCTTTTCAGGGTTTTTAATATACAAAGAAATGAAAGATTTAAGCTTTGAAAATAAACTTTATCAATCTTCTTATCCCAGAGAAGACGTATATAATGCCCTGCAAATGCCTGTTTATAACAATGCGGCATTTGAGTTTAATACGGCAGAGGAAATGGAAGCGGCATTTGCCGGACAATCCGGTGAACATACATATTCCCGCATTTCCAATCCTACTGTACAATATTTTGAAAACCGGATTAAAAATATTACCGGCGCATTAAGCGTAACTGCCCTAAATTCGGGGATGGCAGCTATTTGCAATACATTTATAACTTTGGGTTATAGCGGAGCAAATATTGTTACTTCCCGGCATTTATTCGGAAATACATATTCTTTATTGAATACTACTCTAAAAGCATTCGGAGTGGAAGCCCGCTTTTGTGATCTAAATGATCCGGAAGCCGTGAAGGCTAATATTGATAAAAATACCTGTGCTGTTTTTCTGGAAATAATTACAAATCCACAATTGGAGGTCGTTAATTTGGATGTACTTGCTGCCATTGCAAAAGAAAAAGAGATTCCATTGGTGGCAGACACAACAATTATCCCTTTTTGTGTGTTTAATGCAGGAAAAGCCGGAATAGATATTGAGATTGTCTCAAGCACAAAATATATTTCAGGGGGGGCAACGAGCATCGGAGGAATGATCGTTGATTATGGCACCTATGATTGGAGTAAATCCACAAAATTAGCAAGTAATGCTTCGGAAGCCGGGAAATTGGCATTTACCCATAAAATGAAAAAAGAAATACACCGGAATCTGGGCGCTTATATGACCCCGCAGGCAGCACATCAGCAGACCATCGGTTTAGAAACACTATCATTGCGTTTCAACAGGGCTGCAGAAACATGCCTTGCATTGGCACAGGCATTGCAAAAAGTCGAAGGAATCGAAAGCATCAATTATCCTGGTCTGGAAAACAATAGGTTTTATGAAATAAGCCAACGACAATTCGGAAAGTATCCGGGAGCCATGCTTACATTTGACCTGCAATCCAAAGAAGCCTGTTTTTCTTTTTTAAATAAATTGAAATTCATTAAAAGGGCAACAAACTTATTTGACAATAAATCACTGGCAATCCATCCGGAAAGTACCATTTACGTAAATTTTAATAAAGAGGAAAAAGAGAAGATGCATATCAGTCCGAAAACAATACGTTTATCGGTCGGATTAGAAAATTCAGACGATATATTACAAGATATCGTGGCTAGTTTAAAATAAATAACAAAAAAAATAGTTAGATATGAAAAAACTAATATTTTCTATGGCATTATCTTCATGTTTGTTTCTTTCATGTAAAGATTCCGGTACCAAATTAGAAAATCCGACCTATGCAGGTGCGGATATTTCTGCAAGTATCCTGAGAGATGCAGGAACTAAAGATGCATACTTATATATCGAAACCGGAGGTGACTGGTCATTGTATGGAGGTCCTTCCGTAGATAAAATCGATTTAACCAAACCCATTGAAAAAGGAAATGGGCCGGGACGTTATCCTGTAAGTGCTCCGGATTCCATTCGGTATTATTTCCAGTTAGTGACACATGCCGGAGCTGCGATTCTTGCAGAACAACATCTTCCTTTGGAAGGAGGATATAATTTCAGAGATATGGGTGGAATCAGAACTGCTGATGGCAGGTATACCAAATGGGGAAAGATTTTCCGTTCCGATGACCTTCAGAATTTGTCCTCAAAAGACCTTCATTATCTGGCAAGTATTCCACTGATTACTATTGTAGACTTCCGTTCTGCCCAGGAAATTGAACAGGCTCCGGATAAACTTCCTTCTTCCGTAAAAAATCATGTGGCTTATTCCATTACACCGGGTAATCTATCCGCTACCTCAATTGCTGATTTTAAGAATATTACTGCAGAGCAAACGAATAGCCTTATGATGGAAATGAATAAAGCTTTTGTAACAGACCCGGAAAGTATCGAACAATATAAAAAGTTTTTTGCTCTTCTGCAGCAGGAAAGTAATATCCCTTTACTGTTTCATTGCTCAGCGGGAAAAGACCGTACCGGAATGGCAGCAGCTTTATTCTTAATCTCATTGGGGGTTGATGAAGATGCAATTATTGAGGATTATGTTACTTCCAACACCTATCTGGGAAATAAATATATTGCTTATATAAAAGAAGAACCTAATTTACAATCTTTGTTTGAAGTTCGGCCCGAGTTTCTAAAAGCAGGATTAGATAAAGTAAAAGCAGAACATGGTTCTGTTATAAATTATCTGCAGGAGGTATTGAATGTAGATATTGAAAAAATGAAAGCTATTTATTTATATTAATATTCCGTCAATAAACATAATAAAATAAACAGATGTATTCCATTCTATTAAACTTAACATAGAATTAACAGGCAATACTTCTGTTTATTTTATTTTTTATGCACGTTATAAATAAATAGTATCTTTTTGAACAGAAATATTATTTCCTTTACCGGAAGAGAGGAAAACAAGTAATTGTTAGTGAATTAAAAGGAAAAAGGCGATTTGTTAAAAAGAGAATATTTATACAATTTATATGCGTTTTATTGCTATTTTGCTTACCTTCGCACGTTAAATTAAAAACCGTAAAATTAAACACAGAAAATGTTATTTTTACATTTGAATGTTATTATGTAGTGTTAAACCTTTAGTATTGTAATGTCATGGGAGAAAAAACTAGATATTCGGATGCAGAACTAGAAGAATTCCGCGAAATAATTCTTGACAAGTTAGACCGGGCAAAAAAAGATTACGAATTGTTGAAGTCTACTATCATGAATTCTGACGGAAATGATGTATCGGATACATCACCAACGTTCAAAGTATTGGAAGAAGGAGCAGCAACTTTGTCTAAAGAAGAAGCCGGACGTCTGGCTCAACGTCAGATGAAGTTCATACAACATCTTCAGGCAGCTTTGGTCAGGATTGAGAACAAAACATATGGTATTTGCAGGGAAACAGGAAAATTGATTCCAAAAGAACGTTTACGTGCAGTACCTCATGCAACGTTGAGCATTGATGCAAAAAATAGTCAGAAATAAAAACAGCAATTTTTCAAATCAAGATTCATTATAAAATCATGTGTTTGAATTAATGGAACGGGCCCTCTGTAATCCTTTGAAAAAAAGGTTGCAGAAGGCTTTTAATTTATTAAAAAATGGCAAAACTATCTAACGGAAAAATAGCAATCCTCGTTGTTTTTTTAATATTACTTTTTGACCAGATACTTAAAATCTGGGTGAAGACCAATATGTGCCTGTATGAAGATATTGAAATCACCTCCTGGTTTATCATCCGTTTTGTGGAAAATCCCGGTATGGCTTTCGGTATTGAAATACTAAACAAATTATTCCTTTCTATTTTCCGGATTATTGCGGTTCTCGTCATTATATATTATTTGTATAAAGTAATCAAGAAGGGAGTTAATACAGGATTTGTAGTATGCCTTTCTTTAATACTTGCCGGAGCAATGGGAAACATTATTGACAGTGCATTTTATGGAATAATTTTCAGTGAAAGTACTCCTTATTCTGTGGCAACGGCATTCCCGGCAGAAGGAGGATATGCGTCTTTCCTGCATGGCAAAGTAGTAGATATGTTTTATTTTCCTCTTATAAAAATTAACCAGGTTCCGGATTGGATTCCTATATGGGGAGGAGGGGATTTTGTATTCTTCCGTCCTATTTTTAATCTTGCTGATGCCGCTATCTCCGTGGGCGTTATTCTTTTATTATTATTCGAACGCAAACATCTGATGGATAAAAAGCCGGAAGAAGTAAATGAATAAACCGGTTTACATACTGTTTTTGGTTATTCTTTTTTCTGTAGTATCCTGTAGAAAAACTCCTCCATGGGTAATTCCTCAGGAAAATATGGAAGAAATACTGGTGGATGTTCATATTGCGGATGTCCTTATTCAGGAAGATTACAGGACATTTAATACCGTGGAAAAAAAAGAAGCTTTATACAGAGCGGTTCTGGATAAACATGGGATAACTAAACAGGAATTGGATACTTCTTTATACTGGTATGGTAGAAATTCGGAACTATATATAAAGATGTATGAAAAAGTAAATAAAAAATTACTGGACAGGGAAAAATTAATTTCTCAGTCGTCTCCATATTCTTTAGCCTTACAGAGCGGTGATACGGTTAATATATGGAATGATAAATCTTACCTGACCTTTACGTCTTCCTTTCCTTATAATAATTACCTTTATAAAGAAATTGTTACTGATACTGCCTTCTATACAAATGATATATATGAACTGAGTATGCGGATTTCAGGTTTATCCGCTCCGGATTCTTCTTCAATAGAACCATCTTCAAAAGTGGTAATGGTATTCAAATACCCGAATGATTCTCTGTTTGTGGAAGAGAAAAAGATTTCCGGTAATGGTCCATTTGTATTCCGTATGGAAACAGATTCTCTGATTCCTGAGAAGATTTATAGTAATCTTTGGTTCAATATTGAAAAACCGGACGAAAAAGTCTTTGTCGACAGCATAAGTTTTTGGAGAATCCATAAGAAAAAATTACCGGAAACGGATCCCATTCCGGACATCTTACAGGAGGAATAGTCTTTTACCTATCGGAAACATGAAAAGATATTCGGCCCAATACATATATGATGGAAAACAGCTATATTATCATCAGATAATAGAAATAACCGATGAAGGCAGCTTCCGGCTGTTTCCTCTGGAAGAAGAAATCCATTCTGTGGAATTTTACAATGGATTGATATTAATGGTTGAAAATCAACAAAAATCCGAACAGATAGAAAAGAGTATCCTGTCCTTTTTCAAAACTAATAAGCATGTCCTGGAGGTTTTTCATGCCGTAAGTGAAAGAAGAATAAATCCTGATTCGGGAAATATACATGTATTTTTATTAGAAAATATTGATTTGCAAAAATTCCTCTGGCTTACTGAAAGCAATGTCAGAATATTAAATTAATAATTTATGTCTCTTAACAGGAATATACAACCCCAGCTTTTACCTATTACTAGCATTGATATTCCGGACCCGGTTTCCATCCGCATGCCGAATAATGTACCTTTTCATTATCTGGAGATCGGACAGGAAGAGGTTGTTCGTGTGGATATTATCATTAATTCGGGTAAATGGGAAACCAGCCGCCCTTTAGTCGCTGAATTCACCAATCAACTGCTTAAAGAAGGTGCCGGCAGACTAACTAGCAATGAAATTGCGGAGCAACTGGATTTTCATGGGGCATGGTTTCAAACCTCTACTACTCAACGTTCTTCCTGGTTAACTCTTTACACATTGAATAAATTCTTTGATGAACTATTGCCATTGCTGGATATAATTCTAAAAAAACCCGTATTTCCGGAAAAAGAATTTGATGTGTTATCTCAGAACCGGAAAAAAGATTTTCTTATTAATCTGGACAAAGTAAATTTTCTGGCAGCCAGAAAACTTCCACAGGTAATTTTCGGAGAAAAACATCCCTATGGAAGGTTAGCTTCCCTAGAAGATTTTGATACCTTATCATTGGATGAATTAAAAAGATTTTACAGGGATAATTATTACACAAATAATATGGAAGTTGCTTTGTTCGGTAAAATACAACCAGAAATGCAACAACAACTGGAGCAGTATTTCGGACAAGATTGTTGGGGAAAACAAGGAGAAAAGCAAAAGAAAAATTACGAATTTATGCCTTCTCCGGAAAAGTATATTCCGATAAACAAACCCGATGCGTTGCAATCTGCTATATATGTAGGAAAGCAAATTATTCCGCGAACGCATCCTGATTACCATGGATTATTTGTTCTCAATACAATTTTCGGAGGATATTTTGGCAGCCGCCTCATGTCAAATATCCGTGAAGACAAAGGATATACCTACGGAATTTACTCCTCCATATCTCCTTATCCGGATACAGCCTATCTGGCTATTTCCACACAAGTGGGAACAGAACACGTGGAAAACACTATTTCTGAAATCTATAAGGAGATGGATAAGTTATGTCAGGAGCCGGTGCCGGAAAAAGAATTAACAACAGTACGGAACTATCTGTTAGGTGAATTATCCCGGAAATTTGATAATCCTTTCGCTTTTGCAGATATTTATCTGGGGCTAATGGAAGCCGGGTTGACAAAATCTTTCTATGAAGATAGAGCCCGGATTATCAGAGAAATATCAGCCATGGAGTTAAGAGAATTAGCACAGCGCTACCTGGTAAAAGACACGTTTTATGAAGTCGTAGCCGGTAAATTATGATTTTTTATCCGCGATCGAGCAGATATACAAAAGTTTATATACATCAAAAAGAAAAAGATTCGGTTTCCTATGAAAAAAGGAAGACCGGATTTTTTTATGGGTGAATCCGTACACATACCGGAAGAATTTATTTAAATGGAGTTTCTTAATCTTCAGATACATATCTAATAAGCGGAAATGTTTTACTTCGGTATTCCGGATTAATTGATTTTCCAGGATAAATAAGGAATTCACGATACAATCTTCGGATTTCTTTATGAAGGCCTTATTATTATCTAATCCCATGTGTATAACCGGATTATTTATTTTTCCGACCGGTATACCTATCCGTTGCAGTTCTATTTGAAAGAGGGTGTCTTCGTGCCCGTATTTAGTCAGATTTTCATTGAAACGCACTTTTTCCCAAAGCGAACGTCTGATCAGGAAATTGTTGGACATAAAACCCGGTGAAACAGACTCCCGGTATACCCCATAATACCAGTGGAAATAAAAATCCTTTTCCGGAGGTAAGTCCGTATATTTTCTGCCTCCGGAAACAATCCCATAGGTATTGGTGATAATTAACTCAAAATATGCCTTCAGGTAGTCAGGAGATAAGATGGCAGAATCACAATCTATGAAAAGCAGGTGTTCATAGGTAGCCTTTTCGGCTAGTAAATTCCGTATTTTAGCGCGTCCTGTATTATTTTCCAGAACCTGATAGGTTACATGAGAAAGATCTGATAACGATGCGTTGATTTTGCTGTAGTTTTCTTCCGAGGCATCGTCTATTAACAGAAGCTCGAAAGGGATATTAAGTTGTATCCCCTGCTCACGCAGTGTATGCGTCAGCGCACGCACGTCAAAATTATAAATAGGTATACAAATGGATAACATATCTCTATATAAAATGAATGATCAGGACCTGTACCCCTTATTTTAATAACTGAAAATTTTTAACAAAGTGATGCTTTCATTTTCCCAGCAAAGTTCTTTTTTCGCTTTTTCAAAAGTCGCCGTTATTTCTTCTCTTTCTTTTTTATCCCATTTCTCCAACGTTCGTTGTATGGCTTTGGCTAATTCTGCAGGTCGGTAGTCCGAAACTAATTCTCCTACTTTGTAGTTGGTTATCACTTTCCGTATTTCCGGAAAATCCGTAGCTAACAGAGGCACATCCGCGTGAATGAAATCGAATATACGGTTTGGCAGGGAGTAGTAATAGTTCTTACCCAGCTTTTCCAACAGACAGACGCCAAGGTCGGATGATTTTGTATAGACAGATAATTCGTTGAATGGAATCCTTCCCAGAAAGATAACTTTATCTTCCAGGTTTTTATGTTTTACCCGCTCTTTTAATTCCTCGGATTTATCTCCCTCTCCGATAATATAAAATACGGCATTGTCAATATAGGGCATGGCATCAATAATCCATTCTATTCCCCTGCCCAGATTTACCGCGCCCTGATACAGAATTACTTTTTTATCTGTTGAGAATACATTTTTATTTTCGGATACAGGTAAATTTGAAAACGGAGCATTTCTTACTACTTGCATGAATATCCCGTATTTTTCATTGTATTCATCAGCGATTGGCTGGCAAACAGTATAACAATACTTTAAATGGGGAAAGATAAGATCTTCGACTTTTGTCCATATCCATTTGATAACAGGCCTGCTTACAACTTCCGGTACTTCCGGAAACATTTCATGAGCATCGAAAACCAACTTTTTCCTCTTTATCTTTGCCGCCATGTAATTAGCACATAATACATCCGTATCATTTGCCAGGAAAATATCTGCTTTGGCAAATAATAAAAACAGAAACAGGCGCAGGTTATATTCGGCATAAAAAAGAGGGCCTTTACGATAGAACAATTTAAAACGTTTGGTCCGGTAATCCCGGTAAACAGGAAGGCTCTCTTTCATCTTTCTTCCTACCAGTAAGATAGTATATCCATTTTGTGATAATGTGGTACACACCTTATGTACCCGCTGGTCAGTTACCAGGTCATTGGTCACGGAAACGATAACACGTTTTTTGAAAAAAGACATAAGATAATTTTTTAACAAAATGTAGAATCAGCCTTTTGAGTTTCCCGGATATATTTCAATACATCTTTATATAACTCTCTGTATTGTCGGTTTCTTAAACAGTCAGTAGCTACATTATTATTGTGCCACAAAAGTACTAAATTCCCGTTAAATTTCTGAACCTGATTTATTAATGTCTTGCAATAATCAAGAGATTGGTTGTAATTCATTTGCATATAGTCCGGGCTTAACAGTGTACATTCCATGATAGGCATAGGATGCAGAAGAAGCGGATGAACTTTTCTGTCTGCCGGATTAATCCAATATACCGGACGGCATGTCCCCAGACGGAATCCCGCCACATCTGCATATCCCATTGTGAAGTCCTCTTTTATACCGGCAAGTATTAAATAAAGCAGGTCTTCCGGTTCCCGGGAACACAAATAATGATAGCGGTTAATATTAATTTTTACCTTAGCTGCTTCTTCCAGTTTTCTTTTTTCTTCATTAATAAAAGAGGGATGAAGTCCGGCATCATAACTCGCATGCAAGCCGATCGTTATATTTTCTTCTTTACAGATAGATAATAAATACTGAATATCTTTGGACCACAGTTTGTAAAATGGCTTATCTTCTTCCTTTTTCCCACCTGCTTTTAAAAATAAAATCGTTTCACAGAGAATACCGGGAATCGATACGGATAACCCTTTATTTCTTTTAAATAACCAGGGAAAAGTGAACGCCGGATCATCGGTTACTTTTCCGAAAAAGGCATGAAAAGCAGTTTTTCTTTTTCCCGGAGAAAATAAGCTTTTTACTAGGCTTCTTGTTCTTCTGTACAGAAAAGGAACATCGACATCATGGGTAAAGTAAATTTTATGGAAATTTTCAGGTGTCCGGGGTAATTCTATTCCAACTTCCTTCAGCCATCTTTTCAATAGATTTCCATATTCTTCCACAATGGGCCTGTGGATAAAGTTTTCTTTATAAGGCAGGGACTGGTTACCAGGAAAACGTCCATGAATATCCCGGACTTCTCTTTTTACATATTCCTCATAACGGGATAATAAAAAATAAGAAGAAGCAATAATATCCGCATGAATAATTAATTGGCCGTTTATCCTTTCTACAAAAGGTTTGCCATACAACAATGGAATATCCTCAATCATTTTTAGCGGAGTAACAGGTAAAGAAGATCCCGTTCCATATATCTCCTTATTGAAAAAACCGGAGGGAATAAAAATAATCTTACACTGAACCGCCTCTTCAGGGAAAGAAGTATAGCCGATTGTTTCCTTTATCTTTTCTTCCGAAAGTTCAGGAATCAAATGTCGGATAATATAAAGAATATAGTCTTCCATACATTACATATAAACAGAATCGGAATCAATTCAACAGGTAATTGATAGACAAAAGTAGTAATTTAAAAAACAGAAATAGAAAAAGATTGATTATTCCTTGAAGAAGTGTTGTTTTACTTAGAAAACCGGAAGAAAATCCGGAATTATTTATAAAACATTTTAAGTAGAAGATGGTAAAGTTACAAGGAAAGAAATATAATTTTATATATTCGGTTTTATGACCTTCCATCACTTATATGCCGGATTTATAATAAAGATTAACGCGCTTTTTAGGGAAAAGTCATTTTTCTCACGGTAAAATTAAAAGCTCTGAATGAAACAATAAAAGCGAAAGTGTAAAGTCATATAAATGAAAGGTCCATGTTATATAAACGAAAGCATAAAGTCGTACAAACGAAAGCATAATGTTATCGTTCCACATATGTGGGGCGATCGTTTGACATATGTGGGACGAACGCCTGACATATGTGGAACGTTCGTTTGACGTATGTGGGACGATGAAATACCCGATAGCCGATGAAATATTCCGTATAGAAGAAGGGTACGGATCTTCTGAAAGAGCTAATAGAAACCATCAGAGTTTTCTTATAACACCATACGCGTGTTCCTTAGCGTTCTTTCCGGAGAATAACAAAGATACTGCTTTTTCAATGGGAAGTCAAGTTTTTCTGCTGTTTTTTGGAGGGGAATTGGTTGATATCTCTTTTTTATTGGCCGGGTTATTTTCTTGTATCAAACCCTACCCCTTTTGACGTAGTCAAAAGGTACTTCCCTTCTCCGAAGGGAAGAGTTGTCTGGTATTTCATTAAGTTTACCGGAAAATAAAAAATGGGAAGTTTTTGGATAGTTATTCCTCTTCTACAGGCTCAATAACCAATAAGTTATTTTTAACGATTACATTTACCTTTCCGGAAATACTAAAGCCGGCTTTTTCAAGCCATCTGCCACTTAATCTAATAAAAGGAATCTGACCGGGATTTTCCCAGGTATCAAAAATACACCGTTCTCTCTCTACATTCTGATAGGAAATAGTAAGGGTACGGATATGAATCGCCTGTGTCCGGGATTTTCCGGATAATTTCGTTTTTTTCTCTTTTGTTTCATAAGTGGCTGAAGGAATATTTTCTTTGAAACGACGGCGGTTTTCCGGATTGAATACGTTTTCTTTTCTGTGGAAGTCATAACAGATAAATTTTTGTTAGCAGCAAATAAAAAACAGTGCTACTGACCTGTTGACTTCCACCACAAAGGCAGTGGGCGCATTAACGCTCCACACAGGGGTAACACTGCATATTTCTCAATCCGGAAATTAAAAAATATCCGGAAATAATAAGAACGATATTTACCCGCCTTTGCGTATGGAAGTCATTTCAAAAATACTAATAAATTAATTTCTTTCCATGCATCATAAGGCGTTTTTTTAAAACATTGAGTTTAATTTTTAAACTAAAGATTACGAATCCAGCCTTATATCTTCTCTGGGTTCGCCAAACAGAGATGACGGACGCGTTATGACCTGTGTCCAACCCTACCCTACCGGGTATTTTATCGTGGGTAAACCCTACCCCTTTTGACGTAGTCAAAAGGTACTTCCCTTCAAAGAAGGGAAGAGTTGTCTGGTATCTTATCAAATTTAAAGGAAAATCAAAGAGGTGAAGTTTTTGGATAACCTTCCTGTTTTCCTTTTACTCAATATTCTTCCGGACTTCCGTAAGAAATTTCTGCATTCCATCGGAATCTTTTTCCTTTACAATATTCAGTAATGCTCCCAGTTGCTTTCTTATTTTTTCAACCTGTTCCTGTGTATGCGGATTGAACAATATTTCTGTCAAAAGGAAATCATCTTCTAACAATAGCCCCCTTGCAATATCCATATGTTTTTTGAAAGTAGTTCCCGGAGCGTCCTGATGCTTCATTACAGAAGCAAAAACCAAGGTAGAAGCAAAAGGAATAGAAAGGGAATAAGCAATTGTTTCATCATGTTCATCAAAAGAATATTCGAAAATATTCAGTTTTAAGGTTCCGTAAAGATCTTTAAAGAATACTTTCCCCAGATGATCGGATTCAGAAATAATAATGGCACTTTCAGATGACAAATTGCTGAGATTAGCAAATGTAGGGCCAAACATAGGGTGGGATGAAACGTACCGCATACCGGTCGATTCATAGAACTCCTTTAATCCCGTCTTGACAGAAGCAATATCAGAGATAATGCAATTGGAATCGAGATAAGGAATTACCTGTTTAAATGCATCGATCGTATATTTCACGGTTACGGCATTAATAACCAGATCCGGTTTAAATTCAGCCACCTCGCTGATGTCAGTCATCCTATACGTGTTAAAAACAAAACGTAACCGTTTCGGATCTACATCATATAAGGCTACTTCATGATTAAAGCAAAGGACGTCTGTCAGAAAGACGCCCATTTTACCTGCTCCTAAAATAAGAATTTTCATTTCTCTGTTGCTTATTGATTGATCACTTTCACCTGTTGGCGAACAGATTCTTCATGGATGGCTTCCAGAATTGTTTTTATAAAATCCCCTCCCATATCCAGTTGCTCTGCCTGTTCGATACGGTCTTTCAGAATTTCATCATAGCGGCCGGTCTGTAAGACAGTCATATTATGTTCCTTCTTATATTGACCTATTTCACGGGAAACCCGCATTCTTTTTGCCAGTACTTCGAGTAATTGATTATCTATTTCATCAATCTGGCTGCGCAGCTCGGATAAACATTCTGTTGTCTGGTTCGTATCACGGATTACCAGTAAATTTAAGATATATTCCAGGATATCCGGTGTCACCTGCTGGTCTTTATCGCTCCATGCGGCATCCGGATTGCAATGAGATTCGATAATCAGTCCATCGAAATTGAGGTCCATCGCCTGTTGAGATAAAGAAGCAATCAACTCTCTTCTTCCACCGATATGGCTTGGGTCGCAGATAATAGGTAAATTCGGCATCCGTCTGCGAAGCTCAATAGGGATATGCCATTGAGGCAAGTTACGGTAAATCTTTTTGTCATAAGAACTGAACCCCCGGTGAATCACACCTATTTTTTTAATACCCGCATTGTAAATACGTTCAATTGCTCCGATCCATAGTTCCAGATCAGGATTGACAGGATTTTTTATCAGCACAGGAATATCCAGCCCCTGTAATGCTTCAGCCAGCTCCTGCACGGCAAAAGGATTTGCAGAAGTCCGCGCGCCGATCCAAAGCATATCGATGCCATATTTCATTGCTTCGTATACATGTTTAGCGGTAGCCACTTCCGTAGCGACATACATTCCCGTTTCCTTTTTCACATTCCTCAGCCAGCCCAGCCCTTCGGAACCTACTCCTTCAAAACCTCCCGGCTTAGTTCTTGGCTTCCAGATCCCTGCTCTGAATATTTTAACTCCTTTATCAGCCAATGCCCTGGCCGTATTCATTACCTGCTCTTCTGTTTCCGCACTACAAGGACCGGCAATCACCAAAGGACGTTTATCATCTATGCCGGGTAGTAAAATTGATTCTAATTCCATAAACTATTTATATTGTTGAGTTACTATTTAAGATTTTTAATTCTTTCTAATGCTTCCTGCAATTTCTCTTCTTTGCAACAAAGAGAGATCCGGATATATCTTTCTCCGTTACTGCCAAAAATAAATCCCGGGGTAAGAAATACATTGGCACCGTATAATATTTTATCCGCTAATTCCTTACTACTTTCGTAGCAAGAAGGAATTTTACCCCACAGAAACATGCCCACCTGTTCAGGGTCAAATTCACATCCCAGGGTTTTCATTATTTCTTCGGCAACTTTACGACGACTTTTATATACAGCATTCATTTTATCATACCATGCCTTGTCACTTTTCAGGGCTTCGGCAGCAGCAAGCTGTAAAGGCCGGAACATTCCGGAATCAATATTGCTTTTTACTTTGAGCACCCAGCTGACAAATGTCGGATTAGAAGCGAGCAAACCGATACGCCAACCGGGCATGTTATGAGATTTACTGAGAGAATTCAATTCAATACAAATATCTTTCGCTCCTTCTACACTCAATATACTTAACGGATGCTCATTTAATATAAAGCTATACGGATTATCGTTGCAAATGACAATATGATGTTTTTTTCCAAAAGCCACTATCTTTTCAAACAGTTCTTTTGTAGCCGGTGTACCGGTTGGCATGTGCGGGTAATTCACCCACATAAGCTTTATATTGCTTAAATCCCTTTTCTCCAGTTCTTCAAAATCAGGATACCATCCGTTTTTTTCTTCCAGGTTGTAATAGTTCAGCTCCGCACCTAATAAACTACTCAAAGAGCTGTAGGTAGGATATCCGGGATTAGGTACCAATACCCCTTCTCCGGGATTAATAAAAGCCAAGGTAATATGTAAAATTCCTTCTTTGGAGCCTATAAGCGGTTGAATTTCAGTATCCGGATTTAAGTCAACCCCATACCATTTGTGATACCAGTCGGCAAAACCTTTTCTTAGCTCCGGAATACCGACATAAGGTTGATAACCATGTGTATCGTTCCTTCGCGTCTGTTCACACATTACATCCAACGCTGCTTTCGAAGGAGGGAGATCCGGGCTCCCTACTCCCAGACTGATAACATTTTTTCCCTCCGCATTCATCCGGGCAATTTCCTTTAATTTATTAGAGAAATAATATTCGGAAACCTGATTTAATCGAACAGCCGGTTTTATATTTTCAATCATAGACATCTTTGCTAGCCGTTTATTTAATTTATGATAAACTTTGTTTTCCCTCTGCGTATTCCCCCAGTATTTTAAAATCCCTGATCAATGGCATAATGGCATCCACGGATTGTTTGTAACGGGTATAGTCTGTAAATGTAAGATCCGCATAAAACATATATTCCCATTCCCGTCCGATGATAGGCAAAGACTGGATTTTTGTAAGGTTCATGCTATAGAAAGAAAGCACTGATAAGACCTGAGAAAGGCTTCCTTCATTATGAGGGACAGAAAAAACCAAAGAAGCTTTGTTTATATCCGCTTTCTTAATCAGATCATCTGCTACCCATTGGTCTGCGATGAAGAGAAAACGGGTAAAGTTATGTTTATTGGTTTCAATTCCTCTTTCCAGCACTTCCAGCCCGTATACTTCTGCCGCTCCTGCCGAACAGATAGCGGCCTGATTTAATATTTTATTTACACTTATATCCCGGGCACTTGCGGCTGTATCTTCTCCTTCAATTACTTTCACATGAGGAAGAGTTTCAAGGAAATTGCGGCATTGCATAATAGCAATCGGGTGAGAGATAACTTCTTTTATATCCTGCAGGCTTTGTCCCGGAAGAGCGGAGAAAGTATGGGAAATACGGAGTTTATACTCTCCGAAAATCTTCATATTGCTTTCTCTGAGTAATTCATAATTCTGCAATAAACTTCCGGCAATCGTATTTTCTATAGCCACTATGCCGATTTCTGCATCATCTTTTCCCAGTGTTTGAAAAACATCACGGAATGTTTTACAATCAATAATCTCCACTTCCTCTTCGTCAAAATACCTTCTGGCGACAATCTCGTGATAGGACCCTGCAATTCCCTGAATAGCTACTTTTTTCATTATTTTGATTATTAAAACAAAAAAATCCCGCCATTATTGACGGGATTCTTCATATTTCTTATATGTATTCTGTTTACACATTAAAATCCCGTTTCACTTTGTTGCTAAAGTAAAAGTAAAAATAAAAATATGTAAACGAAAAATGATTCATGACTGCTTGTCTCAGTTATTATGGGTGCAAAAGTAATATCTTTTTTTTATTCTCAAAGCAATTTTATATTTATTTTTTAAAATTGCACACCAAATGTCAACAATATATTACTCCGGTTGTTTGTCAGTTTAGACACAACCGGCATAATTACCTGTTGACCGGATGTAGAATCGAATACCGGAGAAAAGGCATACAGGTCCTCTTTGTAGCTATTCAGAACATACGCCATATCTACAAATGCACTTTTATATCGATATCCGAATCCAAGAGAAAAATAGTTTTGTCCTTTATCCAGCGTATAATGAGGCACAGTTCCGCTTGTAAAAACTTCCAGCCCACCGTCCAGTACTTCTTTTTTTACCGGGCTGGTAATATGCGCATATCCGGCTCTTAAAGAAAAACTGTTGTTAATAAAATACTCCCCTCCTATTTTAATGGTATGCGTACCTCTGAGGGTTTCATCCAAAGGAGGTGTGACATTAAATCCGTCTTCTTTTATTTTTATAGAGGAGTAATCACAATATTCATAATCGACGCTGACCAATCCGTAATCTCCGATAAAAGAAGTTCCTACTAAAAGCTTCTGGGGAGTGCGCAGGTCAAAATCCGTTCTCGGATAATATTCTCCGGGTTCATAGCCAATGGTACCGGAGTTAGCATAATCCGGATTGTAGTTCCGTACTTCCCCGTAATAAGAAGTTGACATATTATAGAAAGTAGGAGAATGATAAGCAATTCCTAATCTCCAAGCATACGTAGGTCGTATAATCGCTCCTATTTTTACGTTCACTCCGGAACCGTCCAGGCTCCTGTGATTAATCAGTTCATAACCATCCGAACCTTCTGTCCCTGTAAATACTTCATTGTAATAAGAGCTCTGGTCATACACCATATCGGTAATTCCCACATTTAATCCGACATATAATAAATGAGAATAATTAAATCCCAGGGCAAAATTATATTCATCGACATGTCCTCTTTCGACCATTTTAAGAGAAGAAGCCGTAAAACGGTCATTAAAATTATTTATATAAGAAGGTCCGCCATCAATAGCAGATATTAGAGAAGCATCATACCCCAAGACGGATAACCAGGGAATATCCGAACCATATCCGAACTCATCTTCATAAATAGGAGGACGGAAAGTGGAGGTCTTCCGGGCGATATAATCAGGTAACGAACTATAGCCACTGGTATTTCCCTGGCCATAATAATTCCTGTCAAAGGAATAAGTCCTGTTATAAACAAAACCAAAATTCCAGTTCATGATTCCGCTTCCGCTATTTTTAAGATTTACAGCACCCACATATCCGATATTATCCAAAGAGAACTTTGTCAGATCTTCACTGTTGGTACTCCCGTTCTGATTGACTTTGGTATTGAGAAATCGTAAATTGAGCGTACCGGAAATTTCACTTTTGGGAAATACGGCAATGCCGGCCGGATTCTGATTAATACTGGAGACTTCCCCTCCCAATGAGGTAAAAGCTCCAGCCATACTCATATAACGTGCACTTCCCATAATCTGGCTACGGGAATATTTCAGCGCATCCATCTCTTCTATGATCTGACCGGAAAGGCTGGCACTTAAAAGGGCAATAGCTGAAAATGTTAGGTATTTCTTCATATTGATGATTTTTTACGATTGATAGTATTGAAAAAAGGAAATAGCATCTCAAATATCTTACATATATAAAAGATGTATTTCCTTTTTAATATCAACAAATCAATTTACTCTTTGTTTTCGTTATGTATTCAACTAAATAAGGATATAAAAATTATCTTCTACCACCGGAAGAGCGTCCGCCACCACTGCTACCGCTACTTCTTCCTGCAGATCCGCTGCTGCTACGGCTTGATGAACCGCTGCTATAGCTTCCGCTGGAACTGCTTCTGGTTGATGATCCGGAATTATAACTTCCACTCGAACTCCGACTTTTAGAATTGGAAGGAGTAGAGTAAGAAGAAGAACTTCTGGTTGAAGTACCGGAACTACCTGAACTGTTGCTTGATGAACCTGTCCGGTAACTGCTATTGCTTTGTCTTCCGGAAGAAGAATTGGTTCCCGAGCTGGTAGTACCTGAACTTCTTGTTCTACCTGTATTCACATTACCGGAAGAACTACTCTGGCTATTGTTATCTGTAGATGTAGAACCTACACGGGTTCTGGTGTTAGTACCTGTCCTGTTGGTAGCTTCCGAATTATTTTCCCGGCCTTTGTATACTACTTTTCCGGTTGAAGCGTCGTATGTATATTCTCCGGAACGGCGTGTCCGGGTAGTACCGGATACGTTAGAACCAGAACTGGTACCGGCAGCACTTCTTCTGGAGGAAGATACTCTATCAGAACCTGAGCTGACAGATGGAGCACCGGAACTATTTCTCACTTGTGAAGAACCGGTCCTGTTTATTCCGGAACGGCCTGCAGAAGAATATCCTCTTTGTCCTGTTCTAGAATAAGAATAGTAGGGAGGACGGTGGTAGTGATGATGTCCATAATATCCCCCGTAATAGTGATAATGAGGACGATAATATCCATAATAACCCGGATATCCCCATCCCCAGTAAGAAGTATACCATGGATAATACCAGGAGCTCCAGCCGTAATTCCAGCCAACTCCCCAACCCCAGGGATAACCCCAGCTTACATAGAAATTATTGTACGGCCTGTTCCAGCCATAATAGGAATTTCCGTTGATATAAATATTCCAGTTGCTACTTCCATTGTCCGGAACATATACATTCACATTCTCCGCGTCAATGTTAATGGTGGCGGGGTTATGAAAACGATCTATTCTGGTCGTGTATTCATATACATCTTCATCTGCCCAGATATCAATATCCAGCGAATCCTGTTCATAAGATAAATCCTGTGACGGAGCCGCTGAGATGCGGTTATATTCGTCCACACTTATTGAGAGTGGCTGATCTGAAGAAATGACATACACATCCTGATAAGTTTCCTTTTGAGGAGCAGAAGCTTCTTCCACGCTCTTTTTCGGAACCTCGGATGCTTTTTTATCCGGACGGTAATAAATCCCGTCCACATAGTCCTGAGAATAAACCATTGTGGAGACCATGCCCGAAAGCAGGAATCCAGTTAAACATATTTTAAAAAACTCTCTCATGGTTCAAACCCTTTCTTTTTCTTTTTACGTAAAAATCATGACTATTAGTTAATAGTTAGACGACAATTAAAATAAAAAGTTTAATCAAATGATATGTTAAAAATAAAAAGACATTATTTTTGCTCCTTCTACATTACAAAGATAATATTTATATTAAGTTTTACCGCTAATTTACTCTAGTTTAACGTTTTTAAAAATAATGCATTATACAGAAGTTTGTTTTTTAACATCTGAAAACAAAGAAGTTGTTTTTGACTTACTAGCAGCTTTTCTTGGAGATATTGGTTTTGAAAGTTTTTCGGAACAGGAAAGCGGATTTTGCGGATATATACCTTCCGGAAAATTTGATGAAACCTTAGTAAAAGAAATTATCCGTTCTCTTCCTGTGAAAGACGAAATTCATTATACCATAAAGGATATTCCTCCGACCAACTGGAATGAAGAATGGGAAAAACATTATTTCAAGCCAATTATTATAGAAAACAAATGTGTCATTCACAGCTCTTTCCACCAGGATATTCCGGAAGCAGAATATGACATTCTGATCGATCCTAAAATGGCATTTGGCACAGGGCATCATGAAACAACATCCCTGATGCTCGCCTCTTTATTGGAAATTGACCTCCAAAAAAAGTCCTTTCTTGATATGGGATGTGGTACTGCTGTACTGGCTATTCTTGCAGCCATGAAAGGGGCGGACCCTGTACTAGCAATCGACATCGATGAATGGGCATATAATAATGCAAAAGAAAATATAACTTTAAATAAAACAAAAAATATATCCGTAGAACTGGGTGGTGCCGGATTATTACAGACAAAAGGTACTTTTGATTATATATTTGCCAATATCAACCGCAATATTCTTCTTGAAGATATGGATGCCTATGTGAAATGCATGGATTCGGGAAGCTTTCTCTACATGAGTGGTTTTTATGTATCAGACATTCCTGTCATACGAGAAAAGGCCGAAAGCCTGGGATTGGTTTTCAAAAATCACATGGAAAAAAATAATTGGACAGCAGTTGCTTTCAGGAAAAAGTAAGCCAGGTTATTTATTGCTCTATTAACCTGGAATTGAAAATAAGATAACCGATATTCAACCCGAAGTTCCAGTTATTATCCGGATAACTATATTTATTTGCAAACACTGCGATAGACATAAAAGGCAACTGGCATACTAAGGAAGCCTCTCCCAGATATTGGAAATCCCGGAGAAACTTCCCCTGAGAAGCTTTATTATCTTCGGTACGGATAATCTCATTAAACGGAAGAAATGCATAAAATTCTCCTCTCAGATGAAAAAGCCGGTTGATCTTCCATATAGGGATAAGTCCGCCTGCAAAATACTGATTCGCCCGTAACTTCTCATTGAAAGAGGTTTTCGAATGAGGAGTAGGCTGGAAGGCTGAAGCCTGAAGAACGGTAGAGGTATAATTATTAAAAAAATTCTTTCCTGCGATTACACTTTCCAGATGATAGCCTAAATTAAATTCGGAAGACAGGGTGTTATAATTCCTTACCACCCCTTTTATCTGCATCCAGGAATGATCCTTTTTTTCATGCGTAATTTCAGTGACACCTCCCTCAAGCTTGACAGGAGCCGATTTATAATATTCTGTTCCTGCAACAAGCTGGGCCAGCATATACCAACTCAATCCTTCTGTCGCATACATTTTATTATTCAACGAATTGTGTTCGATACGAAATGTTCCTACTCCTAATTTATACCGACTTTTATCAAAATCCGTCTCTGCAAAGGACACATTATTGGATTGATAGTAATAATCCCGTAATTCTCCGTATCCTAAAGAAATCTCCGCCTTTCCTCTCATGAGAAACGGAAAACCGAGTCTCATTTTTACATATATATCTTTTTGACGTATAAATGCCAATACGTCTTCCGTGTAAAAAAGGTTGTCACTGTTATAGTATTTCTGGTTCATGAAGACCCCCATTAAACGTAAATACATGGGAATACTTCTGGTAGGAAGCTCGACCCTTCCGGATAACATTACACTATTATTTGCATCCCCGAAGTTTCCCTGCAGGTCATAATTAATAGCATATTTACTCAGGCTCTGATAGCCAATTCCCAGAAAAGCCTGATTACTATTGGAAGAAGAAATATTTCCACCGAATGAGATAATTACATTTTCATCCATAATTACTTCCAGGTTCAGGTCAAAACACTTCTCTTCCGGATTATATACTGCATGAGGAATAATTTCCGAAATTTTTGAATCTGCCAGTAATTTAAAATAAGAGGTTTTAAATTCTTCTAATGTAAATTTCTGCCCGCTCCGGTGAATAGCATTCTCAATATATTCCTGCTGTGCACTGTTGGCACCGGTAATATGTACATTTTTAAAAACCAGATTCTGCAAATGACTTTTATAAATCATTCTTTTCAGTTCTACATCTTCTTCCAGCACTTCCCTGTG
>JAJQEC010000104.1 GCA_021201815.1 Candidatus Azobacteroides sp. | reverse complement strand
CCATCACAAGGAAAATAGCCTGTCATTAAACCTTACCTTTAATAACGGGCAAAACCCGGGGAAGAGCTGTCCTTACCACTGCACATTCCCCGGGTTTGTTTATTTAAAGTGCTGAACACCCTTTCCCCCTTAAAGAATTTGCTTTTCATTTTTCACTTTTCCTAAATATTTCTCCTAACTGTAAAAATTTTTATATTAATTTTGAGCCTTGATCTTCCTCTGTGTATAAATTGTGTTATAATTATCAATTAACAATATGAATAAATTAAGACTTTTATCTTTTTTTGTATCCTTTTGCTGTTTTCTTTCCGCATGGACAAAACCAGTAGATGTCGAAAAAGCAAAAACAGTAGCAACAAATTTTTTAACTTCTAAAAGTTTGTTGAGAAATGCTGAACAAAAAGAACTGACCCTGGCATTTATGGCCACTAATAAAACTCTCCTGAAAAGTACAAATAGTACTGTCTCCTATTATATATTTAATGTAGAAAGAGATAACGGATATGTAATTGTCTCAGGAGATGATGCCGCTAAGCCGATTCTGGGTTATTCCAACACAGGAAAATATGATGAAAATAATGTTCCTCCGGCTTTCAATTACTGGATGGGATGTTTACAAGAGGAAATCGAGGAAGCGATAAATAACCAGAAATCTTCTTCTAACGAAAATGTTCAGGAATGGAATAATTATTATACAGGAAATATTCCGATATTAAAATCTACCCATGCTGTTCAGCCTTTAATACTTACTCAATGGAACCAGAACGATCCCTATAACAGACTTTGTCCGAACAATTATCTGACCGGTTGTATTGCAACTACAATGTCACAAATAATGAATTATTATAAGTACCCGGACAAAGGGACAGGTATTATTCCTTCCTATATTACAGCAACCGAAAAGATTCCGATAGCTGCTATTGACTTTTCACAGGAAAATGACTATGACTGGAGCAATATGACCAATACATATTCCGAAACTTCCAGAGAGATAGAAATACAGGCCGTAGCTACTCTCATGCGTCATACTGCAGCAAGTGTAACGACAGATTTCCTTTCTGATGCAAGTGCTGCCACAATGTCCTCTCCGGCAAGATCATGGATCAAATATTTTGATTATGATGCCAGTCTCACTGCCAAACAACGGATTTTTTATTCGGATACTGAATGGGAAGAGATGTTGAAACACGAAATAGCTAATCACAGACCCGTATTTTATTCCGGTTTACGTCCGACTGTAGCTGTAGGACATGCTTTTATTTGCGATGGATATGATGATGCGGGATTGTTCCATTTCAATTGGGGCTGGGGCGGTACCCTGGACGGATACTTTCTTACTACGGCACTAAACCTCAATGGAGATTCTTACAATAGAGGACAGATGATAATTATTAATATTTTTCCGAATGAAGGGAATGAGGAAAATTATGAAATGAAATTAAAAGCCGGTACTTCTCTTTTCTTTACCGATGAAAACATGGAAGCTGTGAAAATCGGAGAAAAATTTAATGTAACAGCGCAATTTCAGAATGCAGGAACTAATGATTTTTACGGTTCTTTGGGAATTGCTCTAGTGGATGAAAATGATATTATTTTAGAAATAATAGGAACCCAAAATTTTTATAATAAAACAACAAAAACTTATTATATGGATTTCCTCTTTCCGGATTGGAGTTCATTTGAAAATGCATTTGAAATACCCTGCATAGTAAGCGACGGAATTTCAGCCGGTAATTATTATGTTAAAGCAGCTGTCAGGCCATTAGGAAAAGACTGGATGATTATTAACGGACAATATGAACTTAACGAGAACGGGGAAGAAGTATATACGTCCAGATTGGATCTTGAAGTATTGAATGAATCAATAACAGATAATAGTGAACTGTATTTACATAATCCGGGTAAATTCGGTTATACCGGTGGTTTCTTAACCAGTCGGCTAATTCAGGGAGAAGAAGCGAATTTTCATCTTTCTGTTCTTAATGAAAATGCAACTTTCGCAGGAGATCTGGAACTCGGATTGTATGATGAAAGTAACACTCTGGTACAAGAAATAGAAACAATAAAAGTTTTTATGGGAGAAAAGGATACACTTTCGTTTATTTTTAATGCGATATTGACAGTGGACCCGGGAGAATATGTTCTTACCTTAAAAGCTAAACCCGGTTTCGGAGAACAATTTATTGTACCGGGTTATGATATGGAAACCCAAAACGAAATAGTAGTACAAGTAGGTGATCCCACCCATATTAACCAAGTAACCTTTGCAGATTCATTCTCTGTATATCCGAACCCTGTATCAGACCGGATTTATATTTCAAATGAAGAATTTTACATTCAGTCAATAAAAATATATGATCTGACAGGACGAGTAGTAAAAGATATAAAAGTTAATAGGGAAGATAAAATAAGTATTCCTGTGAGTAACTTAAAAGCAGGAACTTATCTTCTTTCTATTTTCACATCAGAAGGAAAGGTTACTAAAAAAATCATTAAAAAGTAGTCTTATTTTCAGAAATAAAGGACAAAGGAGATGGAATTATTTTATTCTATCTCCTTTTTTAATATTTTGATTGAAATATTTCTTCTATTTTTGTAGCTGACAATTAAAAAATCACTATTCTATGTTAACAGTGTACCGTGCTTCTGCCGGTTCCGGAAAAACATTCAAACTGACAGGTGAATACCTGAAACTCCTTTTCAAGGATCCGTCTTCCTATCGTTCGATTCTGGCTGTTACTTTTACGAATAAAGCTACGGATGAAATGAAGAAGCGAATCATCGAAGAGCTGTATGTCCTGTCGAATAGTGAGAAAAAGTCTGCTTATACGGATCTCCTGATAAAAGAAGCAGATTGTAAAGAAGCAGAAATTTGCCAGAAAGCTAAAAAGATACTTGTCACCCTTTTACATGATTATTCTTCTTTTCAAATAAGTACTATTGACCGTTTCTTTCAGCAAACAATGCGGGCTTTTACCCGGGAAATCGGCTTACAGGGTGGTTATAATATTGAACTGGATACAGAAAAAGTCCTGACAGAAGCGGTAGACATGATGCTTTCCGATCTGGATACTTCCGATAATAAACAACTTCTCCGGTGGCTTCTTAGTTATTCGGAAGATAAAGTAGAAGCAGGAAAAAGCTGGAATATCAGGAAAGATATAAAAAGCCTGGGACAGGAGATTTTCAAAGAAAACTTCAAAGCATTCAGCGATGCCATTCAGGAACACATTGGAAATAAAGATCTATTAGCGCTTTACCTGAAAAAGCTCTCTTTAATTCGTTATGATTTTGAAGCGAAATTAAAAGAAGCCGGAGAAAAGGCATTGAATCTTATTCTTTCTCATGGACTTCAAACATCCGATTTTAAAATGGGAGCCCGTAGTCCTTTTACTCTTTTCGAAAAATGGGCGGGTGGAGAAATTAAAGAACCCACTGCAACCTTCTGCAATTTGCCGGATGAAATAGACAACTGGTACACTGGTAAAACATCAGCAGAAAAAAAAGCGAACATAGAAGAAGTTTATCATAATGGACTGAATGAACATATAAAAAAAGTCATCCATCTGTTTCATACGGATTATATAAATTATCAGACTACGGCCGAAATCAACCGGTACTTTTATACATTAGGAATCCTGGGAGATATTGACAAGCAAATCCGACAATATACATCCGAAAATAATATCATGCTGCTTTCCGATACGACCCAGTTACTGAATCTTGTCATTAGAGAAAGTGACCCACCTTTTATTTATGAGAAAATAGGAGGACGCATTCAGCATTACATGATTGACGAATTTCAGGATACTTCCGGAATGCAATGGAGAAATTTCTACCCATTGATGAAGGAAAGTCTGGCATCCGGCAATTTCAACCTGATAGTCGGTGATGTAAAACAAAGTATTTACCGATGGCGGAATTCCAACTGGCAACTTCTTGAATCTCAGATCAAGCAAGATTTCCGAATAGAAGGAATTCAGGAAGAAATACTGGATACAAATTACAGAAGTTGCAACAATGTCATTGAGTTTAATAATTCATTTTTTACCATTGCTGCTCATATTCTTCAGGAAAAATTTAATGCCGACCTGAATGATTTAAGCCCGGATGCATACAAAGAAAAAATCCGAAAAGTATATGGAAAGCTTTTTCAGCATGTACCTGCCCACATGAAAGAAAAATCCGGAAATGTCAGGATTAAATTCATTGACAGTAATGTTTCTGACGACTGGAAAGCAGATGTATTGGAAAAACTGCCGGAAGTAATCACAGAATTACAGAATCAGGGATTCCGGTTAAAGGATATAGCCATTCTTGTAAGAACGAAAAATGAAGGATCTCTTGTAGCCCATACTTTATTACAATATTCCAATGCACATCCGGAATCCCCTTACCGTTATGATGTTATTTCCGATGAAGCTCTGTTTATTAATAAATCCCGAAGTGTAAAACTGCTTATCAGCATGCTGCGTTACCTGACAAATCCGGAAGAAGCAATAAATCAGGCATTAGCAGCTTATGAATATGGAGCAACACAACAAAATAAAAGTCCGGAAGAGATATTTACCACTTACTTTTATGTAAATAAACAAAATGAAAATCCGGATCTTACATTACATTTTCCAGAGGAAATAAATCAGGAACTGGAAACAATAAAACAGTTATCTTTATATGAAATTACGGAAAGCCTGATTTCTCTGTTTTTATCCAATGAAAAAGATGAAAACGGGGAAGCTGTCTTCATTCAGGCTTTTCAGGATCTCGTGCTTGACTTTTCCAAACGCCATATTTCCGATATTTCTTCTTTTTTATCCTGGTGGGATGAAACAGGATCCAAAAAGACTATTTCTATGCCCGATTCTCAGGATGCAATTCGTATCCTAACAGTCCATAAATCTAAAGGCTTAGGTTTTAAAGCTGTAGTAATGCCGTTCTGTGACTGGGAAATAGATCATAAGCCAGGTCTTTCCAATATTCTCTGGTTGCATACAGAAGTAAAACCATTTGCCGAAATGCCCCTTATTCCGGTTCGGTATTCTAAAAAATTGCAGCAAACGATTTTTCAGGAAGATTACCTGAATGAAAAAATGCATGCTTATATTGATAATCTGAATTTAGCGTATGTTGCTTTTACAAGAGCAAAAGAATCTTTAATTCTCTTTGCTCCGAAAAATTCTAAAACCCAGAAACAGGGAATTTCTACCATAGCAGATTTATTATATTGTTGCATTAAAGATTATGATAATTATCCGGAAATAAAAGAAGAAAACATGCCATGTATTTCGTTATGTGCAGCATGGGACGAAGAAAATCTTCTTTATGAATATGGTACCTGCTGGCAATCTTTAAAAGAAAAAGGTTCATCGGTTTATCAGGAAAAAATGGAACGGTTCTCTTCTGTTGCGGTAAAAGAGCGCCTGCACCTCAGACTATACAGCAAAGGTTTCTTCCGTGACCGGACAGAACGTATACAAGGGAAATTAATGCACGAAATCCTGAGTAAGGTAAGAACAAAAAAAGACATTTCCAAAGCCATCCGGGAACAGGTATTACTGGGAAATATTTCAGGAAAAGAAGCCGGGCAAATCGAGCTAAAACTAAAAGAAGTAACTTCCCTGCCAGAAACCGCTCATTGGTTTTCCGGCAATTACAAAGTTTTAAATGAAGCATCTATTTTACAACATGACCGGAAGTTCAGACGACCGGACCGTGTCATGATAACTGATGACGAAGCCATTATCGTGGATTATAAATTCGGGGAAAAAGAACAAAGAGCATATACCAAACAATTAAAAGATTACGGAAAACTCATTCAAAAAATGAATTATTCTCAAGTGCATGCCTTTATATGGTATGTGAATCTGGGAATTGTAGAACAAGTAATGTAAATAAAAAGTAAAAGGTAAAAAGTAAAAAAATAAGGTTTACCTTTTACTTTTGTCTTTTAAGTTGTACCTATGGATTCTGCCGGTTGTTCAGAAGCATTTCTGATCATGAAGAATAAACGGTTCAATACATTTACTTCACTTACCCCACTATCAAAATCAAGAAATAACAGATTCATATCCGGGTAAAACTTTTTGATCCTTTTTTCAATACCTTTAGCAATAATATGGTTTGCAATACAACCGAAAGGCTGAAGGCTTACCGCATTATAAATCCCTTTTTCCGCAAAATGTGCAAACTCCGCCGGAATCAGCCAGCCCTCTCCGAACTGAGCAGAAAGACTGACAATGCGTTCCGCCATTTTTGCATCATGATGAATATCCGTAAAAGGACGGAAATAACGGAAGCCAGATGCAGCTTTTGCTATTTTTCTGGCACAACGGTTTACATATATCTCTGCCAGTCTCAGGAAATGATTAGAAAAAGAAGCCGGACGGAAATTATTCTTTACACCCACAGGCGTATTTACAAATGTTTGTACAAAGAAATCCGATAATCCGGGAATAACCGGTTCTACCCCCTGCTCTACCAGCCAGTCTACGACACTCTTATGGGCAAAAGAATTATATTTTACAAAGATTTCACCGACAATGCCAATTTGCGGCACCTGCCTGTCATCAGCCAGTTCATTGAATTCTTTGGCTGCTTCTTCCATTAATCGAAGCATCCCTTTAATATCCTTTTGCCTTACTAAGGGCTGTATATCTGTCAGGTATTTATCCTTAAGAAGCATTGCTTTTCCTTTTACTTTTTCCCTGGGTGCAGTTGCATATACATAGTAGAAAGAGCATCTGCGTAATAAAGACAATACAATCCCACACGAAGTACCTTTTTATAATCCGGATGAAAGCCAGGTTGCTCATTAATCAATCCGTCCCCGGCTGCCACTGAAATAACAGGGATATCTCCATATCCTGCGTTAATCAGAGCTTTTTTGATTAACGTAATATAATTCGTTGCACGGCACTGACCTCCTGTCTGGGAAATACCCAACGCAACTTCTTCCCGTTTATACTTTCCGCTTTCCAGCGCTTTTATCATATCTCCGACTACAAGAGTAGCCGGGTAACAAATTTCATTATTTGAATATTTTAACCCGAATCTTGCCGTCTCCTGGTCACTAGGTGGTAAATTCACCATTTTATATCCCATCATTTCGAATACAGTCGGTAGGAAAGGAGAATAGAAATCAGCAAAAAACGGAATCAGGATAGTTCGTTTAAGCCTGTCACTTTCCGTAAAAGGAGTTGTTTGTACAGGCATAGATTTTGTTACAGCTCTTTCCTGGGAAGACTTATTACTGAATTTCAGGCTCTCGATTAATGAACGCATCCGAAGCCGTAAAGAACCGATATTATTTACATCATCAATTTTAAGAATAGTCAGATTCTTTCCTTTACGTCTCAGAATATCACTTATCTCATCAAGAATAAATGCATCAGGTCCGCATCCGAAAGAAGTCAACTGCACGAAATGGATATTATCAGAAGAATTTGCAACCCAGCGGGCAGCTTTCAGGATTCTTGTCGGATAGGCCCATTGAAGAACACTTTGTATATCTTCAAAGTCATTCGTCTTATCAACACGAAGTAAATCTTCCGAAATTATATCCACATCAAAGTCAGCAATCATATCTGATATTTTATGCTGAATAAGAGGGTCCGCATGGTAAGGCCTTCCTGCAAGAAAGATAACCATACGTCCGGCTTCCTTTGCTTCCTTTAATATTCGCTCGTTCTCTCCTACCAAATCTTCATAATAAGCATTCTGGTGCTGCAATGCCAGCGAGAAAGCATGCTCAAAAGTTTTCTTATCTACTTTCTTTGTTTCCCGAAGGGAGCGGAAATATTCCCAACAACCCTTTTTCAATAATATTTCATCCTTGAAAGTAACGGTTGGAGAATCAAGAGGAATATTAAAACGGCTCTCAGGATCGATCGAGCTCCTTATTACTTCGGCATATCCGGAAACGACCGGACAGTTAAAACTATTAGATGCTTTTTGATCTTCCTTTCTTTCATGAACCACAAAAGGGAAAAAGATCCGGTCTACTTTCTTATCAATCAGATCAAAGATATGCCCATGAGCCAGTTTCGCCGGGAAACAGATATTATCCGACATTACCGTTGATAATCCGCGTTCATACATCTTCATGGTAGAACGGCGGGATAGGGAAACATTAAAGCCACAAGCTGTAAACAACTTCTCCCAAAAGGGAAAATTCTCAAACATATTCAGTATCCGGGGAATGCCTATTGTAACCGTTGCTTTTTCATTTTTTTCCGAACGTCTGAAAACGTTCTTATACTTATAGGTATAAATATTTTTCCCTTTTCCTGCCTGTGTTCCTTTATTAGTATAAATCTTTTCACATTTATTTCCGGAAAAATAATTATTTCCGTTATCAAAAGTGAAACGGTGAACCACACATTTATTTTCACATCCTTCACACAGCAATTGTTCCGTATCATACGGCTTTATTTTAGTAAAGTGCTGCAAAGAAATATTTTTAAGCATAAAAATAATCGGATTAAAAGTAGAAAGATAAAGTAAAAAGCAGAAAATATAAGATAAAGAGTAAATCCTACTTTTTTACCTTTTATATTATATGGTAACTACCATTTCATTTTCCCGCACAGGATTTTTCACATGTTGCCTCAGAGCATATAAAGCTGCCCCATAAGCTCCCATTAGTTCGGGCATATCACTAAAACGGACACTTTTTCCGGTCTCCAGTTCCAATGCACGTACAACTGCCAGATTCCGCATCGTTCCACCCTGTACAACAATATTGTCTCCCAGGATATCCGTATTCGTCAATTTCAGGACTTTATATAAACAGTTTTTTATCACCGAATAAGCAAGGCCGGCAGATATATCTTCAACCTGTGCCCCTTCCCTTAGAAATTGCTTTACTTTTGAATTCATAAATACCGTGCAACGGGAGCCCAGATCACAAGGAAACTGACCAAGACATGCCAATAACGAAAATTCCGCAGCAGTATAACCCAAAGATTCTGCAAATCCTTCAATAAAAGAACCACAACCGGAAGAACAGGCTTCATTTATTTCCAGACGGTTGATAGTACCGTTCTCTACAAAAATAGCCTTCATATCCTGTCCGCCGATGTCCAGAATAAAAGACACATTCGGATTATATTTCTGAGCCGCAGAATAATGAGCGATTGTTTCCACCAATCCATGTTCAATCCCAAAGCCTGCTTTAATAAGGTCTTCTCCGTACCCTGTTACACCACTTCCGGCAATGATAAAATTACGCCCAGCCTTTCCTGCTTCTTTTCGGAATACATCCATTCCATTACTCACAGCCTGCAGGGGATTCCCCTGATTTTTGGCATAATGCCGGAACAATACCCGTTCTTTGTTATCGATAGCCACAATTTTAGTAGTAGTAGAACCACTATCTATTCCGACATAACATTCTTCACTTTCCGCTTCCGAAAGTGAAATAGCATTCAGAAAATGCTGTTCTTTACTCTTTTTCCAGAGTTTAAAATCTTTTTCATCACAGAACAAAGGTTTCAGACGATCTGTAGCTCGCATAAAAACCTGTTCCTTCTTATCCAGATTACGGATAAATTCCGAAAGTGAAACAGCCAGTCTTTTTTCTCGTTTGTAAAGAGCACATCCCCACGCAGGAATTACTCCCGCATTTTCAGAGATGATATATTCATCTTCTTTTAGGTTCAGTAATTTAACATACGCTTTTCCTAATGAAGGAATGTAAGCAAAGGGTCCTCCGCAGAAAAAGACATTCGGTTCAATATCATGTCCACGTGCCAGAGAAGTAATAGTCTGAAGGCAAACCGCGTGAAAAACAGAAGCCGCAATATCTTCTTTTGCTACATTTCTTGCAAGCAGGTTCTGAATATCTGTTTTAGAGAACACCCCGCAACGCGAAGCAATCGGATAAATATTCATAGATTTCTCTGCCAGCGCATTTAATTCCCTGACTTCTACTCCTAGTAAAGTAGCCATCTGATCGATAAAAGCACCGGTACCTCCGGCACAACTTCCGTTCATACGCATGTCTGGCGCTTTACGGTCGCTGAAAAAGATCATTTTTGCATCTTCTCCACCAATATCTATTAGTGTATGAATATTCGGATATTTCTGCGAAATAACTTCCGCAGCAGCCACTACTTCCTGAAGAAAAGGAATTTTATACCTTTCTGATAACCCCATACCTGCGGAACCCGTTACCATAAGTTCAATGTAGCATTCACCCAAAAATTCTTTCAGGCGGTTAAAAACAGTTTTTAATGTTCCGGGGACATCTGCGTTATGTCTCAAATAGTCACTGAAAATAATATTTCCCATATCATTTACGACAGCAACCTTCATGGTTGTAGAACCTACATCCAATCCTACTTTATAACTTTCTGACATACGTTAATATCTGATTTAATGCTGAAAGCAACAGTAAAAAAATAATAATTATCAGGCATTAAGTAAGATGTTTTGTCTAATAACCTCGCTTTACTTTTTTATTTTACTTTCTTTCTATTATTCAATCTTCAACATATCTTTTACCCATATCGGGATCATTTTCTTTCTCTCCTCGGAAAACTCACGGAATTGATCTTCATCCATTCCTGACACACTTGTCAGAATCGGTTTAGCCACAAAAGGGAAAATTGTCAATGCCAGAATATTCAGAGGAATATGTAACGGATTCATATTTTCCAACCCCTTTTCACGAATATGTTCTTTTAATTGTTTATATAAAACGGATTTTAAAATAAACTCCTCCGACAAACCGATCTTTTCAGTTATATTCTCCGGATTCGCCTGTATCTCTCCTAAAATAAATACCGGAAGATTCGGATTATCCAGCAAAATATCAATATATACAGATACAATATTCTCTACCTTTTCCTTCAAGGTAGTAGAAGAATCATTCAATACATTTTGTATGGAAAAAAAGATTTCATTTACTTTCAGGATAAATTAATCATTCTTGATTATCGTTCTTAGAAGGAATCTTTTTAGTTCCTAATAAACAACACTTTATAAATATACAACTAAATATCCACCTTATATTGTCAAATAATCCACGCTATTTAACGAAAAGTCCACATAGAAGAAGAAAAAAGGAAATACTTTTGATGGATGAAATTTTCATTTAACAAGCAACTATTTTCATAATACTTAATAAAAACAAATTAATCATGAAGAAAACAATTACAAGATTTGTTACTCTTGGCCTTTTTTATTTGCTGGCAAGCAGTATATATGGTCAGGTTACAGAGCTAAGAGTGGTTTCTCCTACCAACTTACAGGAGAGTTATACTTTTTCTTCCGGAGACAGAGTCTGGTCCGTAAGCGGTAATTTACCTAATGGTAACACCAGTAGCGTTTGTGCTGATGGAGCCACTCACCGTTTTCAGCTATCTGAAATAATTCTTGAATTAAACAGTACAAGCATGTCCGAAGTCACTGTTTTTGCCAGCAGTAGTGGCGGAAGTGCAAGAACACTTAACCAGATTGCCATCGCTGATAGCAGAGATGGAGCCTATACTCCGGTTACAGCTACGATCACTAATGGCATTACAGGCAGCACTTGCGGAGAAACAACCGCAAGCGATATGGATATTCCGGCAGGGAAGTTTATAAAATTCACATTTAGCGGAAATGCGAATATTTCCGGTTTCGATGTGACGTCAGCATTCACCGGAACAACCTATACCCTGACCACTTCGGCGAATCCTGCTGAGGCCGGGTCTGTTACCACATCTCCTGCAGGACCGAATTTCCCGGAAGGAACTGTGGTTGCATTAACACCTATGGCAAACAGAGGATATGCTTTTCTGGACTGGACCGGAGATGTGACAAATGATGAAGTAACAATGAATGGAGATAAAACTGTCATTGCTAATTTTGTTGCACTGACTGCACGTACTATCGATATAACAGCTACCGGTTGCACTAGTGGTTCTGTTTCTGTTACATCAACGGAAAATGACGGTCTTTACTATGATGGAGACGTTCTTACCCTGACAGCTGTCAATTCCAATGAATGTTATTTCACACAGTGGAGTGACGGAAATACCGATAATCCCCGTTCTTTCACAGTAAACGGAGATGAAACCAGCTTACAGGCTGAATTTGAATTAGATACCGAAGATCCTACTTTAGCTTCTTACAGCCCGGCTGAAGGTTCAACTGTAAGCATCACCGGTACTTCCGGAACACAAACCATTACTATGAACTTCAGTGAAAACATTGTTATTGCTGATGCCACTGGCATTACTGTAAACGGAACACCCGCAACAAATCCGGTTGTTTCCGGCTCTACATTAACATTTGAGGTAGATGTGCAGGTAAATCAAAGCTATACCATTGAGATTTCTAACAGCGCCATTACAGACCTTGCTGGGAATGCTTATGCGGGTACATCTTTCACGTTTAATGTAGATAGCTGCCCTGCTGCCACATTGCCTTTCAACAGTGACGATGTATTTGACGATACCTTTGTATTACCCTGCTGGATATCTGGTGGTGGTGTAAATTACCAACAGGAGTATGCTAGTGATGCATGTGGTAAGACGAATGTACTGAGAACCGGCAACGACGGGATTGTTGATTTCTACCTTCCTAAATGCGGAACTTTCACGGCAATTGTATCTGCTACCGGCGGACGTAATTTCAAATTGTTTGTAGATGGAGAAGAAAAAGCCTCTTCCGGAGCAGTAAGCAGTAATAATTGTCAGACCCTGACATATGATGTGAATACATGTACACCTGTAAAAGTATCTATTCAGGGGCTATCTACAGGAAGTGCCGGAGGAACAACTATTTCTTCCATCATAATAACTGATAACCAATGCACTTCCATTGCGAATGAAGTAGAAGTTGATAAAGTAATCGTTTCCGAAGAATACTATACATTAACCGGGGTACAGGTTTCTGAAGCTGCTGCCGGTATTTATGTAAAGAAAGTAACTTATGAAGATGGTTCTGTAGATACAATCAAAGTTGTAAAATAAGAACCGGACCATATAAAATACCTTATAAAAAAGCGTTGCCAGTAAAAAATGGCAACGCTTTTTTTATATTTGCATGATAATATCAAAAGCTTTTCATGAAACAGGAATCAGTACGTGTAGGAATAGTATCCGGTAATTGCATCCGGTTTTACATAAATGGAGAATACAGATTCGGAAATAACCGGTTGAAGTCTTTTAAGGAGTTTTCAATAGAATATAAGGATGGTAAGATTCATTTTAACGGAGAGTTATACAATGAATTACTATTCGAGCCAGTTAATGAAGAAGCAACTTTCTGCTTGAAAGATGTAATAATCGGGATTTCTTTTCACTGGGAAAGAAAAGACGACCAGTGGTTTTCAGGGAAATTACAAGTGCTCCCTGCAGAAGGGAAAGTCGTGGCCATCAACATTCTGCCTGTGGAAGAGTACCTGAAAAGTGTAATTTCTTCCGAAATGAGTGCCACCGCGTCGCTGGAATTCCTGAAAGCACATGCAGTTATCTCCCGTAGCTGGTTAATGGCACAAATAGAAAAAAATAAACAGCTACATATCCAACCTTCATACAATACTGTTATTCAGAACCAGGATGAGTATATCCGCTGGTATGACCGGGAAGACCATCAGTTGTTTGATGTTTGTGCAGATGATCATTGCCAACGCTATCAGGGACTTTCCCGGATCGTATCTCCGCTGGCTAACCAATCGGTGGAAGAAACCTACGGGGAAATCCTGACATATAACAACAAAATCTGTGATACCCGGTTTTCAAAATGCTGCGGAGGTATCACCGAGGAGTTTCAGTACGTATGGGAACCGGTAATGCATCCTTATCTTTCATCATTGCCGGATATTCCGGAAGATCAGCAGATAAAACAGCCTGATCTTACGATAGAAGATGAAGCCGGGAAATGGATCCGTTCCTCTCCCGATACATGTTGCAATACAACAGATAAAAAGGTCCTTTCCCAGGTATTAAATGACTTTGACCGGGAAACAACTGACTTTTACCGATGGCAGGTTACGTATACCCAACAGGAATTATCGGATCTTATTGCAAAACGTTCTGGCTTCGATTTTGGTGAAATTATTGACCTTATTCCGGTAGAAAGGGGAAAATCGGGACGTCTTGTAAAACTAAAAATTTCAGGTACCAAACGAACAAGGACAATCGGTAAAGAACTGGAGATCCGCCGGATTCTTTCCGAATCCCATTTATATAGTTCTGCTTTTGTAATAGATAAAAAAGACATTCGGAAAGGAATTCCTCAATCATTTACCTTTACAGGAGCCGGTTGGGGACATGGAGTAGGATTGTGCCAGATAGGAGCTGCTGTAATGGGAGAAAAAGGATATACATATAAGGAAATTCTTTTTCATTATTTCAGGAATGCAGAGATCATAAAGAAATATTGACCGGAAAGTACTAAAAAAGAATTCCGTATAAAGTTAAAGCCGAAAAAAGAAATAACTACATAGGACCCGGAAAAATATGAAAGGGAAAATATTTACGGAAATTCAATTCTCTTTAGTAACCAAAGGGGAAAAAGTAACCTTCTGGGAAGTCGCTGTTAACAACATCCCCAAATATAAAAAAGATGAAATTCTTTATCTGAAAGAACCTTATCGAATAGAAAATAATAAAATCTTTTATCAGTACGAAACCAGGGAAATCCGGCAGGGAAACTGGAAAAATAAACTCTTTATGCCAGCATCCGCAGCCCGGTATTTTATCCGGATCACCGACATAAAATTCGGAAGTCTGCACGAAACATGCTGTCATGATTGTATTCTTAAAGGACTGCCTCCGGAAAAATGTCACAAAAACAAGATAAAAAGAAAAGAAAAGGATACGACAATATGGATATACACTTTCGAGTTAATCGATTGCATAAAAGATAAATAAGAACATCTGAATGTTATTTGCCGTGGGGTTATCCCAATCTTCCCTTCTTTGAAGGGAAGTACCCTTTTGGAACAAAAGGGGGTAGGGTTGGACACAAGGTAATAAAGCAGAAGGGTTGCCTTGCTGCTTTTTACCAAACCCCACCACTCTTCCCTTCAAAGAAGGGAAGTACCTGTTTGGAACAAACAGGGGTAGGGTTGGACACAAGGTAATAAAACAGAAGGGTTGCCTTGCTGCTTTTTACCAAACCCCACCCCTTTCCCGTAGGGAAAGGTACTCCCCTCGTACGTTTGCAT
>JAJQEC010000144.1:827-66453 GCA_021201815.1 Candidatus Azobacteroides sp. | reverse complement strand
CAAAACAAATTTGATTATTTACATAGTATCTTCTTCGAGGGGAGAGTGGGTGCACCAGTAAACTTTATACAGGCCTTGATTTACTTTGGCGGTATGGAATAATTGATATTCTCTTTCGCATATACCCGTACATAGTCGACATACATATCCGAACCATTGCCGTATCTTTCAAGGTCGACAGGCCATCCGCTAATTCCTCCGATTGCATAATTTATGAGAAACACATGCGGGTTCTTTGATTCTTCATTTGTAGGATGCCGCAATACTTCAATATCGTCAAAGTAATAGATCGTTTCATCCAATCCTATATAAACCGCGTAGGTATGAAAAGTGGTAGACCAGTACGATTTTCCTCCCAATTCCATGATTGGCACCACCCTGTCATATTCTTTCTTTTTGCTTCCGTCCGGATTCTTTTGCCCCCAGAAATGACTGACCAGCGAATAACCGACATGATTGGGATTTCCCTTTCCTACTCCCCCATAAGCTTCCACAATATCCAACTCATCTCCCGGAACATCCCTGTCCAGTTGTGTAATAGTCCAGAAAGCAGGCCATGTACCCGGAGCAGATTGTCCTGTAAAGCGGCATTCAAGGTAACAGGGAGGTTTCGCCCAGAATCCTTCTCCATCCATATTCACGGAGGCAAGTAATCCGGTACTTCCATTTGTACCAGGACGTTTGCGGGCTTTTATCTTCAGATAGGTATCAACCTGTTCAAATGGATTATCAGGTCCATCCACATCAGAAAATGGCCATCCGCTGAAATCCCCGAAACGGGGTTTATGGGCATTATAACGTGCATTTCTTCCATCATTGGAGATGGATAATGGTCCGTCAAAATCATCATAAAAAACGAGTTTCAGGCCTCTTGCACCCGGAGGATCCTGTTTGGGAATACCCTGATTCCATTTAACTCCCCCTTTGTTATATAACTGAAGTTCAAAGAAATCTTTAAATCCGTCTTTGTTTTGTGCATAAATACGGACATTCATCGGTCCGGCCGGAAACTTATCGGCATCCATTGTAAAAGAACCGGTTCCATCTTTCTCAAGGGTAAGGCCATCAGGGGTAAGATTTACATCATGCCCCCATTCCGACGGATTGTCTTTCGTTGGCTGGCTCCAGCAGAGTGCTTTCGCCAAATCCATGCCCGGCGCCTGAAAAGTGATGGTAATTTTTCCTTTGACTTCTGAACGGCACGCCGGTTCTATGATCCGGATGGACTGAATCCATTCTTCATTCTCATTATCTTTCTGACCATGGTTAAAATCCACATATTTATACTCTTCTTCCTGTTGAAAAAGTACTTTACCGGAAACACTCACAGAAAGGCTAAGCAGGAATAGCAGAAAACTATTTTTTAACATGTACATCTTTTTTATATGTTGCTTATAAGGATTAATGATTCTGTTTATTACACCATTTCTATTTCCATTTTACCGGCTAAATCCAGGTAATTAAACCTCTCTGTTTGTTCCCTGGATTTCTTTTCCGGTCATAAAAGGGGCTGTATTATATGAATGAGCTTAACTTGTTATAAAGAAATGGAAACGAAAGGCGGCATACAAATGAAACATTCCCATATAAACCCGTTCTAAGAATGTATTCTTTTCATACGGGCTGTTTACTTTATGCCCCCTTTCATTTAATAGCGTATGATTATTTAATAATCACTTTTTTCAATTCTGTTCCGGCTTTTATAATATAAAAACCACTTTCAAGTGTGAATTGAGTACCTGTTGTTTTCAGTGCCAACGCTCCTGTTGCAGTATATACTTCCACCGGTTCCGGGAGAGATGCCAGAATAGTAACTTCTTTTCCGGATACGGAAATAACGGATTCTTCCGCAATTACTGCATCACCGATTCCTCTCACGCCATCTGTTGTAAATGTCCATGTAATCTTATTTTCATCTCCGGTAACAAGAGGAATGATAGCACCCGGTTCAATCGTGATCGTATAAGTTGTTCCCGGTAGGAGGGCCTGAGCAAAAGCCAGTGTAAATACATTATCCTTTACGGAAGGAATGGCATCTACTTCCTGGTTATCTGCTTTTACAGAAATCAGATTCTTTTCTTCTACCATGTATTCTCCAAGAACGATATTATTATTAAAGCTTATGGTCACAGGAGCATCTACTGCTACCGCTGTAGCCCCATCTGCCGGAGATAATTCGTAGGAATAATCCTCAAGCGGAACCGCTTGTGTGAAGTGCAGGCTGAATGTACCGTTCCATGTGGTATTGCCTCCCCATTGAAGAATACTATTGGATCCTACCCACCAGGCTTCGTTACCATCCCGACTGGCAGTCAGAGCAGTTTTACCGGCTACAACTTTTCCTTCGACCAGTTGTCCGTCCTGTCCGACATGCACATACCATCTGGTTACCCGTTCATTTCCATCCGCAGGCGGATTTAAAGAATAGCCGATTTGATTCCATTCTCCTCCGTAATTCTGGATCTTAAGATCCTCGGTAAGAGTAACGGTTCCTCCGTCATCATCTGTAGCTACGGTTTTGCCATTCAGGAAAGCTTTGTTATATACTTCGAAACCATCTTCGGTATTTCCTATAAAACAAAATAGGAATTGATCTTCATCATACTTCGGATTGCCCCATTCGATGGATATTCCGTTATCCAACCGGTTAGCATACATCGGACGTGATCCCCATTGGGTATCCCAGAACATGTAATACCAGATTGCTCCATCACCGGTATTTTCACTTGGTGTAAAAGGCAATGTTACTTCCGGAAGCGGAGGAGGTGTACCGCCCGACACCCATTCAAAAGATGCCGCATAGGCACCTTCCCATGTGGAAACTGGCCCGAGTTCACATTGGCTGCTGCCGGATTTCCACCAGCCATATTCTCTGTCCGGAGCCAGAATAATGCGTTCACCGTTGGCACTATCATCCCATGTATCACCGATAATCCACTTTGTAATTAATTCTCCTTCAGGAACGGAAGTAGAATATCCGGCAAAAGTCCAGGTTTCTTCTCCTATTTTTCCCAGATTCTGAAGTTTCAGGTCTTCTGTAAAAGTGACTCCGTCTACTGTTTTTCCTGCCAGATATGCTTTGTTGTAAATTTCGAATCCATTTGCTTCATCACCAACAAAACAATAAAGCAGCCTGTCATCGAATGGGTCGGGATCTCCCCAATGTATTCCCAGAGGCTCATTAAGGCCGTTCGGAACAAAACATTTAATTCCATCACCTCCGCAATTCCACTTGATATAATACCAGACTGCTCCATTACCGGTATCTGTACTCGGAGTAATCGGCAGATCTGCTGCCATTCCTTTTCCTACTATCGCCAGAAGGACGATCAACATTGTAAAGATTTTCTTTTTCATAAAATTAAATTTTAGTTAGTTAGAGGGTCAAGGAGCCTTTTTGTCACCAGGCTACTTTTTATAAATTCCGTACAAATAAAATATGTCCGGTTTTTCAGGTTATTATTTCACGTCAGACAAACTTGTTTTTAATTTCCACCTTTAGACAGACATAAAATAACGTGCTATCAATGCTCCCATTCAAAAGAAGGAGGTATAGCTTCCTCGGAAGAAGCCCACATTTTGTTCGGATATTTTCCCATGACAAATTCCAGTTTTCCACCCTGCATGAGATCCTGATGACTGAACCAGGATTTATTCCATTCTTTTCCATTCAGGGTTGCCGACCGGATATATTTGTTTTCCGGAGAATAGTTGTGGCAGATTACCTGAAAGGTTTTCCCTTCCGGCAGCTCAATTGTGGCAGATTCAAAAACAGGACTACCGATCACATACATAGGCAAGCCGGGAGTTACCGGATAAAATCCCAGAGAAGAAAAGACGACAAAGGCAGACATTCCTCTTCCGTCCTCGTCACCGGGCATGCCCATCAGATCATTCCGAAACCATTGGGAAAGTAGTTCCCGGACTCTTTTCTGGGTTTTCCACGGTTGACCTACGTAATTATACAGATAAGGAATATGTAAACAAGGTTCATTTCCCATGGAATATTGTCCGACCAGACCGGTATGGTCAGGAAACGTTCCGAAAAAGTCGGGTTTGAATATTTCCAGCGGTTTGCGGAATGTTTCATCCAGGTTTGCGGAAAAAGCCTCTTTTCCACCCATCAGTCGAATAAGGTCTTTTATATTTTGTGGGACTTCCCAGCGATATATCCACCCGTTATTTTCATCGTAATAATCCCGTCCGCCCTTTCCTCCGGAGAAAGCATAATCCATCGGCTGAATAAATTCACCTTTCCGGTTTCGGGGATGGAAGAATCCGGTTTGTTCATTATAAATATTCCGGTAATTAAAACTCCGGTTCAGAAAGTATTCGGCTGTTTCCTTTTCATCCATTTCCCTGGCCATCTGTGCCAGGCACCAGTCATCATAACAAGCTGCCAGTGTAATGGCTACCGATTGGCGTTTTTCATAAGGATGCACGATATCCAGGGATTCTTTTTCGCCGGGTTCAAGTGCCGGGAAATATCCTTTCTCCAGATATATCTTGTCCAGTTCGGTATGTGGTACAGCCCGGTACGGAAGAATAGATTTTTCCAGCAAAGTCTTTTTCGAAGATTCAAAGGCAGCCTGCATGTCCATATTTCTCAGGCCTTTCTGCCAGGCATCCCAAAGAGTAATCACTCCATGATTTCCATTCATTCCATGGCTGTCTCCATGAACACTCGGAAAAGTCGGCAGCCATTTTGTTTCTGTCTGCTGAGCCATAAGGATAAAAGAATTCAGCATATCCTGTTCCATCTCCGGTTCGATAATTGTCCGGAGCGGATGAGTAGCCCTATACGTATCCCATATCCAGTCATCCGTATAGAAAGAACGGTTATGGTCCATATGCATCTGACCATCAAACGGACTGTAATATTTCCCATCTTCGGAAATAGTAATCATTCGTTCATAGGTGCGGTAAAGAGCAGTATAGAAAACTGTTTTCTGTGTTTCACAGACTCCTTCTACCCTAATTTTTCCAAGCACTTCATTCCACTTTTCTTTTCCCTGCCGGCTTATCGTTTCTACATTGTATGTATCGATTTCCCGTTGCAGATTACTTTTTGCCTGCTCTATGCTGATATAAGAAATTCCATACCGAATCCGTACTTCCGGTTTCTCAAAAGAGAGGAGGAGAGCCGTATTCTTCCCTTCCCCTGCGGTAACCGTGTAATCCGGAATATTATTGTCCAGCACGGCAATTTTTGAAGGTTTCTCCTGACTTTCCATATACAGATATACCTTCGTATTCCCGGAAAACTGCTGATATCCCCGGATGGCATTGTCCGTATATTCCAGTCTGCCGTTAGCTGTAGTCAGGATGATGTTTCCGTTTCCCTGTCCGAATGTCAATTGATAAATAGCAGACTGATGAGAAGGAGCAAATTCTACTGCAATATCTTCTTCTATCAGGTCCATGGAATAATGATAAGGAGTGATCTTCTCATTGTCATACACGTATTTCTTTTTTATCAGGCTATCTTCCTGCAACCGATTGACCGGGTTCAGCCGGAAAGCTGTTGCGCCCCGGTGAGATGTTTTAAGGATCGGCAAACCGTCTACCACATCAAAGGTATAATCTATTCTGTTAGGCTGTACCCGCAACATGCTGTTGGGTAAATGGGTCATAGGATAGGTGGGTACCAGCAAATGGCTGATATTTCCGATATAAGGATTTACATAGTCAACCGGAGTTCGCTTAGAAGAATCCGTTTTTTCCCGGTTACAGGAAAAAGAGATAAAAATAAAGACGGAAATAAAGAGGTAAAATAAGTCCGTTTTAACAGCTTTTCTTTTTATACTAACCATTTGCTATTTTCAGTGCATTCTACATCCAATAAAGTATTTATAGGTATCGAAGCATATCCGGGATTATTCCGGGAATCTCCATGGAGACCGATAGAGTGGCTTCAGAAAATTATCGGCCGATGCATCGCCGAATATTTTGTTTTTAGTATCATAATGCAGGGCAACACCCCCCAGCCGTGCGGAGATATTTCCTAATTGTGCCATAGAGGCACACAGACTTCCGTTTTCAATTGTACAGGCCGTCTCTTTATTTCTGTTTCTTACACATTGAAGAAAATCGGCAGCATGATTTTTTCCATCCTGATGATCAGGGGAAACCGACCGCTCTTCTATTTTATTTCCTTCGGGATATACCTGCCAGCCCTCCCTGTTAGCCACCAATGTACCATTGGTACCTTTAAAAAGTAAGCCGTAATTTTTCCCGTAAGGACCGGATTCCACTCCGGCATTATTTTCCCAGGTCATAATAAAATTCCGGAAACGGTAATTAACAGACAAGGTATCCAGGGTTTCCTGGGCTCCTTCGAGATAATAGAAATTTCCTCCGGCAGCACTTACCGTTTCAGGCAGGGTATTTACATTCATTCCCCACAATCCCATATCCAGCAGATGGACACCCCAGTCTGTTACCAATCCACCGCCATAATCCCAGAACATCCGCCAGGAACCATGGAAGCGTTGAGGATTAAAGTCCCGCAAAGGAGCCGGTCCTAACCACATTTCATAATCTACCCCCGGAGGAATAGCAGTATCCGGCACCGGAGGAGGAAGAACTGCATAATTGAAGTTTGCCCACACATGAACGCGCCCGATGTTTCCCAGTTTCCCGGAATCAAGGTAGGTTTTCATTTCTTTCCAGAGCGTGCCGCTTCGTTGCTGCTGGCCAACCTGTACCACCCGGTTATATCGTGCCGCTGCTGCTACCATAGCTTCACATTCGGCAATACTATTTGCAATGGGTTTTTCTACATATACATCTTTTTCCGCCGCACAGGCATCTACAAACTGGAGACAATGCCAGTGATCAGGGGTACCGATAATTACGACATCAATATCTTTACGCTCCAGAAGTTTCCGGTAGTCTTTATAAATATCCGGTTTCTTTTTCTGTAATGCTTCCACATCTGCTGCACGCCTGTCAAGGACCTGTTGGTCGATATCACTTAACGCTACACACACGCAGTTGCCTACCGACAGGAAATTCTCCAGATTTGCAAATCCCATGCTGTTGCATCCGATCAATCCGAACCGAATCGTATCATTGGCACCCGAATGGAAAGGTTTAGCAGAAAGAGCAGAAGGAACCATAAGGCTTGCAGCAAGCATGGATCCTGATTTTAAGAAACTTCTTCTATCCATTGTCTTTTTTATTAAAGTTCCCGTATCCAGATATTCCGGAAGGCAACTTCCGTTCCATGATCCTGTAACATAAGAGGTAAACGTCCGTGAGGAGTATATTCCGGGAAACCGATATACGGCGTATTTCCTTTTAGAATATAATTGTTCTGTACAACAATCCCATTGAGTACTACCGTAACCATGGCGGGAGATTCCAGTTTCCCTCCCGTGCCGAAACAGGGAGCTTTAAAATAGATATCATAAACCTGCCATTCGCCGTTTTTAGTATACGCATTTACCAGAGGTGCCTGCTGCTTATAGACACTCCCTACCATTCCGTTTACATAGGTAGGATTATTGTCTCCGTCTAACACCTGAATTTCATAACGGCTTTGAAGGAAAATACCACTATTTCCCCTATCCTGTCCGTTGTATTTCTCAGGTGCCGGAGATTTAAACTCAATGTGTAACTGGCAATCTCCGAAATATTCTTTCGTGAATATTTCACCGGTTCCCGGAACAACTGTGAGTGCTCCGTTTACAATTTTCCATTTTACGTCTTCTTTATGATTGGTTTCCCACATAGAGAGGTCTTTTCCGTCAAACAGGATAATGGCATCAGAAGGGGGAGCACCCGGCACATTTCCCGGCGAGACCTTTAAGGGTTCCGGATAATACCACTCTGTTTGTTTCGGATCAGTTTGTGCCCGGAGACAAAGAAAGGAGAATGAGAACAGAATAAGTAAGGTTTTTTTTTTCATGATATAGAATTTATGGTAATTATATTCTTCAACAAAAAACAGGAATTCTTTTTCATAAGCTTTATAAGAAATAAGTGTCTTTTGTATTTTTACCTGCCGGAATAGATTTGTCCCGACGGGCAATTCTTATTCTTCTGTATTTCTATGCAAAGGGCTTCGAAAAAGCAATACAAATAAACGGTCCTTCTATTAACCCTGTCTTAACTGCTCCTTAACAGGAGAAATATTATGAAAAAATAAATCTTTTTTAACGCTTTGAAACCTTTAGAAAAAAAGAGAAGGGACAGATGGATAGAAGAGTCTGGGGTTGATAGTATAGGATATCTTTTTTTAAAATTCCTACATAAGACCGGCGGAAATAAGTAACCAACTGGTCCGAAAGATCCGACACAAAAAGATTCCAACAACCAGGGTCTCCGTTGGGTTTGAAGTTCGTCATCTTTGAAGCATGAAAATACTTTTCTCCGGTTGAACCGATATGGAAATCTTTATAAAATAAGGAGAATCTTTCCTGTTCCCTGAAATTTCCGTTGTAATCATATTTCTTCAGAAACAGGTGATTATCTGCCAACCACACTTCTTTCCGAAGCTTGTCCATAGCAAAACATTGAGAAAATTGCACTTCTCCGGGCCCATTTCCACGTGCACCTATTTTATTCAGGAACCGGCCTTCTTTATCAAATACATACACCAACTTATCATATTCATTTAAAATGAAAAAACAATTTTCATCGACTGCTATTTTGGAAATACCTCCAATAAGTAACTGGTCCGAAATTTTAAGGGGAATGACATCTATTGTTTGTATAATTTCCGAAAGGATTATTTTTTTGTTTTTTTCGGGAGACAAATCAATGGTGGTAACCATACCGGAAAGGACATTCCCCGGAATATTTTCTCTTTTTTTTCAGGGTTACAAGCAAAAAAAGAAAAAAAGAAAAGACCTATACAAAAGAAAAGGAATCTATTTCTCATCTTAATTTATGGTTAGAGGATACTTAATTATCAGTAAACTAAGTATCCTGTACTTTTACTTTTTCTTTCTTTATTTATTTAATATATATTTTAGAACAAAGATAATAACCGCAATACCTCCTATTATTACTAAAAGCTCAAATAGGTTTAAATTCATTATCATATCAGAGTATATTCTTTTTAATGAATTACTTTTTAATACAGGAAGCAGACAGATTTTCTTTCCGATCTTTCTTACAACAAGTATAAAAACCGGTACGACAGCATACACTTTAGAAGCACCTACTCCTCCGGGATAACCCTGAGAAACCAAGTAGCAAGTAACTCCTACGTATTCGCGCGAAAGGGTATCCGGTATAAAGTCAATGGACTGGGTAAGATGCACCGTATTTACATACATAGTTAACGAATCGCGGAAACCCGGATCGTTCGCTACCTGAATTCTCCCGTTCCTCATCCTTCCTGCAACCCAATAAGTATCGGAAGAAATAGGTATTTACGGTATACATCCAGCGCTTGTTTGTGCAGGGTATCTGCTTTAAAGCTAAGGGTTTTCCCAATCTGCACGGATCAGGAAATAAATAAAAAAGCTATAAGGCTGTAATTTCAATAATCCGGCTATGCATACGCTGTGTGGTAAATACTTCCAGCCCTATCTTCATCAGGTAATCTCCGGAAAAGATCCGGTTGTTTGCTTTCAGGTTGGAGGAAACACCGGGCATCAGGTTGATCTCTTCCACCTTGTATTTTTTAGCCGGATCCAGTCCCTGTAGTTTGACAGGCAATACACTGTCTTCCCTTTTCGGGAAAATATCATAGGCATACAGGACCGCCTTTTCTTTTCCGGGTGTTGTAAACATAACTGAAGTATGATCGCCTTCATAAGGAGATACCAGATGATACATCTCCCCATCCAGGATAGTTTTTTTCAGTCGGTGATAATTATTCACGGCCATGCGGCAGAACTCCCTTTCTTCCCCGGTGAGTTTATTGAGGTCGATATCGAATCCGAATTTACACATCATGGCTACATCCGTCCGGAACTTAATGCTGGCCGTGTGGTTTTGTTCCGTCACATGGGCAGCCATAGCTTTTACCGGGATAAACTGCGAGAAACCCCATTGGATATACAGGCGGGCTACCGGGTCCGTATTATCGCTGCACCAGAACTCAGTGAAATATTTCAGGGCTTCAAAGTCACACCGCCCTCCCCCACTGGAGCAGAGCATCATAGGGAGATGTGGGTAATTCTCTTTTATCCGTTTAAATACATTATATACCCCCCGGGTATGTTCGATATAAAGGTGATTTTGCTTTTCTTTCAGGTAAGGGGAATAAATATTGGTGATGGGGCTGTTGCAATCCCATTTAAAGTAGGCAAGGTCCGGGTTTTCTTTCATCAGGTTGTCTACCACCCCAAAGACAAAGTCCTGCACTTCGGGGTTGCTCATATCCAGGGCCAGCTGGCTACGTTCGTAGTAAGTTTCCCGGCCGGGCAGGCGGATGGCCCAGTCCGGGTGCTTCTCAAAGAGTTCGCTTTGCGGATTTACCATTTCCGGCTCAATCCAGATACCAAACTTTACCCCTTTCTCTTTTGCTGTCTTTACCAGGTAAGGCACGCCTCCCGGCAATTTACTTTTCATTACTTCCCAGTCGCTGAGGCCGGCGCGGTCATCTACGCGGGGATATTTGTTTCCGAACCAGCCATCATCCAGCAGGAACATATCTACGCCCAGTTGTGCAGCTTCCTGCATCAGGTTTTCCAGTTTATTTTCATCAAAGTCAAAAAAGGTAGCTTCCCAGTTGTTGAGTAATGTCAGGCGGTCTCCTTTTCCGTCTTTGATCTGGTAGTTGCGTGCCCATGCATGGAAGTTGCGGGTAGCTTCCCCTGTTCCGGTTTCACTGAGGGTAAAGATAAATTCCGGGGTTGTAAAGACTTCTCCCGGTTTCAGGAGGTAATCGGAAGCGTAGGGATTAATGCCGGAAATCACCCGGAGGTTCCTTTTATTATCCACTTCAAAGGTAAACCGGAAATTACCGGTCCAGCCCAGTGTTCCCATCAATACTTTTCCTTGGTTCAGGGAGGCCGGTTGGTCCAGGCCTATCTGGAAATAGGGGTTTGCTTGGATAGCCGCGCGGGTACCCAGCTTAGAATCAATAACCTTTTTTCCGAACAGCAGTTCTTGTGTACTCATCTGAGCTTCCTGCGCCCAGTTTCCACTGAATTCCGTCAGGTAATAACGGTTTGCCTGGAAGTATAACATGCCGGAAGCATACTGGCTTATGGTAACAGGCTTCTTTTCCTGGTGTGTAATTTCACTCCATGTTTTAATGATATTTTCTTTTGCGTAGCTGACATAATGCAACCGGACATTCACCGGATACCGGTTATCAGCCAGGTCAATAATGGTTTCCGCAACACCGGGTTCCGTCTGCCGGACTTCATGAGAGACATAATACAGGAAGGAGGTCATATTTCCATCATGGTGGCGAATGGCAAATGCAGGCTCAAAGAAGTCTTCTCCTCCTGAGACAGGGTATGCTTCCCAGACATCCCTGTCCGTAGCACGGGTGAGGGTTTGCAATTCTTCCGGATGTTGCAGCCGGCTTCCCAGGTAGGATTGATACACCCTGTTATTGGAAGACACTTTTAATATAAGGTCTATCTTTTCTGTAGAAATACGGATGTAGGCTTGAGAGGATATAGTGGTTATCAGGAAGAAGAGAAAGGGTAAAAGGATCACTGCTTTTTTCATGGTGGTGTGTATTATACAGGTGTTATTGTTATATAGATATTGATTTTGCTAACGAGTTTGTTGTTTCTGATTTGTGGAGATAAACTAATCTTTCTATATGTTCTACATTCTATTTGCCAAGTTTATAAACTTGGGTTAACCCTACCCCTTTTTGCAAGCAAAAAGGGACTTCCCTTCCAGGAAGGGAAGAGTTGTGCGCATCTCATTTATAGTGAAAATACTCACCACAGAGTCAAACAGTGTGCAGCATTAGCTAAATCCGCCCCGAAATATAGAAAAAGACTCATCTCAGGGGATTTATAACCTCCGTTTTCAATTTGTAAGTACATTCTTTTAGTTTACTTTCTTCTTAGATTAAACATTATCCATGTATTCTCTATTACATTATTCTATCAGGTGGCCGAACGGCTCGGATTACAAATCCTTGCGGACATCGGAAGATTTCAACCCTGCCGTAACTTTTTGAAATTTAAAATTCAACAACGGGTAATTAAGGTCTGTCTAAGCGGGTTTGTAATCCGCTTAGACAAGGCAGGTTAAAAACAACCTGAAATATATTCCTGCATCCATCAGTTATATTTTCACTCTCCCATCTTAAAGGACGGCAGTACACTTTCCGGGGAAGACGCCCACTCTTTATTAGGATATTTCCCCATGGTCAGTTCCAGTGTTCCGCCTTTTATCAGTTCGGCATGAGGAAACCAGGATTTATTCCATTCTTTTCCATTGAATTTTGCTGACTGAATGTATTTATTCGTGGGAGAATAATTATGACAAATAACTTCAAACGTTTTGTTATCCGGTAATTGAACAAGGGCTTTTTCAAATACGGGACTACCGATTACATACATAGGCAAACCGGGGGTTACCGGATAAAAGCCTAAGGAAGAAAAAACAACAAAAGAAGTTAATCCGCCTCCGTCCTCATCACCGGGTAATCCCATCACATCATCCCGGAACCACTGTTCCAGTAAGGTACGGACGCGTTTTTGGGTTCGCCAGGGTTGTCCGGCATAATTGTACAGATAAGGAATATGCAGGGCGGGTTCATTTGCCATGGAAAATTGCCCGACATTTCCGGTATGGTCAGGATATATGGAATAAAATACATATTTATCTTTCCCAAGAGGCGTATCATACATGCTCTCCAGCGAATCCACAAAAGCTTCCTTTCCACCCATCATCTCTATCAGGTCGGAAATATTGTGCTGGACATTCCAGCGGTATACCCATCCGTTATTTTCATCATACGCATCCCGTCCACCCAATCCTCCGGAAAAGCGATAGTCAAAAGATTCGATAAAATTGCCCCTTGCATCTTTAGGATGGAAGAACCTGGTTTCCGGATGGAATAGCTTTCTGTAATTGAAACTCCTGTTTAGGAAATATTCATATTCGTCTTGTTTTCCGAGATGCCTTGCCAGGTGTGCCAATCCCCATTCATCATATGCCGTACCCAGGGAAACTGCGACAGGCTGTCTTCTTTCCCACGCATCCACTTCCGGGACAGTTTCTTTTTCTCCCGGTGCAAGGGCAGGAAAATACCCGTTTTCTTTATAAAACTGCTCCAGTTGTCCGGCCTTTTTATCTGACCATGGCGCCAGAGTTCGTTCTGTCAAGGAAGTTTTTCCGGCCAGATAAGCTTTCTCCAGATCAAATCCCCGTAACCCTTTTTCATATCCATCCAGTATAGAAAGGATTCCATGATTCGCGAACATTCTTCTTGTATCCCCAACGACTTCCGGAAAAGTAGGTAACCAGAAGTTTTCCATTTGTTCTGCCATCCGGACAAAAGATTGCAGCATGTGGTTTTCTTTCTCCGGTTCCAGGATAACCCGCAAAGGATGAGCGGCAAGGAAAGTATCCCAGAGCCAGTCGTCATTATAGAAAGGAATACCGTCATCTTCATGGACGTTCCCGTCAAAACCGCTGTAATACTTTCCGTCTTCGGAAATACAAATCATTCGTTCATAATACCGGTATAGAGAAGTATAAAAAATAACTTTATCTTTTTCCTGTCCTTCCACATGGATTTTACCTAATGCTTCATTCCAGATATCCCGGCCTTTACCGGCAAGGGCATCCAGATCGTAATCCGGTATTTCCCGGTATAGGTTTTTCTTTGCCTGTTCCTCGCTGATAAGTGAGACTCCATAACGGATATTGAGCTTTCTTTGCTGAGGATCAAATGCCAGTTTCACAGCCATTGGTTGTGTCCCGTCAGTTACCTGTGATGATGGATTACCGGTCGGAACAGGAGTAACAGAAACAGGCTGTAACTGAGTTTCCATATAAAGATAAGCCTTTGTCTTTTTTCCACCGATATACTGCCATCCGGACACGACATTATCATGGGCTGTCAGCCAGCCATCTGTCGTACTTACCATAAGGGAAGGAGAATCGGTTCCATGGAAATCTATTTCATAGATCCCGGACTGGTGGGAAGGAGCAAAACGAACTTCCGCTTCGACATTTGTGAGATAAACATTATATTGATAGGGCTTTATTATTTCATGGTCGTATTCATAATGAATCACATTGTTTACCGAAGTTATATCTCCCTGAAAAGGACTAAATGTAAATGCCTGATACGTACGGTGTCCTGTAAGGAATACAGGTAATCCCCGGAGTTTATTTCCGGTAAAATCATCTCTCAACGGCTGAATTCTCAACATACTGTTCGGCAGGTGCACCATAGGATAAGCAGGTACCAGCAGATGGCTGATATTCCCGATATAAGGGTTCACATAATCAACCGGTGTTTTCCTCTCCGGCGCTGTTTTCTTCTCACAGGAAATACATGTAATAACCATTAAAAGAATGATTATACGCAGTTTAATAGTTTCACGACACATCATTATAATAATAAAGTTAAAGATTAAAGGCAGAAAGTAAAAGGTAAAAAAGAGTGAGGCTTAGGTGAGATTGCTTTTATTTTTTATTTTTTACCTTTTACTTTTTACCTCCTTATCCGTACCATTCACGTTCTCTGTTTTTCAATTGGTTTAGGGTATCAATACAAATATTTACATCATTTACTACCTGAAAATCAAACATACCGACACAAATAAAATCAGCACCGTTCTCAAAGGCCCATCTGAATCCGTCTTCCGGAGGAATTGCTCCGGCAGCCAGGACTTTAAAACCCATCACAGGCACCTTACACCGGTTTACAAATTCCACTGTCCGGTCCGGGAAAAGGCAAAAACAATTATCATGGAACCTATCGTGTTCGACATAGCGGACTCCGTCTACTTCAAATGGTCTCCGGTTTTCACGGGGATGTGCGGACCAGTAATTGTCATGGTGCATGGTTTTCATATAATAATCCGGGATAATGCCGTTTTCCTCACAAATAATTAAAGAATCTATCGTATGGGAAGCTAATCCCGCCGTATATCCCTGACTTTTTATCCGGTCCATCATACCGGCTACGATATCCAGCCGGTTGTCCCGGACCAGGAAGTCACACCAAGCCCCTTGCAACTGAAGGATATCCGCTCCGTTATCAATTGCCCGAGTAACGTTATCATAAATATCCTGCTTATTTTCTTCGTCAATACCAACCTGGGTAATAAGCTTTATTTTACTTCCCGTCACTTTTCTATATTTGACCATCATGGACATGGTCGGATAACCGATATTAATGCAATTAATCCCGGCCTGTTCGCAAAGCATCAGCGTTTCAAATATTTTCTTTTCCGTATTATATGCTTTGAAAAGGCTTTCGGCATATAACAAATCCCTTGCATGTGCCCACCCTCCTATCAGATTACCGCCCATTACCAGACGACTGAGTTCATGGTTTTCGATTTTACCTTTCGGAAGGGAGCCTTTCAATTCACTTAAGTACATCCTGTTAATCTGAATGGTAGCTCCGGTAGTAGCATCTATGTTGTACTTTTCATTTGTTTTTAAAGCACTCCAGCTCAAGGCGCCTAATATGGGTAAAGAAGCTAAGTTTTTTATTGCCTCCCGCCGGGTTCTGTCAGTTTCCTGCTTTTCATTTTCCCGTGAAGGAAACTCTTTTTCGATTTTCAGGTAAGCAATGAGATTATCGATCCCATATCCTTTTTCTTTTATAAAAAACAGGCAAGCCAGAATAGCTGCTTCTATAAAGATTTTATTTACAATAAATACACTTCCGTCATGTGGTCCGAGCAAGGAAATGCCGAAAGGCGGATAAGCAAAATAATATAAAACAAGAAGCAGAAATCCCCCTAGGGAAGCCCAGCGGGTAACTATTCCCAGAAAAAGAACGATGCCTATCAGCATAAGTCCGTAGACATTCATCACATCAACCACCTGCAGCCTTTCGGGAGATGCGGCAAGCCAATGATAAAACCCGGAGGTAAACCCGATGGTACCGGTCAGGAAACCTTCTGAAGACCAGTCTGCCGATACACATTTAACAATCCCTTCATACAGGAAATGCCAGCCGATGGCCATCCGGATAATGGTTATTATTATTTTCATCTATAGTAATAATTATATGTGATAAAGTAAAAAGTAAAAGGTAAAAGGAGAGAAATAATTTCCGTTTTACTTTTTACCTTTTCCTTTATTTTCGAAATTTACTAACTCGACTTTTCGAAATTCTACAGGGTGTCCTTCGGACTGAAGGACAATGTATCCTTGTTTCAGCGGACCAGCGACCATTCCTTCCGGCAATTCCGGATTATCCGGGGTAAGAGAAAGCCGGGTATAAGTCAGTATCGTATCTCCTTCCATGATATGGTGTACGATGCTGTCACTGAAAACAACCATTTCGAAGGTTACCCAGTCATCTCCATGATACGTCCGGGATGAAGAGGAATAGCAATGTTCCGGATAAGGGTTTCCCTGAATATATATTTCCGTACCGGGTGTGCACACATTTCCGTTGGGACGATCCTGTAATCCGTCGCCACCCAGCAACTGTGCCTCTATGGAAATGGGGAAATCCTGATTTAATGCCATGGAACCGGGAGATTGTGCGTGAAACATAATTCCGCTATTCCGGTATGCCCATTCCGGGGCATCGGACAACTGTTCCCCCACAAAACGATACTCCACCTTTAATTTATAATCGGAGTATGGCTGATCAGTAAAAATATGACCGAAGCTGTTGTTAAATATGTCTCCGTATTCTTCATAAGAAACTTTCAGAATACCATCTTCTACACGAAATGTGTTTTTTGCATTTTCACCGGCCGGATATCCTTTTATTTTAACTGTCCAGCCAGATAAATCCCTGCCGTTAAAGAGCGGTATCCATTCTTCCTCTTCGGTATATGCATTACTTCTCTGCTGATGGCAGGAGACAAAAAGACAAAGGATAAGAAAACCCGATAATAGATTTTTCATAATATAGAGTGTGATGGTATTTAGTAAGGATATTCAGCTTTTCTATAACTACTCCTATAGTAAAAAATATTCTTTTGTTCTCATTGTTTTCCGAAATGCAATGGTTTCTCCGGGATAAGGGATACAAAATAATCCCGGATCCGCTGTTCCTGTTCCGGAGTTGTGATCAGGTACCGGTGTTTTCCGTCTTCCTGTGGGGTAAAATGGGTACAACCTTTTTCATCCACACGGATTTGCCCTTTTCCGGAAAGATGGAAAAAGTTACTGTCCGGCTCCGCCACATATAATACGGAAGTAAGGTCCCAGGTAGGCCGGTCATACGGCATTTGTCCGAACGCTTTGTATGCTTCTACGAGCGGATGCCATTTAGTCCATGTAAAATCATTTTCGATGCTTTCCCCGGGATAAAGAATCCTTTCTCCCAATTCAAAAGGAGAAACAACAATCTCGCCTGGCCATCCGGCAAACATTGCCCGGGCTGCCGGCGGATCCATATATACATTGAATTCGACGTAATCTTCCTTGCTGAAACTTCCGGCCATGACAGATAACAGCTTTACTTTGGATTTTACCAGTTCCGTACCGTTCAAAGGAGAATATTCATCGGCAGGTATTTCCAGCAAACGGGCAAGATTGGTGGAAAATCCGACGGAAATAATGGTGACAGAGCTATCCGGCTGCTGCGCTAACAGTTTCCGGTAAAGAAGAGCCGCATTCGGAAGAAGATCATAATTTTTCATTGTTCTCCGGAATACATACTGTCCGTTTTCTTCCCGAATACAGGCATGTGTTGTATAATTGGTGTCGTTTCTGTGCAGAAGCTCCCCTTTCTTCCATATTCCGATCGGGATGTGGGGATAGCCATACCATTCATTCATCACATCAATATATTCCGGGGAATAATAGTTGTCTTTATTGGTCATAATTCCTAATAACCGGAACTTATCCCTATCTATGTATTTATAAATCATATCGAGGGCAAGGGCGTCATCAATGTCATTTCCTATATCCGTATCAAATATGACGGAGACAGGAGCCGATGTATTTTCTGTTTCAACTGCGGTTCCTTTTTTACTACAAGCTATAAAAGAAAAAGATACCGATAAAAAAAGGATGGCTGCCTTTCTTATAGTGTAGATGTGTTTTAATGGTACCATTATTCAAGGGCTTTGGTTTTAATATAAAAAGAGAGATCATTATATATCCTATGTCATTCCTTTTCTAATAAACGGATATAATTTTCCATGGCATTTTATAAATCTTCACGAGGCTATCCGAAAAGCCTGTAGTACAAAAAGAATCAGTCCACTAAAACCATAACCTGAATACTTACACGAATACTCTCGCAAAAACTGTGATATTCTTTCTGTACCGAGGCTCTCCGGATCACTTCGCAAATTACATGGAGAGAGAATTTATAAGGGCGTATCCATCATCTCAAATTCTAAAACTCCCCCTGCCATGATCTGATCGTACGTAATAATAAAATCATTAATCTCAACGCCATTATATGTTATTGTTTTCACGTATTTATTCTGTTCGGAAAGATTGTGTGCAATTACGGTAAATGTTTTATTCCCCGGCAGGCTGATTTTTATTTCGGGTATCTGGGGAGCTCCGATCACATATTGCTTGTTTACGGTATTGACCGGATAAAATCCCATGGCACTGAACATATACCAGGCAGACATTTGTCCGCAGTCATCATTTCCACACAAGCCATCGGGCTTCGGAAGATAAAACTTATCAAATATCTCTCTTACAAGCTCTGCGGTACGCCAGTTCTTTCCGACAAGCGTATAGAGGTAAATGACATGATGACTGGGTTCATTTCCCTGTGCGTACTGTCCGATCAGCCCGGTCACATCTCCGACAAAACCGGTTTGTTCCACTTCTTTCTCCAGTACAAACAAAGAATCTAATTTGGTGGCGAATGCTTCTTTTCCACCCATCAATTCCACCAGTCCATCCACATCCTGTTGTACATGCCATGTATACTGCCATGCATTTCCTTCCGTATAATCTCCCCCGGCAGTACCGGCATGAGATAAGTGGTACCGGTCAAAAGGATTCCGCCAGTTGCCTTTGGAATCTTTTCCTCTCGCCAGTTTCGTATCCGGGTCAAACAGGTTTTTGTAATATCCGGAGCGTTTTAAGAAGAACTCATAGTCTTCTTCTTTTCCGAGTTTCCTTGCCAGCAGCGCAGCGCAATAGTCATCATAGGCACATTCCAAGGTGCGGGAAACAGATTCTTCCTTTACCAGATCAAAAGGGAAATACCCGTACTGGTCATACATCTGCCAGTCATATTTGCGATGATTTCCGGTGAGAGATTGTTTTACCATGCTGTATGCTCTTTCCTGGTCGATACCCGGAAAATTTTTCAGGCATGCTTCCACAACTGCCGGCACCCCATGGTTTCCGATCATACAATAGGTTTCTTTTCCCCACAATGCCCAGATCGGGAGATATCCATAGGTTTCGGCATGGATAATCATTGTGTTGATCAGTTCCGGCACCATTTCCGGAGCTAGAATGGTATACATGGGATGTGCAGCCCGATAGGTATCCCAGAGGGAAAAGGTAGAATAATACTTGCCGAAAGGAGAATTGGCTACCATGTCGTCTGCTCCCCTGTAATTTCCATCTACATCGGCGATATTATTAGGCTGAATCAACAAATGATACAACGAAGTATAAAAATTCTTTTTCTGTTCTTCCGAACCTTTGATGGAAACACGGGAAAGGTATTGTTCCCAGGTATTTTCCGCATCTTCCCTTACCCGGTCGAAATCCCAATGTACGGATTCTGCTTCCAGGTTCTTCTTTGCTCCTTCTATACTGACCGTAGAAAAGGCAACTTTTATTTGAACCTCTTTTTCTTTTTCATTAAACCGGAATATTTTCCGTGGAGCTTTCCCCTGCAGAGTAGTCTGTATGGTCTCCTGGGCAATAAAAGGTTTTTCAAATTTTATTACATAAAATAATTGCCGGTCTGTCCATGCCCTTACCTTATGGTGACCGGTAATGGTCTGTTCGTCTTCAATATTTACTTCCGCAAAAAGGACACGGTTCTCATAATCCTGTTCCGTACTTACCTGTCCGTTCTGAAAATCAATGCAGACAGCCGGGTTTTCTTTCATAAACCGGTATCGATGCATGGCAACATGGGGAGTAGCAGTAAGTTCTACTTTCACGGCATTATCTATCAATTCAACCGTATAATAGCCGGGAGATGCTTTTTCTGTTTCTTTAGAGAAAGTACTTTTCAGCTCTTGTCCTCCGTCTCCTGAAAACGGGATAACTAACAAATCCCCCAGGTCCGGAATCCCGGTACCATTAAGCCGGTTCTGGGTAAAGCCCCAGATAAGAGGGTCTTCGTATTTATATCCGGCACAGTATTTCCATTCGAAATTACCGGTCTGCGGACCTGGCTGCATCAGTCCGAACGGGTAAGTAGCTCCGGGAAAAGTATGCCCGGTATAAGCCGTTCCGACAAACGGGTCTACGTAATCCAGTAAGCGGTCTTGTTTTTCTTCTTTCTGACAGGCAGAAAAAAGGAACAGGACGGAGAGTAAATATAAAAGTGTGCTTTTCATAGTTATGTTTTGTTTATTCATAATTGCCTGCTTTATACACTACTTATTTTGTAAAAAGCAGAGGATTATTTTTCATGTATTTATATCTTCGCAACAAATATACAAGCGAGGGGTTAACACAACCTTAATTAAACATTAATGGATTATTTTTTTTCCGGAATAGATAATATAGTGCTGTTTTTCAAAAGAATATTTTTTCAGGGAGTACCTCTAGCCGACACCAATTAAGGGAAAAATTAAGAGAAGAGAAGGTAAAAAGTAAGAGGGAAGAGCTAAAATCGGTAGCAGGTTTTAGTTTTTACCTTTTTCTTTTTGCCTTGAAATGATATTCCGGGAATTATTTTTGCACCATGAAAAGGATTTTTATTTACCGTACAATACTTATTTTTTTAATGAAAGAGAATGGATGGAGGGAGAAATAAATTTCATCCGTTTCTTCTAACGTTTATTTAACTTGAAAATAATACAGCAAATATTTGCATTTTACCTTTTTTGATTGTATATTTGTATCTGCAAATAAATAAAAGCCCCAAAACAGGGAATAAGATATGGAATCTTTATTTTTCAGATATATATTTTCAACGCTTCTGCTGATTTTTACAGAAAGAAGAAGTGTGCCTGTATATCACATCTATCCATTAAACTTTTATTTAACGACTAAAAATACAAAAGAAGAAAAACACGATATTCTTTCTGCCTCCAATCTTTTTCCGTTCCTTTCTGTAACCTTCCTACGCATAGGGAAAGGAAATTATTGTGGTTCTTCTTCCTCTTTCCACAGTAAGGGGAACCGTGCATTATTCCTTCTTTCTGTACCATCGCCTGCTATTTCCCGGCCTTTTCAGGGAAAACAGGGATAAAACCAGGTAAAAAACTCCTATTTTTTTACTAAAAACGTTCCACTTTAGTACTAAAGTGGGTCAACTAATACGGCAAAAAGGCCGTTTTTTCGGTTAAAAATGCCCAACTATCCCGTATTAGTTGGACATTTATGTCATATTAGTTGGACAACTATCCCGTATTAGTTGAATAACTATTACGGGATAGTTGGACAGTTTGTAAAAAAGGATCATTTTTTATATAAAAACAGGTCGGATAAGGTAAAAATATGCCTTTTTATTAAATTAATATTTAACAAAGAAGTGCTATACAAAATAAATATTTATGGACTATTATATAAATTTATTATTTTTCATAAATGAAAAATAAGACCGTGAGCTGAGGCAGCACGGCTAGTTATATGACGCCGCTACGCGGCTCGAAGGCTGGTATTTTGTCATTGGGATGGGATTGCTGGTTCCGGATTATCTTTGGCTATGAGAGTGCAGGAAGGCATTCTTACAATGTTGTTAAACAAACTTCAACGTTGCCAATGTAAGAGTGGATAGCCAGCTCACAAAGAAGCCACGGAGTGGCGATATGTTATTAGCCGTGAGACCTCAACCCACGGTAGTAATGGTTCGGGATTGCCTCTGGCTGAGAAAGTACAGGAAGGGATTCTCACTCTTCTTCAAGGATTTCTATTAAAAACATTCCGAAATTGTCTGAAAACGGGAAAATGCTACCGGTACTGAAATTCACACCGATACTTCCACCGCCTCCTACGGCAGGTGCAGCTGAAAATCCCCCTAATGTCAGAAAAACAGAAGGTTGTCCCTCCTCACCTTTCCGGATATATTTAGTACCGAACATTCCTCCTACGCTTACGGTTGCCTTTTCATTCAGCGGTTGCTGATAGGCGTAATATTTCAGGGGTTCGATTTCTACTTTTTCTTTGTTTACCTTGACACCTTTCTTCTTAGCATCGGCTTTAAGTTCTCCGAAAATATAAATGGTATTGGTCGGATAAAATTCATACATTTCCTCAACTTCTTCCTCTTCCAGATAAAATATCGCTATGGTAACAGAGGTATTGCCCTGTGCATGGGTATATTCTTCAATGAAAAAAGCATTGGCACCTAATAAATTCGCCGTTTCCCAGAGGCTCAGGAATATATCTTCCAGAGTAGCATTTTTGGTATGGGTACAGGTACTCTGCAATTTCCCGATCCATGCCTCCGCAACAGGGGCAAATTCCCCGGGGATATAATAGAATTCCTCTTGTTCTTCCGGTTCCGGAATTTCCCGTTGTTCCAGAATAGTAACCTGCTGTGCCCAGCCGGAAAAAGTAATGAGTAAAAGAGATAAAAGGGTGATTTTTCTTTTCATATATTTCCTTTTTAATGGTAATAGTAAATGTAGGAACAGAAATTATATTATTCTATTTAGCGTGTAAAGATAATGATATGTATAAACTGAATGTTTATTTTTTTATTATTTTTCATTTACGAAAATATTTCATGGATATTTTTTGTGATACCCGGAGATTGAGGAGGCCGCACCCCAATGTCGTCAACTCAAGGGAAAAATTTCGGTAGAGAGCCACTGTATCGAAGGAATCATCTACCCTCTTGACCACAGGGTGGTTACAGCTTGGTAGCCCCGGGTGTGAACCCAGTCATGTTCGGAAGATTTGAAAAACCGGATAGAAGGGAAAAAAGAAGGATTTCTACTGGGTAATAGGAGAGATTCTATCAGGAAAGTATCCCCCGTAAACCCGCAGGGTTGAATATTCATAACTCCCGGTGAAGCATAGCGACCGGGAGATCGGCAAGTCCTTACCCTGCCGCAACCCCGGAGCGGGTTGAACAATAAAAAGCCTTTCCTCATTTGAACGTCTATTTATCCGGTGTTTCGCCAGATGAATAATCAGTTGTGCATATCATATTTCAAATCTTCCGAACATGACTGGGTGTGAACCTGAGGTGATGGGAGTGCTCCACCAGGCCAGCACGCTAGGAGGAGTGCCAGAAAAAAACTGGCTTTCTCGGTTGTTATACATGGATGATCCGGTACTGCGCTGCAGTGCGGTGGTGCATGTGGCCTCCTTTGGACCATGGGTTCACACCCATGGCTACGAAGCTGTGACTGCGCTGCAGTCAGAAAGGGCATCCGTTACACAAAACGATCTGACAGAAGGAGATCAGTCTTAAGTTAACGGCATTGGCCTCAGCTCACGACACAAAGCTACGCAGCTCATGGGCTTGGTATTGCTGGTCTGGGGGTGCCTTTGGTGGTGAGAGTACACGGAAGGGTTTCTCTTAATGTCGTCCAACATGTTCAGCGGAGCTAATATAAGAGTATATGGACATCTCACCGACAAGCCACGGAGTGGCGACATATCATTAGCCGTGAGGCCTCAGCACACGGCAAAAAGCAACACGGCGCTGAAGAAACACCGAACATAAAAGTTCCGTTATGTAAATAAATACATATAATTCAACGGGAAGATGACCATTCAGAAAGATATCTGAAGATAGTTAACAAAAAAATAGATTGTTACTTTTTTCGTATGGCAACCTCAAATGCTTTCGCCGGATTAAGGACTAAAAGTCGGGAGATATCTTCTCCGCTAAATCCGTTTTCTTTCAGGCGGGGAAGCAGCTTATCAAAAATAGCCGTAAAGCCTCTTATTTCTCCCCCGTCTTTTTCTTCTGCGGTATACCAACCGGCATCATGAGAAATAAGGACTTTGTGCAATAAGTTCCGTTCTTTCATCGCTGTGAGCATGGCTACATATTCTAGGATATTATCTTCACTTATCCCATCGAGGCTTACCCACGCACCCATACGGGCGGCTTTAGCATGAATTTCCGGATCTTTTTCTGCCTGGGCATGCACCCATATAAATGCTTCCGGGGAAACTCCTTCTTCCTGTAAAATCCTTATTTGTTCAAAAGCAGGTATGGCAGGACCGGTATGAGAGGCAATAACGAGACCGGAAGCCAGGTGTGTTTTTGCAGCAGCCCGGATTAATTTCTGATGGACTTCCGATAAGTGTCCACCGTCTACCGCTGTTTTTATAAATCCTGGCCGGATGCCTGTGTTTCCGATGCCGTTCTCCCATTCCTTTATCCACCTTTCCGCCAATTGCTCCGCTGTTTCTGTCAATGCATGTGCCGGCAAAGAACCATTATTATTTGCTCCGTAATAACCGGTATTGGTAATAAATTGGATGCCGGTTTCTTCCGAAAGCATCCGGAGCAATACCGGATCCCTTCCGATAAAGGCAGGTGTACATTCGACAATGGTCGTTACCTCCGGTTCTTTTAGTTCTTCCAGGTAGAGTAATAATTTGTCTTTTACTTTTTCTCTGTCCCACGACGGGATTTCCCGCAGGGAATCATCTTCTGCAAAACCGGCAAGCAACATATGCTCATGGATTAGAGAAATACCCATCTTTTCAATAGGAACAGGACCTTTCACTGTCATCATAAAACCATGTTGTTGTGAAAATAAACAGGTATGTACAAATAAACATACAAAAAGGGAAAGAGTTGCCGTCAGATATTTCATCATATATTCGGTCAGATTTATATCAAATTAAAGAAATGGTACGAACTTTTCGGAAATCTATGCACAAAGATAAAATGCAATAGGAAATTCATACTACTTATGGAATATTAAATTCCCTATTGCATGTTCTTTCTTAAAAAAGTTCCCTTTCTATTCTAATTTTAAAATTACAGGATGATTGGTAAGGGTAAGGGAGACTTCATTTTTATCCTTTAGTTCTTCTATCGGTGCTGTTCCCTGTGTCGGATCATACACTTGTATCTTTTTATATTTTTTATCCAGTTTCACAAGGATATTATCTTTGCCTCCGGCAAAACGTTCTCCCCATAATACCAGGAAGAAGGAGCCGTCACTTTTCTGTACCAGAAGGTCATGCGTAGTTTCGGGTTGTTCGGGAATATAATAGGCGAGTTTGCCCGGGTTGTTATTTGCCTTTTGGTCTGCCAGAACAGAAGTAAAGTTATGCAGATAATGAGCTGCCTGCTTGGGTTTATTATCTAATGTATAAAAAGCATAAGATTCATGTTCCGGTTCATTCGCCCGCCCTTTGAGGAAATACATAGCGGTATATTTCCAACCCCGTTTGAATTGGGAAAGATACAGGTTCAGATATAAACGTGCCTGTATCTCTTCCGTTACTCCCTCTTTTTCATTGATACCGTATCCTGTTTCCGTAGTTACACGAGGCAATGTTTCCAGTTCTTCCGGAGTGTAGCCGGGAAACTGTTTCAGCCAGGTAAGTCCGTAATTACTGTATAAGCCGTCTACCGGACAATCCGGTCCGGGAGAAGAGCTGAGCCAGGTCTGGTTATCATGCAGTCCGGGCCAGGAAGGGTGGCTTATATAATTATGGCAATTGGCATAATCCGCATAAGTAGTTCCGGCAGGCATCAGGGTATTGGCATCTTCCGGTATCGTCAGGAACTGCAACCCGACATTATCGGTCTGTGCTCCGTTTTCACAGGTAGCCCATACCGGATAATCCTTCAATACGGGATCGCTTTTCACTGCTTCGTACATATCCCGGTGTAATTTTGCCACTGCCATCCAAGAAAGTTTGCCTCCTCCTTCTTCACCCTGATAAGTGATCGTCCAGTTATTGGGTTCATTAGACCCTTCAAGTGCCAATAAGGCGCCTGCTTCTGCCAATTGCTTTGCTTCCCGTACCAGGCGATCGACATCCGCATGCCCGCTTAAAAGACCATAGCTGAGCAGGGTACCTGTCTCCTTATTCAGACGGATGAAATCTTCTACCGGCGCATTGTCTTCGTAACCGACTCTCAACCAGCGCAAACCGGTATATTTCATATTTTCAATTGTTTCATCCAGTTTTTCTCCTCTTCGTGAAACGGAGGAACAGGCTCCCATACTACTCAGGAATTCATCGGCACTTACTGCCTGCACCTGATCCATAGAAGTTTGTGTTGTGCCTGAGGAACATCCGGATAAAAAAACAGTACAAATACAAGCCGCAATAAGGCTTTTTAGTTTTTTTTGTTTCATGGTTATTAAATTTAATCGTATTATATATCAATTCTACGTATGCGGTTTATGAATCCACAGGGAAAAACAGAGCATACTGAGTTTCTACGTTCCTGACGGGAATACATGATATACTTACGGAATCAGGACTTTTTTTACATTCAGGATTCCGTTTACTACATATTTCACAAAATACGTTCCGGATGATAGCCCGGATGTATCAAAGTCGTATATATGCTCTCCGGCAGCATATCTTTTTTTATTTATTAACTGTACTATTTCCGAACCACTGATATCACAAACAGATAAACCGATCATGGCATCCTGCTCAAAAGAAAAGCCGATTTCTACATTATGCTGCCCCTGTTTGTATAAAATAGAAAATGGATAGCTGTTACTATAGGCTACTTTCTCCGTACGCATAGTATTTTTTAATGAGCCACCGGATTCCTGATAAGCATCGTGTAACAACTGCCGGATGTATCTCATTTCATTTGACTGCATATCTCGTACGATATAGCTACCTTCATCATTATAAAGATTTTGCAGGTTATACTGCAGAATAGAATCGGATATTGCCTGGCTTCTTTCCTTGCCAATCAATGTGAGGTCTATCAGTGGAACATGGTTTACAAAGGGTTTTTCCGGATATTTTACAAACAGGAGTGGCCATATTTGCTTTCCTTTTTCTTTGCAGAAAGAAATAAATTCTTCATACTCTTCACTCTCTCTATACACATTCACGCTACTGGAGTGTATAAACCGTTCCCAGGTATTTTTCCAGGCTCCATATCTTTTCTCGAACTCCAGCATATCCGAATAAGGAATTTCCGAGAGCAGGCTTTGGAGTATTTCCTGGTCTGCATCCGTGAATTGCTGGTATTCCAGCACGGACAGGTTTTGTTCCAGTGATTCGTAAAGGGTCAGATCGTCGGTACCTGTCTCTTCCGTAGCAGCAGCCTTGAGACCGGAACATTTCCCGTAACTATAAATGATCTCCCGGTTGTTATTATCTATGATTCCGTCCCGGTAATGGAAAAACCGCTCTCCGGCTCCCATCTTACTCTCCCAGTCAAATCCGTGTGGCCGCTGGTCAGCTCCGCGTTTTATAGCTGCATGTAACAACCCCGGACTGGATGGAGCAGGCATCATAATTCCCCAGATATCAATCACCGCACCCGCTCCACGGCAATAAGAAGGAGCTCCCGAATAGCGCGGCACCGGAGAATTCCCCAGGTATCTGTCCAGTGCATTTAATGCATTTGTGGCGTCCTTTATATAAGGATCCCCAACCCAGTAGGTATCCGGATTCCACCATGTATCTACCACTCCGCCGACCCAGGAAAAACAATTGTAACTATCGTCAGGAGGAGTTGCCAGAATTCCTGAGACATACGGTAAGGATTTCCAGTTCTGATAACCTTTTGACCCGTTATAGGACTGGCAATTTGCATACAGGTCCCCTTTGGCTACAGTGGCTCCGGTGGTGTACCATTTACTTACATATACCGTTTTATTCCAGCCTCCTGCCGGTTCAAAAAGTGCGCAATGATGGCCGGTACCATTTGCTATCTTTGTGAAATTATAGGTATTATTATACCCGTATATGATATTCGGGTTCGTTCTGTCTTCGACTACCAGATGAGGTTGTTCTGTTCCCTCGCATAAAAAGGTAATATTATTTTTTCCTGCCGTTCCTTCTGTTGTCATATCAAGCTTAGAACAGGTCACCGGCATATTGGTATAGGTTTTTCCATTAATAACCAGCGTAACCTCCCCCGTCTGTCCGGGTTGGTCGGCTCTGACTTTTACATAATAACGGCCGGGCAGCCCTTTGGTAGCCGTAAAAGATAAATTAGTGGTATAGGAACTATTGGATTTCATTCCCCAAGCATGCTGTTGTGTCGTGGCATTATCAGACCCGCCACCAGAATAATAGACGGAAACTACGTGTGGAACTTTCGCTCCCGGACAAGAAGTGGATATGGTATTTGCTCCGACTTTCAAATCGGTCACAATAAGGGTCGTGTATTGATATTCCATATTCAGTTTATAAGAAAAGCCATAAGAATAGTTCTGCGGATTGCGGGGATATTTGCTGTCATAACAGACATCTCTTAATTCCGGTAGTTCTTCTGTTTCTTTTCTTTCGGTTATCCGGAAAAGAAAATCATTATACGGTGTCTCGGAAATCATTGCTTTCTCCTTTGCAGAAGCTAAGCGGATATATTCTATCTGAGGCACTTCCGGAGACTTCCCTATAAAAGAGATGGTATTCCGGCCTTTGTTCAACCGGATGGTTCCGGGTTTTCCGCCTTCATGCGTGAACACCCCGTTATGCCATGTACTTTTGGTGGCTTGTGCTTTTAAGGAGACAGGAAGATTGTTTATCAACAGGTCGTATGAGGTAAACTTTCCGGTAGCATCCTGTCCTCCGAGCATCCAGGAAGATGCATAATATTCACCGGTTGCAGGAGCTTCTATTTCAAATGTGAGGTAATTATCTTCTCCTTCGGAGTGTAACCTGGAACTAAAGATTTCTATCTCCCCTCCCAGTCCTTTGTGCTCTTGAAAAAGATTTTTTTCTACAATGTCATTTGACATCCCTAGCGTTGCAAACAATGCAACCAACAAAGAAATAACAACTAAATTTTTCATAATCAATTAATTTAAGGTTTTAAGTTATTTAATCGTTCCGTAAAGAACCATTTTCTGTCTGCTTATCTGTTTTTTATTTCTATTCTATTTTTCCTGAGTTTTTAAAGGTCATGTTAATTATGGTTTTCAGTTTTCTCCTATTTTCTTCTATAAAAATGGAAAGAGGATACAGGAGAAATGGATGTATGGTTTCATTATGGTCCTGTTATTTTGACTTATGACAACAACCATAAAGCTTACCTTTCATCCGGTAAGTAAGAAAGCAGTTGTCCTGTATAGTAACAATTCCCTTGCTTGCGGGCCGTATTGTTATTCATCTTTGTATTTGTTATTTTTAATTAGCCTGAATAATTAGTTTTTCGGTAAATACTTTGTCATTAATTTTTACTTTCAATAAATAAACACCGGAGTGAAGGGCTAATGAATAAAGAGGAATCGTAATTTCTTCCTGGTGTGCGCTTACTGTGTTCGAGAAACGGGACACACATTTGCCATCGATGCTGAATATTTCGCCGGTAATCAGATTCTTTTCAGATAAACCGGGAAAGCGTATATTGACAATGTCCGTGGCCGGATTGGGATACACAATGAGATGTTGAGCAACTGGTGCCGGTTTTATATGCGTTCCGGTTGTAAGGGTAGCGGCCGTAATTACCCATTGCTGGTTGAAACTTTGTGTAATCCGGGAATCATACTCAATGACAGGAGTGCCATTTTCAATATTTTCTCCGCTATTATTGACCGAATAACCCGAATGCTCATTTACAATCCCGAATACACGATTTTTCACAGGGGTTATTTTCCATTGTTGTTGTTTATCAACCGGATCAGGTGCTGCAAGAATGAGCTGATTATTTCTACCGTTTCCGGTAAGAGCCAATCCTGAGGTGTGATGCAGGATCCGATAAATATCGTCTTCTACCGGAATAAAAGACCATTCCTGTTTTTCTTCTTCCTCCAGCGGATTCCAGAGTTCTAACTCCATATATTCCGACGGAATATTCTCCGGTACGGTAATCCGGTTTCTTGTTTTCAGATTTGCAATGTAATAAGTGGTATTTTCTTCAGGAATAAATTCCGGATGAGGAGCATTCAGCGAGCCGGAAAAACTTTCCGTCAGAAATTCGATCCGGTCTCCTATATAACTGTAAAGATAGTCGATCCCCTGCTCATACGTAGGAAATAAGTATACCTCGTTATATACGCGTGTGTTTAATACAGGCCATTTTTCAAAATTCAGTTTCTGGGAATCATGTATTTCCTCTGCGGTAGCATGAATATAATCCTGCAATATTTTTTGCATATTTCTACCGAAAATCAATTCCAGCCATCTTTTATGGACACTTTCTTTAAACCAGTCATCCTGCCACAATTGCCTAATCCATGTCTTCGGATCGTGTGCCGCATCCCGCATCAGCTTCCGTGTCGCATTTCCCAAGCGCTGGTCATTATTAAATGCAATATCAAAATCCCATAAAGGGCCGAAGAAAAATTTGTCCTGGTCTTTGTATTTATAGATATAAATACTCCAGAAAGCATCTGAGTTTCCGGTAAGTTCACAGGCAATATACCAGTCTATCAGTGAATTCTCATCTACCATGGAACGATAGCCCCTTTCCGGGTCAGTGAAATAGGAAGCGAATAATAAGGTTTCAAACTGCTTGGTAAAGGTTATGATGTAATTCTTTTGTTCCTCATTGATCTCATCGTATTTCGGGTACTTTATCGTTACCGGAACTCCTCTTGTTGTCGAGAACCAGAGAGGTTCCGAACCGGCAAAGCCATCTACCTCTATCAAATATCCCCCGGTTATATTATTTGTAGAGTGTTCTTCTACCGGAACCCGCCCTTCATTTACTTCCATCTGATCCGTGAGCATATAGTTCCCCAGGTATTCTCCGTTTAATACGACATCCACAAAACGGGCAGCAGGATCAAACTCCAGCCCGCTTAATTCTTCACTTATTTTACATGCCAGGGCATTTCTGATGAGTGTTTTGTCCGCATAATTTGCTAATAACACCCAGCTTTTGGCTCTTGCCGGTAAATTAAGTAAATGAGTTTTTTTATCGAGTTTGATTCGGAAAGGAGGTTTGGGCATCCCGAATGTGGAATTTCCTCTTTTCCTTATTTCCGTAACAATATTCAATTCTTCGGAAGGATCTGTACTTTTTACGGACAAATATCCTTTTTTATATTCGTCCTTGCTGGTTACTGCTCCTCCATCATCCGTAGTAATGTAAAAAGTCGGAATATTTGTCAGTTGCTCTTGTGCTGACAAGTGCAGGGAAAAAATAAAAGATAATATATACAAATAAATATTCCGGTTTTTCATACGTGGTTCTATATTTCTGTACTGAAGTTTATATCAAATAAATGCTTTTCTGGCACCCCCAACTCTTCCCTTCCCTGAAGGGAAGTACCTTTTGACCCTGTCAAAAGGGGAAGGGTTAACCCACAGATAAATAATTCAGATCATTACCAAGAAGCTCTTCTTATTTTTGTCCGGTTACCCGACTGGGCTTGAAGAAACCCCACCCCTTTTGGCGAAGCCAAAAGGGACTCCCCTTCTTCGAGGGGAGAGTGGTGGGTAGCTCATCTGCTTTATTTTCCGCTTTTAGTTCTGCGCTTCTTTTTTCCTTCTCTCGTGATGTGCTTTGATAGCCTCCTGTGGCACTTTGTAATCCAGCGGTTCCTGTGCGTAGGCACGTATATAGTCTACATACATGTCCGTTCCATTACCATATCGTTCCAGATCGATCGGCCAGCCGCTTATTCCTCCGATGGCATAATTGACAAGGAAGAAAATCGGTTTGTCACGAGATTTATCATTTGTCGGATGACGCAATACTTCCATGTCATCAAAATAATAGATCGTTTCTTCTATTCCTACATATACTGCATACGTATGAAAAGTTTCCGACCAGTTTGATTTTCCACCCAGGGTAGTCATGGGTACACGGGTATCATAATCTCTCTTTGGGGTTCCGTCCGGATTTTTCTGTCCCCAGAAATGGCTGACAATGCAATATCCATTATCAAAATTAGGATTTCCTTTTCCCATTCCTCCATACGCTTCAATAATATCCAGTTCATCCCCTGCGGTACCATCGAATGCATTTAATGTCCAGAAAGCCGGCCATGTTCCCGGAGCGGATTGAGCTGTAAAGCGACATTCCAAATAACAGGGTGCTTTTACCCAACATCCTTCCCCATCCATATTTACAGAGGCTATAATACCGGAGCTACCTTTGGTTCTGGGTTCTTTCCGGGCTTTGATCCGCAAATACGTATCCCGCTGCTCAAAAGGATTATCCGGCCCGTCCACATCCGCGAACTGCCATCCGCTGAAATCTCCGTCCAGAGGTTTATGTGCACAATACCGGGCATTCCTTCCGTCATTGGAAATCGATAACGGCCCGTTAAAATCATCTGAGAATACCAATTGCAGGCCTTTCGCCGCAGGGGGATCCTGTGCCGGAATTCCCTGATTCCATTTTACGCCTCCTTTATTGTATAATTGAAGTTCAAAAAGGTCTTTTTTTCCGGTAGACTCATTGGAAGCAAATATCCGGATATTTACAGGACCCGCGGGAAACTCATCGGCAGGAAAAATAAACGTTCCCGTGCCATCCTGTCCCGGCCGGATTCCACCTGGAGTAAGGTTTACCCGGTGTCCCCAACGGTCAGGATGGTCAGTAGTCGGTTGCTGCCAGCAATATGCATTTACTGTCTGCATATTTTCCGCTTTGAAACGAATGGTTACATTTCCCTGTATATCCGAACGACAGGCAGGTTCTATAATACTGATCGCCTGAATCCATTCACTTTCCTTATCGTATTGCCCATGATTGAAATCGACATATTGATATTCATCATTCTGAGCAATGGCTCCGGTAAGAAAAAGGAAATTCATTATCCAACAGGCCAGCAGGCCTTTCCTGTATTTTTTTGTGTTAGTCATGGTGTTTTTATTTATTGATTGTGTTAGTCAATTCGATTTTCCACATGCATTTACCTTTTTATTATTCCAGAGGTTCAATTCGGAATGCATAGTTTACCGGCGTATTTACCGAAATCATGTATTTATCTAATGGAGGGTCACCACAACTGGCATTTCCCAACCCCTGCTGCAGGCAATCCAGGTTTACATAAATTTCCGGTGTCCGTATTTCATCCAGTTTAAAATCGTGTCCTGCATTCCAAATATCTTTGTCCTGGAAATGGAGGGCACTGAAATTGACTTTGTTTAAAGACGTTATTTTTATTCCCTTCTTATTGTTATTGGAAAATGTTACCCAGCGGATGTCTTCCCGGTTACCCATGCTTTGTGGCCGTACATACCGTTCAACTTCCATTCCGGTTGCCGTATTGTTATAAATTCCGATATATGCGGACTGAATACGATCGACATAATTCTCATGGGGTCCATGTCCGAAATAAGTAATATTTTCAAATTCCTGTGGCAAGACGATTTGTAATCCCAACCGCCTAATAATATCCGCCTGCTCCGGTTTGGTAAAGGTGGTATTTACGTCTACTGCTCCGGTTGAATAAACGGTATATTTTACCAGGTAATTTATGGTTATGGGAGAAGGAGACTGAATGACAGCCTGATGGTCGGAAAGAATGGTTACGGAGGTATTGTCTCCGCTTTTTTGCCAGGTGAACAGTGGGCTGTTATAAACGGTTTCATAGTAGTGGGTATCCAGGTATCTGTCATTATTGATACTGCGGAACCAGTTGAATTCGGGTCCTTTTCCTGCGTGTAGCATTTCTTTCCCATCATAGTTAAGGGATGTTAGCAAACCGGTCTGTGTATTGAACCGAACCGTAAAGTTATCACCGGAAACCTGCAGGATGTTATTTTGTTCGGTTGTATTCAGAGGCTCGGTATGTGCTGTATTTATCGCCGGAGGAGCAGGTCGTGAATTCATGGCTATTTGTTCTGAGGCAACCGGATGTCCTTTTTCAGCCCATATCGCAGGCTGGCGTAATGAAAAATAAATGTTGAGGAAATACTCGTTTCCGCTCGTCAACTGTGTACGATAAGGAATCCGGAGAATGTCTTTTTGTTTAGGAGCAAGTTTCATGGGAGCTAATGTTCCCGATTCGATTATTTGCCCGTCTCCGGTTATGTTCCAGGCAATATCAAATTCATCCAGATCGGTAAAATCATATCCGTTTGCGATCCGGACCTTTCCTTCCCGGAGATCTACCGGGTTTATTCGTATGTATTGATATACTTTTTTTACTTCCAACAGTTTGGCTGTTACTCTCCGATCCGGGGTGGTAAGGCCATTGCAGGCAAAATCGCCGTCATTAGGTGTATCGCCGAAATCCCCACCATAGTAATAACGGTTTCGGGGTTCCCCGTATTTATTCAGTCCCTGATCCGCCCAATCCCAGATACAGGCTCCGATCATCCGGTTGGACTGATTTTCGATATAATCCCAGTATTCAAATAGATTGCCGGGAGCATTTCCCATAGAATGAGCATATTCGCAAAGGAAATAAGGTTTCTGTGTTTCCCGTTGGTCAAAATTAGTCATTCTCGGAATATCCGGATACATGTGTGAATCGATATCCGCAGCGCTGTTTTTTCCTTCATAGTGTACCGGACGAACGGGATCCAGTTCTTTCGCCCGCTTATACATCGCATCGAAGTTTATTCCGCCACCTCCTTCGTTTCCAAGAGACCAGAATATAACAGAAGGGTGGTTCCTGTCACGCTGGATCACACGGGTAATCCGGTCGAGGAATGCCGGCCTCCAGTTTTCCATATCGCTGATTCCATGATTTCCATGATTTTCCAGATCGGATTCGTCCATGACATATAATCCATAATAATCAAACAAAGCATATAACTTCGGATCATTCGGATAGTGACTGGTACGTACCGTATTGATATTGTGCCTTTTCATTAACAGGATATCCTGAATCATCGATTCAACCGGAATGGCTTTCCCGAATTCCGGATGGGTATCATGCCTGTTTACTCCCCGGAAAAATACCTGCTGATTGTTAATATAAACTCTTTTATTTTTTATTTCAATATCCCGGAAGCCGAATTTGGAAGTCATTGCTTCCGTTTCATTCCCTTTGTCATCTTTCAAAGAAACAATCACCGTATACAGATTCGGTTTTTCTGCCGACCATAACAACGGATTCATTACTTCCAGCCGGGTTTGATACAGGTTTTCTTCTCCGGCCTTCTGTGCCTTTAGCGGATGAGAAGCTTCTTTCACTACATTTCCGGAAGGGTCAAGCAGTTGAATTTCCATTTTTCCTCCGGCTGACGTTTTTTTGTCATAGTTTTTTACAAATGCTTTTGCGTCAAAGATACAGCTTGAATAATTATTGTTTGTAAACTCCGCTTCCAGTTGATAGTCGCGGATGTGTACTTTAGGTACTGCGTATATATATACATCCCTATGAATTCCGCTCAGGCGGAACATATCCTGGTCTTCGATATAACTTCCGTCGGTCCAGCGATAGACTTCTACGGCTACCATATTTTCACCGGGTTTTACATAACGGGTAATATTGAATTCGGCATCGTTGTTAGCACCCTGGCTGTATCCGACTTTTTCCCCGTTTACCCAGACATAAAAACCGCTATATACTCCATTGAAATGAAGGAATATTTCTTTTCCGTCCCAATCGGAAGGCAGGTTAAAATTCCTGCGGTAAGAACCAACGGGATTCGGTTCGATCTCATTGGTATACCCCTTTTGAGGCTGGATAAGAGAAGGCTGATTTTTAAACGGATAGTTTACATTGGTATAAATAGGAGTTCCGTATCCCAGCATTTCCCAGTTGGAGGGTACGGTTATCTCTTTCCAGGAAGATACATCATAATCCTTTTTATAGAAATTGACCGGACGTTCGGAAGGCTGTTTGACCCAATTGAATTTCCAGCTTCCATTCAACAACTGAAACAGAGAGGAACCCGGTACTTCCCAGGGTTTTTCGAAATATGGGTCAGCCTTCAGACTTTCTACGGAAGGAAAAGGAATATAAGTTACATGTCCTTCTTCTTTGTTGACAGCAAAGATCTGTTCATTCTCCCACTCGTACTTTCCATGTACGGTTTCCGGTGGTATTTTTTCAGAGGTAGGAACTAATTTCCATGCATAAGAAACTTCGGGTAATGTATGAAGTTTTTCACCGGCTTTTTCCGGTCCTTTTGTGGTAAGGTAATTTCCGGTTTTATTGTGCTTAAAGATATATTCTTTTCCTTCTTTTTCAATTCTCCATTGCTGGTTTTCATTGCTCCGGCTGTAATCCCAGATTCCCAGGATAGAGCCATCTCCGGCGCCGATATCAAGGCTTTTGATATTAAAAGGATTATATACCACATAGACTCCGTCTTCCCCGCGGACAATTCTCCAATATTGTCCTTTAGCGGCTTTCTGGTCTTTCGCCAGATAAACATGCGAAGAATTGGTGGGAGACTCCCGATTGTCCAGAACCAAACCGGAGGGAGAAACAATTTTATACAAAATACTTTCTTTTATTTCCTGCGCAAAGGCCTGTAGTAATCCACTGCAAAAAAGGAATACAAGAAATGTGCCGAGTTGTTTTTTTCTTTTCATATATCTGTTTTTTAATTTAATCAATAAGAGCCGGAAGCCAAGTTTGAGTATATATAAAGATAGATAGACATCTTTTTTTATTCTCTCAAATTCTTATTCTGAAGACGCAAAGAGAGGTTATTTCCGTTAAATTCATACCATTTTTTTGATGGACTTTAACTATTTCCGATCATCTCCCTCCGGTCCGTATTTTCTACTTATGCAAATGCTTACTTATCATAAACAAAGACCATCCGTATTCAGGAATTTATTGAACACCTGTGCTTATAATGGGATATATATGTTTTCGTTTTATCCGGATGGCCTTTTGTATCCTTTGCTTCACTGTTATTTTTTTATATTCAGGTTTTTTCAAGTACCGTATCGAAAGTAAAATACCATTCCTTCATGGGAAGAAGATTTTATTTTTATGTACTTGTTTTACACAGCTATTTTAGTTTTATAAGTAAAGTCCGGAAGCCAAAACATATAAATAATATATAGTTTAAATTCCTCTCCGGATGCATACTCCTAAAGTTTCTGTATTTTATGATTTTCTGTCTTATTATTTTCGGAAACTAATGTCAGTATATAATTCCCCTTGGATAAAGAATGGATATTCAAAGCCAACTCCGGAGAATTTACTTCCTCTATTTTCATTGCCGAATGACCGCTTAGGTAGGAAACTTCTACCGACCGGAGTTTCTCCGGTCCGGATATATGAAGAATATCTGCCACCATGCGGGGATATATGGAGTATTCATTATGATTAAGTTCTTTGTATCCTGTGGTCGGAGGATCAAAAACCAGAATAAAAGGATGATTGGTCATGGTTAATGGTAAAGAAGAAATATTTCTTTTCGTTTCAATTACCTCTTTCCCCAATGTCGGGTTATATATGAGGACTTCATTTAAAGGTCTATCAAAGACAAGTTCTATTTCGTCCGATCCACCCCGGTATTTTTCACTCCAGATAATAAGATAAAGCTTTCCGTCTGATTTTTGTAATAATAATTCGTGCACGGTTTCCGGCCGGGAAGGACTGATGGCATACGTTACCTGTGCCGGGGAAGCAACATCCTGCCGGTCTTCCAGAATGGAGGTAAAGTTATGCATATAATGGGCCGAAAGGCGGGGAACCGAACGATAGCGTTGTGAATTGTTGTCCCATTCCGGACGATAAAATCCGAACGTCTGATTTCCTCCTTCATCCGTACGGTCCCTCATGAGATACATGGCTGTATATTTCCATCCCTGTTTATACTGGGCCAGGTATAAAGATAAATACATAAGGGCCTGCATTTCTTCGGTTACTGTTTCATCCAGGGTCACTCCGGTTTCTGTGGTTACTTTGGGAATAGTTAAAAGTTCTTCTTCGGTATATCCGTTGTATTTTTTTGCCCATGTAACTCCGTAGTTGCCGTATAAATGATCCCCTTTCGCTTTACTGGTAGGGTCCGCTGCTAACCAGGTCTGATTATTCTGAAGAGGGGCCCAGGAAGGATGGGTAAAATAATTATGGCAATTGGCATAATCGGCAAAAGTAACTCCCCGGAACTCTTGCAAGACAGCGCTATCATCTTCCGGAACTGTCAGGTACTGCATTCCGGCATTGTCGGTCTGTGCTCCGGTTTCTGTGGTAGCCCACACCGGATAATCCTTTAATTCATTCGCTTCTCTTACGGCACGGTAAAGATCCCGATGCAATCTCGCGACAGGCGCCCACGACTGATCCCGGCCTCCGAATTCTCCCTGATAGGTCACTCCCCAGTTATTCGGTTCGTTACATCCTTCAATGGCAATCAGCCCTCCATATTCAGCTATTTTTTTCGCCCCTTTTACTACCGCATCGATATTAGTCCCACCGCTTCCCAAACTCACACTTACTTTTACACCTGCTTCTTCATATAACTTTTTAATTTCAGGAAGGACTTCCCCGTTATTTCCCAAACCGCTTTCATCGGTACGGATCCACCGCATCCCAAGATACCTGCAGGAAGCAATAGTCGTATCGACATGTTCTCCTCTCCGGTAAATCGCACTATTTGCACCGATACTGTTCAGAAACTCATTGGCACTGACAGCGGTAAAAGTCTCCATTTCCTGTGCCTGTAAGAAAAAGCAGCACCCGGAAAATAATATAGAAAAAAACAGGATCTTTATTCTTTTCATAAGATAAAAGGTTTTTTGCTGTTTCTTATCCTGAAGATATAAGAGAAACTACATCCGGCAAAAACGAATATCATCAGCCATTCAGGATATGTTTTTCAAATTAAAATCATCCGCTTTTGCCTGGCATATAGTATTGATAGATATCGGGGAATAAGTGTTGTGTTTTTCACCGGTAAGCGGATGATTTTTTATGTATTTACTTTACCATTACTTTCGTACAGGTATTATTCAATAAAACAATGTATATTCCCGGAGAAACCGGTATGACAGAAGTTCCCGTATTTATATTTCCGGCAACCATCTTTTCTCCCAGGGTATTATAGATGGAAAACGAAGCGGCCTGATCCGCAACAACGGTTATGTTTCCTTTTTCTCCATATACCCGGAAAGTTTCCTCCTGAATATTTTCCATGCCGGTACCGGGACCTTCCGGGTCCGGATAAACAGGAGCAGCAGTAGGATATAATTTCCATTGCATAAATTCCAGTTGTTCCCAGCCACTTCTTATTTCTAACTTATATTTAAAATATTCGTCCTGTAATGCTTCCGGAATATCGAATACCAGGGTAGTAGCCGTATTGCCATCCACGCTGGGAAAAAGAGTCCGTTGGGCACTTCCCGTTACTCCGGAATCAACGGTATATAATTCCACATATTCTGTTCCATTATATCCCGAAAGGGTCAGTCCCTGCGGATGTCTTCCCCTTTTATCCCACCAGGTGGTTAAAAGAAAAGATGCAGCTTTTTCTGTCCCCCCGTTTCCTACCGTGTATTCAATAGTCAACTTATCGTTATCCGGTTGTGTCCAGTCTGCTTCCAGCTTCGTTCCTAATTGACCGTCGTATATATTTTCAAGTCCCCAGGCTTTGTCTTCCCCGGACAAAAACCGGTCATCATCTGCCGAGATAATATCCGGGAGAAAAGCGTTGTACCTGTCTATGACAAAAGGTACACCATGTAACTGCCACTCACTGATAAAGACGCTTTCTGTTCCCGTGGCCGTTAAACGGTAAAACTTCGTAGCTCTTTTTTCTCCTTCATCAAAATTAGCATCTCCGCTCGCATCCGTACGGAATGCAACGAGAGATCCATAGGTAGAGACAGTCGCATCCCATAGGCTTTTCGCTTGTTCGATTTCTTTCCAGTCCGATATTCCGTCCAACGAATATTCGACTTTCCATGATTCGAAATCTTCCTGCTCCAATCCGGGAGCAGCCAATGCATATACAGTAAGGATAATGGGATACTCTAATTCTACTTCGATAGACACCTTCCCATCTGTTAACTCTGAAAATTCATAACTTGTAGCTTCCTCCTGATCAAACATTTTCTTCATTGTTCCAATATCGGCTATTTCATTCCCGTTTACTTTTATCTTTTGAATAATCTGGGAAAAACTGAATGGAAATTCCTCTGCACTCAATTGAAAAAAAGGGAATAAAATTCCGATTACCAGAGAAATAATACTACTCTTATTTAAATTCATTTTTATTTTGTTTTTGTTTAAAGGAACAAATGCAGGTATGAAATAAAATACTGACGGCTTTCCGGAACAGATTACCGCCAGTAAAAGCATCCGCTAATTGTTCAACTGATTATTCACTTATTTTATTATCGCTTTAAATGTCTCCGGTCCTGCTTTCAGAATATAAAATCCCTGTGGAAGAGTGAAACACGTGTTTTGTGTACGGGTTACAAATTTTCCTTCTATGGTATGGATTTCAATTGTTTCTTCCTCTACTCCCTGCAGGCAAACCTCTTTTCCGGAAACCGAAAGAGTTATATTTCCGCTTTCTTGGGGACGAGGAAGATCCGTAACAATTCCGGTATCTATCAATTTCCATCGTTGGAAACTATCTCCCAATGGTTTGTTTCCGTGAATCCAGTTATCTTCTCCTTTTCCGTAAGGTCCGACATATCCAAGCATTTCATCAATTTCATTCCAGGTAATGAGAAGAATATATCCACCCAGAATCTCATAGGAGAAATAATATGCCGGCTGGGTTGTGGTAGTAGGAGCGCCTCCTTCGTTATAACCCAGGTATCCTCCGGAAAGAACACGCAGCGCATATTTATCCGTCGTTCCTTCCTTCCATTCAAATACGAATTTCTGATTGTCCTGTCCATTATCCGTATTATTCCGCCATAAATGATCACTTTCAGGATCTCCTTCATGAACCGTAAAGTACGTGTCCGTATCTTCCAGTTTTATTTTATAGACTTTTCCGGGTTCGGGAGTTACCGCCATCTGGTCTGTGGTAAATGACCATTTAATTTCTTCCTGGTATTCCTTTATTGTTCCTACCGGAACCGTTACCGTATAAGTAGTTTCTGCATCGAACTGGTCGTGAGCAATAGACAGCACATTTCCGGTTTCTAAAATTTCACAAACAATACCACCGACCGAGTTATTATCAGCATCCTGTATGGTTACTAATGCTCCGTTTCCTAATGTAATGAGATTATTAAAAGCAATTTTCAGCGCATCCGTGTGTGAAACTTCTACAGCCTGATCTTCCGGAGTGAACGAAAGAACTTTCAGTTCAATTACATCCGGCACTTCTTCCAGAATCCACCAGGGAGCATTTCCGTCCTGTTTATCGGTATATACCGTACTACCCGGTTCTCTGCTGTCAAGTCCCAGCCCCTGAGGCTCATTTTGTTTGAAGGAAATTATAAACGTATTATTTTCTGCTTCCGTTAGTTTAATCAAAGAAGATTCCCCTTCTCCGATCTGGTCCGAAATATAACATATCCAGTTATCATTCTGGTCCCGGACAAAATAACGACTTCCATTATGGGTAGATAATATATAATAACCTTCTTCTCCGGAAGCAGTAAATTCAAACTGAAATTCTTCGCTTCCTGCCAGTAAATAATCAACTGTGATACCGGCATCTGTCGCTTTCAGATATAAACCGGCTTCCGTATTTTTAATATAATATTGTTGTCCGGCTTCGGGAATGGCAGCAAACAAACCGCTTCCCAGAATCAGGCTGAATAAAATAAAGTAAATTTTTCTCATGGTGCTTTCTTAAAGGTTAATTGATTGGTTATTTCTATAATAAACTAACCGGATAGTTATTTTTATCTGCCTTTCTTACTGAGAAGAAAGGCAGATAAAAACAGGCTTTAGCAGGAACGACTTTCCTAAGCAGAATTATCTTTCTTCTGCTCTTGTAAAGAAAGTTACAGCTTAATTATTTTATGGACTTCCGTTTTCCGGTTCGCCATTGTCAGTTTCAGGAGATAAGACCCACCGGGTAAGCCGGACAAATCAATTTCCAGCACATTTGTATTTTCACCGGAGGTATAAGCGGTTTTTCCTGTCAGGTCTACTACCTCAACCTTTGAAATTTCATCCTGTCCACGAACATATAGCATATCTTCCACCAAGGTCGGGAATACGATAGCCTGTGATTCTTTCACATCGTTCAGCCCGGTTGGTTTCGGATCAATTTCTATGATAAAAGGATGATTCAATACTGCCAGGTCAATAGAACTTACATTTTCATACGTTGCAACAGGGCGGGTACCGATTTCGGGGTCAGCATCCGTATACTGTGCCGGATTATACACATTTATTTTCTCGAAAGCCTGATCAAATTCTACTGTTACCTCATCCGCTACGGCATTCCGGGCGAACTTCTCTCCCCAGATGACCAGCATCATGGTTCCGTCATTTTTCTGTAACAATAACTCATGAAGGGTTTCGGGCCGGTTTGAAAGAGAATAAGTAAGCGTTCCCGGATTTTCAATGGAAACTCTATCTTTCAGAATAGTAGTCATATTATGCAGATAATGTGCAGAACGCCTTGGTGTATAATCTGTTTTATAAAAACCGAATGTCTGGTTTCCGCCTTCGTCCGAACGGTCTCTTAAAATATACATGGCTGTATATTCGAAGCCTCTTACAAACTGAGCCAGGTAACAGGACAAATAAGTAAGTGCCTGATATTCTTCTGTGACATTATAATTGTCAATGGTAGTTCCTGTTTCGGTTGTAACTCGCCGCAACGTTTCCAGTTCTTCATCGGAATATCCTTTGTACTTTTTATTCCATGTTTCCCCGAAGTTTGATTTCAATGTATTTCCCCATGTTCCGGTCGGGCTTGCTGCCAGCCAGGTCTGGTTATTTGTCCGGGGAGTAATTCCTGCAAAATAATTATGTATACAGGCAACATCCGCGTATGTCGTACCCGCAGGGAATTCAGGGTCTACCCCTTCCGCCCCTTCGGGAATTGTCAGAAAATGCATGCCTACATTTTCCCATGCAGCACCTACATCCGAAGCAGTCCAAACCGGATAGTTCTTTAACACCGGATCTTCTTTTACGGCTTTATAGAAATCCCGGTGATAACGGGCAAGAGGTTTCCAGGAATGGTTTCCTGCACTTCCGTTATAGCTTCCGCCACCAATTTCTCCCTGATACATTATTCCCCAGTTATTCGGCTCATTACATCCTTCCAGTCCGACTAACGCATCCTCACCGAGCGTCAGGATTTCTTTTGCCCCGTCAAGAGTTGCCTGAATATCCCCATCGGTATTGAGAATACAACTGAAACGTACATCTGCCAGTTCGTACAGCCACCGGTAATGTACCAGCCGGGTATTGGCATCCGGACCTCCTGCACGTATGTAACGGGCACCGATATATTGGATTACTTCCAGTGTTTTATTAATGTATTCACCACGGTGATTAATAGAAGTATTTACTCCGATGGTTTTTAAGAAATCATTTGCGGGGACTGCCGTCACGGTCTCCTTTTCGTTCTGGGCGGAAAGTCCGGAAGCAACGGCAAGAAATAAAATAAAAATATGGGTTATATAGTGTCTTAATAGTTTCATTCTTATGTGTGTTTTTCGTGTTTCAAAGAAACATGTAATCATTCTTGGTTTTTTACAGGAAAACCTTCTCCTTTTTTAATAGATTCATCTTTTCAGATAGAAGAGAACAATAACGGACCTTTGTAAGCAAGATTTAAAATTCATCTGCATTACAAAGAATACAGATGAATTTTGCCTGCTGATTTACCTGAACACTTTTTTATTTTATTCTCCCAAATAAAATTAAAAAGTAACACAAATAAATCCGTTTAACTTACAACTTTATGATTTTAGCTGTTTCTATATTTCCTTTTCCTGTAGTCACCCGGAGAATATAATATCCTTTTCCTAACGCAGAGACATCCAGCGTGGTCTCTACACTGTTCACATCTGCTGCAGCAAGAATACATTTTCCGGTCAGGTCTATTACTTCTACTTTTTGTATCAGATTGTTAATCTGCACTATTACTGTATTTCCAACGATCGGATTAGGATAAATACTCAATGAATTTCCTTCTCCGGCGTTATGGATTCCCTTTGTATTTTTCTCAGGAAGCGGATAAGGAGGATCTTCTTCTGTCACTCCGTCAAAACAACCACCTACGATTGCCAGATCCACCGGCTCATCTTCATATCCCAGTACCACATCATAATTTGCATAATCGATATATCCTTCATCAATCAGGTATCTGATCCAGCAGTAGTCATATCTGCCTTCCCAGCCACCGGAGATGGCCATACGCGGGCAATTGATAATACGGACATTTCCACCGATATGACGCAGGTTTTTGAACCCCTGAAGGTTTTCAAACAGCCATTCCTCCACCTCATCCGGCCATGGGAGAGAAGCCGGATCCGGCATTCCGTTGATAATTAGGTCTCCGCCGATTCTTGTAATCGGGCAGTCATTAATATCCCAGCTCCAAGGGCTACGCGGGTAACTGAGTTCAAAGGTACCGCCGACAGAAGCCAGATTGGGGAAACTACTACCACTAATACGGTCAAAATTTCTTAAAATAAGATCTCCGCCTACTGTTCTCAGGTTTTTAAAAGAATTGCCTTCCCAGCCTTCTCCCCAGGGAGTAGGCAATTGTGTTTTTTCCAGGATAAAATCTCCCGGTACATCCACAAATTGTAATAATCCACCATCCGGCCATTTCAAATGAGGGCAGTTCCTTATTACCAGTCCTCCTTTAATAGGCAGGTCATATTCCCCTGTTTCTTCATCGCCCCTGTAAAAATTCATCACACTTTCACTCCCTTCTAATCCGTCCCCATAAGTAAGATTTTCCAGGGTTAATGTGCCCAGCACTTCTTTTACCCGGTCTGTAACCGCATTAAAAGCAGTTTGTGTAATGTCTTCCCCTCTGATGGTCAGATCCTGTACCACCTCCTTTTCAGTTGGTGAAGTAGCACCGTCGTTGAAAGCCTGTAGTTCGGCCAGCCCGTTCAGTACATAGCTTTGCTGCGCGAATATATTCACACAGGATGCTCCTGACAGGAGGAGTATTCCAATAATGTAATTAACTCTTTTCATGATATTAATTTTAAATTGTTTATAATAACTAAATTTATTTGGGAGAATAAATTAAATAGTTCAATCCTTTTTTACAGGCTCAGAAATGGTTAAGGTAGTGTTAGAAGTGACTACATTCCCATATAAGCCGATAGTTTTTAAGGTTACCTCGTACACTCCATCCGCATTGTAAGTATGAACAGGACTTTCTTCCCGGGAAGTAGTTCCATCTCCGAAATCCCATTCATAAGCAACCACATATTCGGATGTATTGAAAAAAGTAATTCTCTTATAATCTTGGGAATCTACATAAGTAGCAAATTCAATTGCCGGAACAAATATTTTTGTATCAATGATTACGACTACAGTACTCAATTCCGGATTTTCTTTTTGTTCCGGGCTGGCAATGCTTATAGCCATTGCATATCGCTGAGGTGCCTGCCCGTAAAGGAAATCCAGGTCTACCACCAGAGAAAAAGGAGCCAGCCTCTCACCGGAACCCAACTGCACAGAAGATACCAGCTCATACTTCCCGGAAGGCAGGGGTTCTACGTCCGTCACCATTCCTTCCGCTATTAACTGCCTTAACGTATCATTATTGACAGAAATAGTAATAGAAGCCGCTCCTCCCGGATTCAATCCGGAGCGGTAAACCGATAATGGAATTTCAAACTGGTTTTTCTCTTTATCAAGAATATAGGCGTATGTACCTCCTTCCGTAGGAGTGGTCAGTCCTGATTCATTAAACTGATCGATGGTATAAATACCGCCCTCATAAGCAGCCAACGGTAAATAAATCAGGCTTTCCGGATAATCCGCCGGAGCTATTTCTTCATAGTCACAGCTAGTCAGCATAGCCGCAAGAAAAAGAAAGGCAAGGCTTATTCTTATCGTATTTTTTATGTACATTTTCATAAATAGATTATTTTATTAGTATTAAACTTATCTGCATCTGTTATTTCCGCCTGCACTCCGTGAAGAATACATGGTTTACCAGAGAGGATTCTGCGGCCATTGGGTAATCTGGATTTCTTTTTGAGGAATCGGATAAAAATACATTTTATCATGCCACACCCTTGACTCCACCTCAACCGGGTGATAAGCGAATTCATCTTCCCCGAGTTTTTTAATTTCCACCCCTCTTGCAGGGACTCCCAGTGTTTCCGGAGCAATCATCCACCTGCGCACATCCCATAACCGGTGATCTTCAAAAGCCAATTCCACCTGCCGTTCGTGCCGGATCATTTCCCGGAGCTCGTCCTGACTTGTAGAACGCGCAGTAGGCATCGGTACCCGAGTTCTTATTTCTACCAGTATCTGGCGGGGTGTCATATCGGCACCGGGCAGTTTCCCGTTGGCCCCGTATGCTTCATTGACTGCTTCCGCATAATTCAGCATAATTTCCGAATAACGGATAATAATCCATGTATGAACACTTGACTGATTTTTCAGCAGATCCAGGTTCGGGTCAATATATTTATGAAGATAATAGCCGGTTCTGGTAGCTCGTGGTACCCCTTTTCCATCCAGTCCGCCTTCCCATATTTCCACAGGTCTGGGACCTTCCTCTGTTTCACTACGTCCACCGTTAAACAGGACATTATTGGTAAGTACATAGGCTGCCAGACGCGGATCCCTGCTAGCATACGGATCAGCAGCGTGTTCCGGGTTATTCCAGTCAAAAGGCACAGCATTTGTACCCTGTAGTCTTTCAAACGCATCCACCAGATTTCCAAGAGGCGTTAGACCGCTTCTTCCACCATCATAGCCGATAGGATAATTGATTCTTTCAAAATCATTGCTGACTCCCCCTCTTCTTGCCAGTATAATTTCCGGGCTTAAGTATGTCCTGAAAAGCCCTCCGAGTCCACCCAAACTATCCGGATTAAAATTGTAAACTCCCAACCCGAGTACGGCATCCGCAGCCTCGGCAGCTTCCACCCAGCGTTCCTGCCGGGATTTATTATCAGTCATGGAAATATATTCCGGATACGCATATCCCTGTGACCAGGTCGGATCATTGAAAAGATCACTGGCTGCATATAACAGAATCCGGCTTTTGATCGCTAAAGCCGTACCTTTGGTTATTCTTCCGAGGTCTCCGTCTTCTCCATATTTAACCGGCAGCACATTCGCAACAGAATCACATTCGTCCGCAATAAACTGAACACATTCCGCCAGTGTATTGCGTTTTATTTCCGCAAAATCGCTTGTTAAACCCAGTGGTTCCGTAATGATAGGAACTCCCCCGTACCGTTTCACCAATTCCGAATAAAAGAACGCCCTCAGGCCACGTGCTTCATATTTCCAGCGGTTGATATTCTCCATATACTGTTCATATGCTTCTTGGGAAGAAGAGCTCGGATCATCTTTCAGGTAATCAAGGTCTACACTATCGGCTTTTTGTAAAAAGAGGTTGACAGCATAAATTCCGGCAAAATTATTTTTCCATGCCGGATCCGGATTGTTAATCGCATTCCATGCCCCGGTATTGAACTTCTGGATGTCATTTGTTTCTATCGTAAATTCAGCTTCATCGGAAGCACCGGCAAGCATCGCTTCACCCCCGATGTAAAAAAGCCCGTTAGGAAGATAGGTATATAACCCGTTCAAGATCTGCTGGGTATTGTTATAATTATAGATTACTTCATCTTCCGGCTGTGCACCGGGCAGGCCGGTTTCCGGATCCAGTTCATCATCACAGGAAGAGAATACACCTATTCCGGTAATCAGTAGTATATATATTATCTTTTTCATTACTGTACTATTTTTGTGGTTACAGGATTAAAGTTGAATATGCAGTCCCAGGCTGAAAGTCCGCATCACCGGATAACCGATGCCTCCGGAAATGGATTCGGGATCCATCATGCCTTCCATATTATCGATTGAGAACAGGTTGGTTCCGTTAAAGAATACACGGGCCTTCTGAATAGATATTTTCTGAGTCAGCTCTTTCGGCAAGGTATATCCCAACTCCAGACTTCTTAATTTCAGGAAATTTCCGTTCTTCATCCAGAAAGAGGAATACGCGTAATTATTCTGGTTATCACTGGCGGAAAGCCGTGGATAAGTAGCGGAAGCAGCGGTTTCCTTTGTCCATCTTCCCAATGCGACGGAAGAAGCAGAACCGTTATCCTGAAAGGCCTGATAATACTTCCCGTCCCAGTATACGGAACGGTTTACGGCACCCTGGAAAAACAGGTCAAGATCAAATCCTTTATAGGTAACACCCGCATGAAATCCCATAGTTAATTCCGGATAGTTATTGTATCCGATCGGACACTGGTCGTTGTCATCAATGACTCCGTCATTATTCATATCCTTGTATTTGATATCTCCCGGTTGCACATCAGCAAACGTCTGGACAGGAGAATTCGCAATATCCTCTTCATCCTGAAAAAATCCGATTGCCACCAGCCCGAACGGCTGATTGATCCGGTTACCGATACGATACAGATAATCATATAACCGGGGCTCTTCAGCACTATACAGGATTTTATTCCGGGCAAACCATCCGCTTGCTTCTACAAACCACTCTACTTCTTTCGATTTGCCATCGTAACGCACTACTGCTTCAAATCCTTTATTTTCTACCTCACCGACATTCATATAAGGTACGGATCCTCCGAAAAAGTCCGGTACTGTACCTGCGGGATAAGCAAGGATATCGTATCGTTTCTGATGAAAATAATCAAAACTGAAAGATAAGTTCCGGATAAGGGTTGCATCGACTCCGATATTCCACATCTTGTCTTTTTCCCAAGTAGCATCCGGATTAGCCAACGTTCCCTGTACCAATCCGTCAACTCCCATATTAGAAGTACCGAGATTATAACCGGCCCAATTGTAATACTGGTTGTATGGGAACCTGCTTCCTCCTGTATCAGAGTTTCCGGTTAATCCGTAGGAACCTCTTAATTTCAGGAAATCTACAATGCTGTTGTTTTTTAGAAATGACTCATTGGAAAGTACCCATCCGAGAGAAGCAGCCGGGAAAAAGCCGAACCGTTTTCCGCGCAGCAGGTTATCGTCTCCGGTGTATCCGAAGGAGAATTCGGCAATATATCTCTTATCAAAAGCATAGGTAACCCGTCCGCCCATGCCGGCACTTTTATAAGGCAGCACACTGCTCCTGCTGGAATCATTATAGTTGTTGGTCTGTGAATAGTCGTCGTAATTTGCCATTAACATCGCATCTACTCCATGTACTCCGAATGTCCTTTCGTAATTCAGGAAACCCTGCAGGACATAATTCCGCCACTGGTAAGCATCTCTCTCATTTCCCGAGTACGAAGTATTTTCTCCATACTTGGTTCCGTCCATGCCATACCGGGCATACTCACGGCTCTTTTTAGAAAATGATTTAAAATAAGAGTTAAATCCGACTACTCCGGAAATACTTAATCCCGGTGTAATCATTCCCAGGTCTCCGATAAGCCTTGCCGAAGCCTGTGCGGCCCGTCCGTTGTAAGAAACATATCCCCTTCGTGAAATATCTGCCCAGGGATTGGAATACATGGCGCTTCCTCCCGGACTTCCATTCACAGAGGCAGGGAAAGCATTCGGTGGAATAGCCGCTGCGTTTCTTAACACATTTTCCGCTGTTTCATCCACGCCGGGATTGGTCTTGTCTTCCACTGTTCCTCCCAGATTGGCAACCATACTGAGGCGTTTGGACAACTGAATGTCTATATTTGTCCGGAAGTTATACCGGATATAAGACTGGTTCTTTGTAAACTCCGTTTCTTTTTCGGTTCTTTTGTAAAGACCACGATTATCCAATACGTTGAAAAGAACAAAATACCGCACATCTTCGGAACCACCCTTCGTATTGAAATTATAGTTTGCCATAGGGGCCACATCTCTTAATACCTGTCTATACCAGTTGACATTCGGATATTGCTGCGGATTGCTTCCCGTGCGGTAAGCGTCCAGCGCCTCCTGAGAGTAACGGGGCGCTTCCCCGTCGTTTTGCAATGCTTCGTTATAAAGCCTGGCATAATCATAAGAACCCAGGAAATCCGGCAAGCGGGGTGCCTGCTGAATTCCATACTGGATGCTGAAGTTCAGTTCCAGCGGAGCGACTACGCCCCGTTTGGTTGTTACCATCAATACTCCGTTTGCAGCCCTGTTTCCATAAATAGCCCTGGCGGAAGCATCTTTTAACAAAGAAACCGTTTCGATTTCCTGAGGGGTTAATTGTTGAAAGAACGTGATGGAAGAAGGCAACCCGTCTATAATGACCAGCATATCGCTGTTTCCTGTAAATGTGGCTTTTCCACGGGACAACATAGTAGGCTGGTCTGCTCCGGGCTCCCCGTGTCCCTGCTGCATAATAAGTCCCGGCAAACGTCCGTACAGCGTATTCGCCACATTAGAGGTAAAGGAGTTGGATAATTCATCTCCTTTCACAGAAGAAATAGCTCCGGTTACCTGCCATTCCGGTTGAGTTCCGTATGCAACCTCAACAGAAGTATCTTCCGGATTCGGGATTCCGGTTACTTCTTCCTGCGCCTGGGAGACTGCACAAAAACTCATGCCTGCCATGATAACCGACAATATATTTTTTATGTTATATTTCATACGTCATTTTTTTATTTTTATTAAATCGGTCGTATGAAACTCCGCATGTTGATTTTCTCATAGTAACAGGAAGATGCATGCTTCATTTCATATATTCACTTTATTACCTGTGACCGGGACAACTCATTGTTGCCATGAACCGGATTTTATAAAGAGTTCACCTGATAAAAGGCGACCTGTATTCCGGCATCAATAACCGGGATTCTGAACCAGGTATCCTTTGTTTACTTCATCTGTCTGGAAAGGATGCAGGTACATCTTCCGGAAAAATACCCGGTCTTCAAATACATAAGGGATATATTTAAATCCCCGGTCTATTTGTGGTTCCGCATCGGGATCGATCAGATTAATTTTTAACCCCAGCATTTTTCCCTTCATAACTCCTTCCTCCTCCGCAATCATCCAGCGACGGATATCCCAGAAGCGGTGATTGGAAAACGCAAGTTCGATATCCCGTTCGTTCCTTACCAGGTCTCTTTCCGTAGCATGCGCGCCGGAACCACTTAAGACCTTTGGCTGCCCGGAACGTTCCCGGATAATATTGATCGCATCCCGTCCGGATAAAGAAAATCCCGGGTACTTGGCATCCAGACTACCATAAGCTTCCAGTACGGCTTCGGCATAATTCAGGTAAATTTCGTTTAACTGGAAAATAGTGGAATTAGGAACAAAAGACCATGTGATATTGTCCAGTACATACGGACAGTTTTTATGCAACCAGAATCCTCCGTAACATCTTGAGATAGCACCTTCAAGCGGAGTGGGAGTACCACCGATACTAAGTCCACTTTGTTCTACCTCCGGAATTGCTTCCTCATAAAGCGGGGCCACAGGAATATTGGCATTCCATTTTCCCATGTTGTAAAGAACAGTTTGCTTGAAACGGTTATCCAGCTCCGCCATTTTCTCCTGCAGGTCATTTCCTTCCACTCCTACCGGAGTCCATGTTTGTAAGGTTCCGTCTTTCTTTTCGTATTTTTTCACGAAGTTAAATGTCGGGCTGGTCCCTCCGTATCCCTTATTAGGGGGCGCGTACCGGGAAAATTCTCCCCATGGCCATATCCAGCGGCCGGTACCCACCTGGGATTTTTCGGCAAGGATAATTTCATCATTATCATAGGTATCCCAGGTATACTGGTAATTATTATCCACTCCCTGATCGGTAATCAACCGACAACCGGACCCTTCCGACCATACCAGGGCATCCTTCGCAGCTTCCGCCGCCCGTTCCCATCGTTCTTTTTTATAATCTCCATAACAGATCATGTGGTTATTTTCTCCCAGGCTTAAATAAGGGGTACCCGTATTAAATAAGGGGCTGGCTGCATACAACAGGGTTTTTGATTTGATGGCATGTGCCACGCCTTTGTGTACCCGTCCTTTCAGGTTAGAAGTTGCTCCGGTATAGAAGACCGGAAGATCCGGGATCGCTTCATCGCAATCCTGTACAATAAAATCCACCAACTCCTCGATGTTGCTGCGGGGGATCATAAGGTCATCGTCCACACTCAGCCGTTGCCGGATCAGAAGGACTCCGCCATATCGTTTGAACATTTCCAGGTAATTCATTGCCCGGATTACTTTTACCTCGGCTTTCAATTGTTTCTTTTCTGCCTCTGACATATCCGGAACATCATCAATCCGATCCAGCAGGATGGTTACCATGCGGATGGCTTTGAAACGATAGTTAAACCGTCCGTCCAGATCACTCTGCCCCCGGTTCGCGTTGATCGTTCCCTGGTTCCAGAATTGTGGGAAATACCAGTCTGTAACACATTCCGCTTCATCGGAAGCGCCGTCCATCATGGTTGCTTCGGGATTGGCATATCCTTCCCGTCCCCGGGCTTCCCAGGAACCGGCATACGAAAGATTGGAATGAATCCCGAATTCATAAATGCTATAGAGAAAAGTCCTCGCCTGATCGGCGCTGGAAAATATGGTATCTTCCGAAACATCTACCCCCGGTGGTTTTTCCAGGAAATCGCCCATCATGTCTTCGCATGAATAGAACAAACCGGAAATAAGGACACTGCTTATCAGGGTGGTAATGAATAATATGGTATTTTTCATAGATACGTAATTTATTTTTTAACATTCAAGAAACCTTTGGTTCTTTTTATTTTGACACATCTTGCAACTTCCGTGATATTTCTCCATTTCTCAGAAAGAGACATTCAATCCGATATTGAAAACACGGGTTAACGGATACGGATCATCGTTTCCTCCGGTAGGAAATTCAGGGTCTTCCCCTTTGTACAGATTACACCAGGTAATCAGGTTGCTTCCGTTTACATACAGCCTGACAGAGCCGATGCCTGCTCTTTTCAAGAAATCCTGCCGGAATGTATAACCGATTTCGGCATTTTTCAACCGTACATACCGGGCATTTTCCAGCCAGTAAGTAGACCATGCATAGTTATGGCCTCCGTAGTCTGCAGCCAGACGTGGAAAGCGAATCGGTAACCCTTGTTCATACCGTTCCGGGGTCCAGCTTTCCAGCAATTCCTTATTGGCTCCCGTCTCCTGCCAGAATCCCTGCCGGATACTCCGGGAAGGCATCGTAGATACTTTATCCGCACCCTGGAATAGAACGGAAATATCAAAGCCTTTCCATGATACTCCCAGGGAAACACCGAACATGACTTCGGGGAAATTAGAGTAGCCGATAGGTACCTGGTCATCCTGGTCTATTTTTCCGTCGCCGTTGATATCGACATAGCGAATGTCTCCGGGTTGAATCTTATTTGTTCCTAATGCCGTATAATCCGGCCGATTCGGATCGTTTACTTCCTCCCAGCTATTAAATAATCCTTCCGCCACATAACCGAAGAACTGTCCATACCGGTGTCCGGTCCGTTGCAGATAGGGATAATTTCTCGGCACTTCGTCCATATATTTAATCACATTATGCGCATAAGTATAGTTTGCCTTAATGAAATAATCGACATTCCCGGCCCTGTCATAATAGGAGATTTCTCCGTCCCAGCCACTGTTTTTCATTTTCCCGAGGTTGTAAGCAGGCATTTCCGCACCGATAATAGCCGGAACGGTTCCCCTGTCCCAGAGAATATCATTCCGATCTTCCCGGAAATAGTCAAATGTCAGTCCGATCCGGTCTCCCCAGAATTTGATATCCGCTCCGATATTTTTCTTCTTGGCCTTCTCCCAGGTCAGGAGCGGATTTCCCATTTTTCCTTCCACAGAACCCATGTAGCCCTGATGGTCTGTCTGCAAACCGAAGAAGTATGCATTATCTTCATATTCATACGAAGTAGCCCGGTACAGGAAGCGGTGGTTACCGATCTTATCATTTCCCACTTCTCCGTAAGATCCCCGGATCTTCAGGAAAGTCAGGTAATTGTTTTGCGGGAAAAACGGTTCTTCCGAGGCAATCCAGCCCAATGAGTAAGCCGGGAATGTTCCGAAACGTTTTCCTTTGGCAAAGTTTTCGGTACCGTTATATCCTATATTGAATTCAGCCAGGTAACGGCTTTTATAATTATAGGTGACACGTCCTACCAACCCTTGTACGCCGCTTGGCACCAGGTATTGCAGGTTCGGGTCATAATATTTCATCTGGTTATACAGGATCAGTCCGGTTACGTTGTGGTTTCCGAAGGATTGGGCATAATCCGCTCCTACTTCGGTATATACACGGGTATACTTTTCAATTCCCCAGCTAAACTGCATGGCTGAAGGATCTCCGGCTTTTATCAGTCGTATTTCACCATTGCTTAACCGTTGCGGACTATACATAACCACACTGTTTATATTGTAATTCTTTGTATCGGCATTGTAATTTTTATACGATACCGCTCCCCTGAGGGAAAGTCCTTTCAGCAGGTAATCCATTTTATAATTCAGCCGTACCGTACCGTTCAGGTCATTCTGGTATTCCCTGTTCCATCCTTTACTGAAAGGAATAATAGGCGGACTTCCGGTAGGGATAGTAATGATTTTATTATCAATCACTCCCGGAGAAGCCATCGGAATGGTCGTGGTTAGAGAAGCCATTAACCCTCCGATAGACCAGTTGGGATTCCTGAAATCACCGATTTGGGTGGAAATATCAAAGCTGGCTGTTAAATTTTTGGTGAGGTTGATATCAAAGTTGGACCTCATGTTATATCGTTTGTACCTTGCCTGATAATCGTATCCGGGATCATAATGCGAGGTATTGAACATCCCTTCCTGAGTAAAATAACCCAGGGAAATAAAATATTTTACCCGGTCCGTACCCCCACTCACGTTGAAGTTTGTCTGGGACTGGAATCCGTAATCTTTCAGCATGTAATCAAACCAGTCCATATCCGGATAGAAAATAGGGTCCGACCTGTCTTTATATTTCTGGATATCTTCTTCCGAATATTTACGGGTATAGCTACCGGTTACATATGAATCAAATTGTTTTGCCATTTCATAATGTGTCGCATACTCATAAGAATTCATGCTTTTCCGCATAAAAGGGAAGTTGGTAACCGCGACATTCGTAGATAAGCTTACTTTTGGTTTTCCCAATGCACCGCGCCGGGTGGTAATAAGGATTACCCCGTTCGCACCCCGTACTCCGTATACGGCTGTCGCAGAAGCATCTTTAAGAATGGTCAGGGATTCGATTTCCGAAGGGTCAATATTATTGAAATTATCTGTTTCAATTCCATCCACCATAATCAAAGGATCCTGCGGATCTTTTCCTTTATAGTCCGATCCGTCCGGGTTTTTATCCGGATTTTCAGCGAAAGACCCGATCCCGCGGATACGGATCGTTGACTGGTCATATCCCGGCAATCCGCTTCGCTGTGCGGCTAATAGTCCCGGCATTCTTCTGGCCAGTGCATTACTAATGTTCGCCTGAGGAGATTGCAACAGATCCTGCGTATTGATAGTGGCCACTGACCCTGTTACGGTTTCTTTTTTCTGGGTACCGTATCCGACGACAACTACTTCTTCTCCGATCGAATAGCTGTCCGGTTGCATAATTATCCCTGCAAAATCTTTTCCTTTGATGTTAATTACCTGTGTCTGATAGCCCAGATAGGAAAACTGAAGTTCTGTGGCATTAGCAGGTAAAGACAACGTAAATCCACCGTCCAGATCTGTCATTGTACCGACAGAGGTTTTTGGTACCATGACAGAAACCCCGATCAATGGTTCTCCATCCGGGTCCTGTACCTTTCCGCTTATTGACCTGCCTTGTTTTGCTTCCTGGGTAGTATTGGGATTTGCTTTGCTGACAGTGTAGTAAGGTGTTAGAAAAATCCCCAGCATCAGCAAACAAAAGCTTATGCAATTCTTATCAAACGCATGTTTTTTTGTTCTGAGTTTTTGTTTTATCATACATGTTAGATTTAAGATTATTTACATACATACTGACATTAAATCTTGTTCTTTTTTATCAGGAATCATTCATCGCCATAGTGTATCATTTTTTTAAGTTCAACCTGTTTTGATTCTTCATGGATGCAAATGTAAAAGCACGTCCTTAACAGAACATTAACCCGACATTAATCACCTTAATTTATCTTAAAAAAAAATATAATATACTGGTTTATAGGGAATTTAATTTACAACTGAAATAAAGGAAACTTACCTTAACAAAGGTTTAATGAAAAAAATAAAGGAGAAAGGGGGGATGAGAGGGCCATGAGCTGAGGCAGCACAAGAGGACCGTGGGCTGAGGCAGCACGGCTAATGATATGGCGCCACTACGTGGCTTATTGGTGGGATAACCATATATATAGGAGTATATTCACACATTAGCACATTAGCATATTGGCATATTGGCACATTATCACATTGGCATATTATCCAGGTTGTCACCCTGATTGAAAAGATTAATGCCCCCACATCAATGCTTCATAGCCTCGTAGGGGTGGCACATCACTAGCCGTACTGTCTTAGCACACGGCAATTAAATAACACAGCAATTAAGTATTTTCTAATAAATAAAAGGTAATTTTATCTTCAATAGTTAAAAAAATTGCCGATAAAGTGAAGGCATTTAAATTATATTGTATATATTTGACGTAATATTTTTAATATTTGTGTATATATTCTTTAAACACAAATTCTCCAACAGCTGCATTTTAAGCGTTTATCATACAAGAAACAAATTTTTTCCACATATATTTTTATTCATTTTTTATTAATCTTAATAGTTCTAACTTATGAAACTAAAAAATTTTGTTTTCTTGTCCTCCGTTTTTTTTATGGTTGCAGTTGCAGGGTATGCGCAGGAAACTGCAGAAGAAACATTTTCTCCTCAGAGAGCCTTTTATGAAAAGAATAAAGACATCGGGGGAGATGTCGTGATTAAAGACCTCACCTTTGATGGGAACGAAACGTATGCGTATGCGGTTTTCGAGGTCGACGCGCCGCGGTCCGGTAATTATTATTTGTCGGCATGGATCATGGGCGGACAAAAATATAACGGGACTTATTTGACTTATGATATCCTGGTGAACGGAGAGGAATCCGGGATAAACGCAGAAACAAGGGAAGGAAACTGGCAGGCTATGGAAGCCAGGAAAAAACGGATAGGCGGAAAAGAAACGATTGCCCTGCAGCAGGGAATCAATATTATTTCTTTCAGAGGCCACGCGCCAGTCATTCCGAATATAGAGTTTATACGCCTTTCTATGGTGAAAGAAAAAGCAAGGATCTCCGATGAGGCATATAAACAGAGCCTGGCGGACATGCAGGTGGAAAACGAAAAGATTTTTCAGGAAAAAGAAACACGGGCAGCTATCAATACTCCTCAAAACGTAGTATATGATTATAGCTTTGTTAGAAATATGACGTATCCTTACACTGCTTACGTACGGTGTTATTTTCCCATTCCGTGTAGTGTAAAGATTTATTCAAAAAAGTCCCAAGGTAGCATTCCACATGTTCTTAGTCTTTTTAGTGATAGTTTTAATAATCCCGGAAATTATTCTTGGGCAAAAGCTTCCGATGGCAGTGATTATGCCGAAATCAATGCGGATATTCAGTATCCGGGAATGTATTTTGTAAAAATCCATTCAAAGACATCGGGAGTAACAGGAAACGTAGACCTTTATATTAGTCAGGGAGGTAGCAGCGGTACAACCTATAACAATTTACCGGTAACCTGTTCAAGGGTATTGGTAACAAATACTGTTATAGCAAAAGATCCTTATTCAACTTTTATGATAAATGCTACTGAAGAACCATTTATAACCATTGAAAATGATGCGACCGCTCCGACTAAAATTATAGGATTTAATTGCTGTTATAATATTTTAGATAATTTTCCTGTTATTAATGCCGTTTACAATTCTGCAACCACAGATATCCCTAAAGCGGTATATGTCAGCACATGGAATACGGGTACAACAGGAACCGGTGACCTGTATGCTAATTTAAGACGGGGCGGCACAGGTTCTAATTATAGAGATTATATATATATTACCCATAGTAGTGCCGGTACGGTTAATTATAACTGTTTTTCGTGGGCTGGAGGAGTAGTAACACATGCCTATTCCGGACCTTATGGCGCTCCGGATAATCCTTTGACACAATATAAGACAGATGATGGATTTTTTGGAAATTATACCACAAATAGCAGTGGTAATGAAGTAACTTTATTAAGATATAATGGAGCGGTGACTTACGAACGAATGGGTCTGAACCTAAATAGCCCAAGTGCTGCCATTGATATATGGACCAGCTCAGGACATGCTTCAATATGCAATACCGCTAACGACGGAAATGAACACGGTCCATGGTGGGAAAGTAAATTAGAGTCAGGTTTCAGACAGTTTCACCAAAGACAAAATTCCGGTCGTGGAGGAATCATACACCATTATAAACGGGCGGCTGTACAGCGGTCAGCTGCCATTATGTCCATGGATGAATCGTTGGCGGAAGGTTATTCGGTACTGGAGAACCCACAATTTACGGAAGAAGAAGTAAGCATGCTTGAATCCCTGAAAGCAAAACTTACCTTATCCGAAAAAACGATCTTCAATGATAAACATACAGCCAGCAGGACGCTTATGAAAAATGCCCTGTACAATCGGGAAGCTTACAACAGTGACGAGGCAGGAAAAAATTCGTATGCCGATCTCGTGAGCTATGCCAGAAGCTGCGGTGACCGGGTTTGGCCGCTGGTTATAGAGAAATATATGGAAGATAAGGAAGCCAACTTTAAATTTATGTGTGATGTTTTCTTTACGAACAATACTTATAATACTCGTATTGCCGAAGCTATTCGGGACTATACCCTCGAAAACCAGTACAATGAAGAGGGAGCGTATATCGTCAGAAGTGATTATAGCAATGGGATATTATTTATTAAGCAACTGCTAAAAGAACTGGCCGGTGAAAATTATGGTTTAAGAGCCCCCATGGAATATACAGGTTTACAAGAAGAAATCAAATATAGTAACGAAGATCCTTTTACGGCTTCTTTCAGTAGTAAAAATAATGAAGTGAAAATTGGTTTTGATCTGGACATCTCCTGCAACATTAACCTGACGGTCTGGGATGCCAATGCCCGGGAAGTAACCGGTATCATCCATAACAGCTTATTGTCGCCAGGTAATTACGAATTCAGCTGGAATACTTCCGGTTATCCTGCCGACGTTTACTTTATTAAATATGAATTAAACGGCAATCTGAATGTTAAAAAGGTAGTTTGTCAATAAAACCGGTGTTATGCAATTAAACATGGGAAGTCGGTTTCTTTCCGTATCTATTGCAGTGGGTCAGCTTTACCCTGTTTTGTAACAACATATTTTGTTATTCTATATCTACCCCCTACCCCCTTCCCTTTGTTAGAGCAAAAGGGAAGGGGTTCTTTATAACCGGTTAAATCCAACTCCAGCAAGGTGGCTTTGGTAAAAACAGCAAAGCTGGCAGATAAAAAGAGACGGGTTTTCCAGAAAAAATATGTTATATCACAGGTTACTAACTACTATACTATATATATCATCCACAAGGGGAAATATTAAATTTTTATTTAGCAATAAGGAATACAAAAAGCCTTTTCATAAATATTATTTTCACAAGGGAAGCAATTTTTTCTCTCCGGAAAAGCAAAATCAAAAGCAATAAAGGCGTTATACATGCTTTTCATCACAAAAATAACCATCTATGGCATATTTTTAACAACGTTTAGTGAGATTTCGGATGACGCTACATCGTTTTTTTGACGACGCTACGTCATTTTTTAAACGACGTAGCGTCGTCCGGAAAATGACGTAGCGTCATCCGGAAGCCGATGCAGCATCATTTTTTATATTTTATGCGAAAAAAGAAAAAATTTCCGGAAGATAATGCAAAGAAAGCAGAAGAATAAGTACCTATCAGGTTATTTATGAAATAAAAGAGGGACGAAAAGAAATATTCCGGCCGGGAAAAAGCTGACGAAAAGAAGGTACCGGACGAATAAGTTTGATGGAACCTGATTGAAACAGATTCTTTTTCTTTTTAACAAGAAAGGATGTAATTTTTATTTCGTTAAGGGCTGGGCTATATTTTTCTGTTCCGGAAAAGAAAGGATGCGATGAATTTCCTCTGTTTACTCCTTTATAAAAAGAAATACATACAAAGGCCAGCAGCCAGAACAGAAGTATGCTATATATAAGAAGTAAAAAATACAATGAGTCCATTCTTTTTATTTTTCCGGTTGTTATGCAAATATACTCATTTTAGTACATTTCACAATGGAATGGTGTATTTTTTTAGGTGGAGAAGGTTATTTTTTCAGAGGGTAGGTTTGTTTTCTTTTTATTTATAGGATTATTAGTTTGTGTTCACTTCTTCCTCTTTGGTTATTAATTTGTATCCAACTCTTCCCCCTTTTGGAACAAAAAGGTACTTCCCTTTTTTAAACTACTCTCTATACACCTCTTTTTATTCAAAACCCGGTATCATACTTCCGGGCAGCAGAGCCGTGATTACTTGCCGCAGGGCTGAAAAAAACCAGTTTCTTTTCCTGCTTCTTCCACCATAAAACCATAAAGAAGAACTTCCGTCCCTTGTGTCTTTGCGCTTGTCATAAGAAAAAGGCTGTTTTATGGGTTCATTCTTATACCCGCATTTTCATTTGCTGTGGCTATCTGCCGGCCGGAGGCCTGCTTTTAGCCGGAGCATAGCGGGACGCTATGCTCAACAGCTCCATACATCTATCATTTTTCAACAACATACAAAGTTGTGTATAGAGAGTAGTTCTGCGAAGGGAAGAGGCGGGATAAAATCAGTTAAGTTGCCGGAGAAGTAGAAACCTGTTCTTCTTAGCCGAATATTATATTATTTACCGAACATCTCCTTATAGGTAAAATTAGGTTTGGCATTCAGTAATTTTACATGATCCTGTACATATTTATCAAAGCATTGTTTGGATACTCCTTTCTGTCCCAGGTCAAATAATACCCTGCACTTTAACCGAACGGCATCTTCATCCAGGTTATCATATAATAAAAGAAGGTTGGCGATTCGCAGTAATAATTTCAAATCCTTATTAAACTCCGGTATCCGGACAGCTTTTGTCAATACATCTGACAGGAATTCGTTGTATTCCGTTTTGAATGCATCCGCCCATTCCAGGTTTACATTAGGAAGCAGGATTCCACCGGAAGCCAGTTCCATGATCATTTCCAGCGCTTCCCTATTAATAGCCCTGTCTTCCTGAATCTTTTTGAACAGAATCATCGCTTCATAATAATCACAAAAAACATCTTTTCCCAATGATAAAGACCAGTAGGAGTTTTTATTGGAAAGGACAATATCTTCATTTACTTTCTCCAGCAACACCCTGATCTTCCGGATATTCACACTGCGGTTATTTGCCGCACTGGCCTTATCCATTCCTTCCCAGAAGGTTTCATCCAGCTTATCGGAAGTGATTTTTTTCCCTTCTTTGATAGAATTGAGCAGAATAAATAAAAAGATATGTTTGAGGATGGGTGTAAAACGTTCTGTAATATCATTCCCATTCCGGTCAAACACCTGAAAGCCACCCAGAAGACGAATGGTGGAATGTTGCTTTTTTAACTCAATGGAACTAACGTCTATTTTCTTTTCTTTTCTTGTGTCTGTTTCTTTTGTATCAATCCAGGTTACTTTAGAATGTCTCTTTCTCTTAAAAAAGAAATAAATAAATGATAAAAACAAAAGAGCGAAGATTCCTACTCCAATCCATGTTTTATTGGAGCTCTTACCGGGAGGTGTCTGCATCACATCTGAAATTTTTAAGGGAGGATAAGCAAGTGAGTAAATTTCCAGGTCATATATTTCAGCCTCTTCTTTTCGCTGTAAAACCACCGCATATAACATGGAACTTTCCTTATCCAGAAACAAGTCGCAAAAGGATTCCGTATCCAGGAAATTATATGGGATGGAATCTCCCAGAATCTCTGTTTCGGAAGACGTAAGATCCAGGGATAATAAATACAAAGGAGAATGGAAACGGTCGTTATTATATGCCAATGTATATATTTTATTTTCGTTTTTCTCGATTACCATGCTATTCCCGAATACAATCGGCTCTTTGGGTGTGGAGAAGGAAGTTAACTGCCGGCAGGAATAATCCGTGAAATCGAGTTCATATACATCATACAGGTTCTTTGGGGACTCTTCCTGACGTCCGGAAGTACTTCCGAATCCACCCAGAATATATAATTTATCGTCTCCGGCATACCCCATTGCACTTAAATACCGGGGAGGAATGCAGGAGGCTAAATTTACCCGTTCCCATCTTCCGCTATCAAGATTATGTTTTATTAATTCGGCATTGTAGGTATGATTTCCATACCCACCGAACAAGATGAGTTGATTCGAAGACTGATGCACATACCGGTTATGATGCTGAATAGGCGGTAATCCTTCTTCAATTTCCTCCGAAGTCCATTCTCTTTTTTCAAAATCATAAGTATTAAAGTCCGTATATACAAGGCTATAAGAAATAAGCCGGTGTTTTTTGTTATCATACACCATGTGACTTCCTCCACTCCGGAAAGGTCTTCCGGATATGACCCGATTTTTTTCGAGTTCTTTCTCTTTAATATGATATATAAAAACAGAATCTGTGATAGCAATAAAAACCCTTGCCTGGGAGGAATCATAAGCAATCTGGGCATTCTTCTCCATCAGTGAAAGAGAAAATTGTTTTTCCCAGCGTACATGTTTATCCATTTCCCATACTCCATTTTCTACAAGGGCGACGTTGTTTTTTACGTCATCATATACTTCATTCCTATTGTGCCTGTTCATAGGCCAGTTTCTTATTATTTCTTCTTTCGGGTTGCGCATGATCACATCCCGGATTGTCACCGGAGGTACATCGGACGTATAGAAAACAGGATGTTTATTTTTTCCGAAAAAGATTTGTACGTCATGAAGGTTGTTAAGAGAATGAGGAATCTCTTTTGAAACATTATTAATGGTACATTCTATATTTTCTTTATTGACTTTTAGTTTAACCTTAATCCAATCCAGCCGTTCTTCTTTCCCAAGGGTAAATTCTACATTTGAAAAAGCGCTTCCGATGCCGGCCAGTACAAAATTCAAATTTCCGGTATTTACATTGCTTACCAGATCCAGGCTTTGCTCATCTCCGGTAATGATCCGGAAAATGTACCCATAGGCCAACTCTTCTACCTGCATGCGTAAATCAAACTCCAGGGAGAATCCATAAGGGAAGCTCAACTTCTCCTCGTCGGTCAACAACAGGGAAGTCCTTAAATCCTGATTCACGGTATGAGAAAGAAAAGTTAATCCATAATACAGATTATTTCCTTTAAGAATACAGGTGCTTATAATAAAAACAAAAACAATGAATTTGCGTAGCATGTGAATAACCTCGTAAAAGTAAAGGCAAAGTTAAAAGAAATTTTGGATTTTATTCCTTTGAAAGCTTTTATTCCTTCTTTTAATAAACCAGAAGTAAAATATTTTCTTTCCCATTGCCAGGTTTCTGTTTTTTTATCAGGAAAACAATTTCTTTTTTTACAATAAAAAATTTAGGTGATAACTCAGATTCCATTATACAACAAAACGGGAGTTCGGTTTAAAACTGAACTCCCGTTATGATAGAATTATCAGGCAGCATCGATTCCGCCTTTTACGATCTTATCAGATCGTGATTTTACATGTTTTACCATTGATCGAAATAATATAAACTCCTGCTGGCAACGGCAGGCTATAGGTATTTTCCACCTTTACATTAGCCACCTGCAATCCGGCCACCGTGTAAATACTTACCTGTGAAAGTTCAGGAACCGTAACCAATAATACGTTATCATTTACTTCAATAATCGCATTTCCGGTACTGATTTCTCCTAACCCTGAAGTTTCTCTCAGGTTATAAGCAAAATATTCATACGCACCGATATCTACCGATTCTCCCAGAATACGAGCCTCGTAACCAGCATCTCTAGTGATATAGTCAGGAACAAATTTATCGTTACCGGCATCTATGGCAGGACTACCTGCTTTAAGCCTGTAATATCCGAAAGCAGGCGAAGGAGAAGCGAATATATCACTTTCTAACCAGCCGGTTGCGTCTACATTATCCATACCAGAATAACCAGCAACAAAACTATTCAGATTCTCCGCAGTTTTTCCTTCCACTAAACAGTTATAGAAAGTGAGGCTTTGTTTTGCGGAATCCACATACTTGATATTATTTCCACTGTTTCCCCAGATAAGTGTATTGGCAACTATAATATTACCGATTGAATTCGAACCTTCGGCGAAAGCCTGTAAGGATAGTGCTTGCCCATCATTACAGATAAAGGTATTGTTGATCACGGTTATTTCCCCGCCATCTACCTGACTGGGTACCATGGCGGCAATATGGCCGGTAATAATTTTCGTGTCACAATGAATGATTCCATTATTAATGATTTCTACGTTTCCTCCGTATACTGCCGTACTAAAACCGGAGACAGCAGATTCTGCATAAATACTGCTTCTGTTAATAGTATTGGTAGTAAAGGAAATTTTCCCGGCACGGCCATTCTGGATAGCCATCATAAGAACAGAAGCATTTATCGAACAATCTTCTATTTTATTTTCATTAAACAGAATAGTTCCACCTTCTCCTGCCCCACTTGTAAACAGCTCTACACCTGCATACGCACTTAAAATGGTATTGGCTATGTAATTATTGCTGAAAGTTGTTGTACCGCCTTTTCCGCTGGAAGTACTACTGGCAATAGTAAAAACTTCACTACCAACTACCGTATTATTTGCCAATGTAATATCACCGGCCTGGTCATTTTCATAGGTTATGCAATAAATAGCACTGCTCCTGTCACGGTAAACCACCTGACCATTTACATAAAAAGACATAGGAGCGGGAGAAAGTACGTGTCTCCTTGCACCTTCAATAGTAAAGCCGTCCAGATGGATAAAGTCCCCATTTCTGGTTGCCCCGATTACCACATGAAACACAGTATCACCTGGAGTAATTTCTCCACTAAGGATAGTAAGCCCGTTACTTCCTTTATCTCCAATTTGTGGGATGCGTTCACTAAGTTTGTTTTCTGTCCCGAAGAATCCACCATATACCTTTACATTGGCTGGCAGAACAAAAGCACGGTCACGTTCAATCTCTCCATTGCCGGCAATATATTGGGGAACATATTTATCTTGTGCAACCCAGATTTCTTCCAGAGATGGCATATCGGCGGCCATCATAAATGCCTGATCGGGAGTGGCTAACGCATTTTCCCAGGAAGTACCGTCATTTGCATCATTTCCTCCATTTTGTTTTACATACAGACGATTTTGAGCCACAAGAGCAACCCCCATCATAATTGATAGGAAAAACAATAAAAGCTTTTTCATAGTTTATATAC
>JAJQEC010000144.1:0-817 GCA_021201815.1 Candidatus Azobacteroides sp. | reverse complement strand
AAATAATAATATTTAATTTCACCTCGCCATGACAAGAATTCAACAAAATTAGTAAAAATTTCTATTTAAATTTTATAAAAATAAAATAATATTTTATTAATTTCATTATTACAAAAGGAAAGAAAATAACTTATCTTACATTTAAATATATCTAACTCCCATACCATATCCTATATTATTGATTAATAAGCTTGTAACGGATATACTCATTAATCTTAAAAGGAAAAATATCCCTCGTATAAATAAAAAATCTGTAAAAATATTTATTTATTAGAAACTTTATTAAAGTCACTTATCAGAAGAAATTGTGTATAATTTTTGCATATATATTTAAATATTAATATTGTTGCAAAATATAATTTATACATTTATAATCTATCTAAAAAAAAGAATGGCCTTCTCCTGTGCTCCTGTATTGAATTTTTATAAAGAGATAAATCTTTAGTTTTTGAAACACTTAAAAACAGTTATCTAATCAAAATCCAACCTTTTTAATAATTAAACTGAGGATAGAAATAAAAAGGATAAGTAAGAATAAAATAGATATATCTCATAGAGAAGAAGTTTTCCGGAAGTAACTAAATAAGCAAAGAAAGGTATCTTACATAAATAAAAAAAGCTCCATAAGTTTATGTAAACTTATGGAGCTTTAAAAGTACCCGGAGTGGGACTTGAACCCACACAACCGCAATGGTCACAGGATTTTAAGTCCTGCGTGTCTACCATTCCACCATCCGGGCAGACCAGGAGCGAAAAACGGGACTCGAACCCGCGACCCTAACCTTGGCAAGGTTATGCTCTACCAACTGAGCTATTT
>JAJQEC010000071.1 GCA_021201815.1 Candidatus Azobacteroides sp. | reverse complement strand
CATGCAAACGTACGAGGGGAGTACCTTTGGCTTCGCCAAAGGGGAGGGGTTTGGTAGAAGGCTGTAAGGCAACCCTTCCGGTTTTTTATCCGTGGGTTAACCCTTCCCCTTTTTCATAGAAAAGGGTACTTCCCTTCCAAGAAGGGAAGAGGGGCAGATTCCCGGAAAAAACACCGCAAAAACTTGACTTCAGCCTGAAAAAACCGTATCTTTGAAATGCTGGGGACAGGGTATCAGCCAACTTATCCGCTTTGGTATAAAAAGCCCTGATGGCCTTTATCACTGCCTCCGCATTATCCGGTCAGCTCTTTTACCGGAACATCTTTTCTCTCCCGGTTAGGATTTCATCGTCCAACCAACGGCAAACGTTCGCCCAACGAACGATAAACGATCGCCCAAGCAACGGTAAACGATCGCCCAACGTAGGTTGAACGATCAGGTTGACCTTTCAATTACACGACATCGACCTATCGTTTCCATGACATTATCCGGTCATTTATACAACAATGACCAGTTGTTTATACGACTTTAGCCGGCCTTTTTGAAATTTTGCCTTAGTCGAAATTCTAAACACAGTAGGAATGCTTCGGTTATAGAAAAAAGTATCCCCACTCTTCCCTTCATGGAAGGGAAGTACCTTTTGGCTTCGCCAAAAGGGAAAGGGTTAACCCACGGTTAAATACCCCACAAGAAAACGGAGTTTACAAAGAGTAAAAATGAATCAATTGGATATCAAAAAAGTTGCAGGTATTTTTTTGTCTGGTTACCCCAGTGCTTATTACCACCCCCACTCTTCCCTTCATGGAAGGGAAGTACCTTTTGGCTTCGCCAAAAGGGGTAGGGTTAACCCACGGTTTAATAACCCGCAAGAAAACGGAGTTTACAAAGAGCAAAAAAAATCAGTTGGGTATTAAAAAGTTGCAGGTGTTTTTTTGTCTGGTTACCCCAGTGTTTATCAACAAACCCCACCCCTTCTTCGAGGGGAGAGTTGGCTTACATTTTATTTTTAGAAGGTGTTTATTTACTCGATAAGAATAAATCCTGCCCACTTTTCCGGCTGGTCCGGATATTTTTCTTTCATTGCTTTCTGTGCGTTAGAAAAAGCAGTATGAATAGAAGTTCCATCTGTCCAGGAACTATAGAACGCTTTCATTAATTCGACTGTTTCTTTATCCGGAACTTTCCATAGACTCACAATCATGGATTGTACACCGGCCAGGCGAAAACCTCTCTGTAGTCCGTATACACCTTCCCCTTCCCGGATTTCACCCAGACCGGTATCACAGGCCGATAGTACTACCAATTGGGTATTGGTAAGATTCATCCGGGAAACCTCATAGGCTGTAAGAATACCATCATCCGTATCAGAGGGGACTTCTTTTCCGTTCCAGCTATTATTAATTCCACTGAAAGCCAGTCCGGAACGCATAAGAGGATCATCAGTAATGCGAAAAAAGCTTTTCTCTTCATCCCGTACCGTTCTGTCTTTTCTCGTGGGTCTCCGTTTTGCCTGTGGAAAATAAAATCCATGTGTAGAAATGTGTAATAGTTCCGGAGAAGAATCGGAAGAATAAGATTTAAAACAGGTTTCCGTAGCACTGGCATCTGTCCGGATGGTTGTCTGCCAGTTCATCTTTTCCAATACTTCTCCGATTTCCCGTGCTTCTCTTCCGGAACCGGGAAGATAGTCAAATCCTTCTCCCCGTAGCGTATCCATCCGGTTCAGCATATTGCCTGTCAGATTCCAGCGCGTATCTTTTTCCATATCTTTGTCGATCTCTGCCAGTTCTGCCAGCGATATTCCGTAATCTGCACCACCGAATATCACTGCTCTTTTTACATCCGGAACAGGAGCATTTATTCGTTGTTTTATTTCCGGTATGTCTTTTGTCGAAAGTACCTGATGAATCTCATATTCTTCCGTCAGATAATGTTTTTTTCTCTTCAATCCCGGAAAGGAAATCCGGTTCAGAATCCCACAAGGAGCAAGATATACCTCAGATATACCTTTCAGGTGCTTCTCGATTGGTTTCCATATCAGGGGATAGACATTCTTTCCATCATACGGAGAGGATGCTATTGCTTGTTTCAGGTCCTTTTCCTTGCAAAGCCTGACCAGTTCCGGATATGTGGAATCTGATCTTAAAAGCAGTGCACAATATATGGTATCTATGGTCTTAAGATGTAATAAGTTATCTTCTAGAATGTGAATAAACTCAATAGCAACTTCATCCTTATTCAGTGTGGCCCTTATATCTTCCCATTGGTAAATATCTCCCGGATTAACTGCATTATTTCTTATATGACGGACCATGGACTTATCCTGTCGGTTATATCTGTCAGTGAGCATTGCCAGGCTGTCAGTCAGTACCATAACTTCTTTCCATAAAAGAATTACTTCCTTACTTTCGGTGTCCATTATAAAGGGTTGTATTTCTTCAGCGGCTTTCCAGATATATTTCTCAGCCAGCTCAATTGTTTCTATTTCGCATTCTTCGATAAGCGTGGTGAGTTGTTCCCGTAAGACATGGGATTCTTTCCATAATGCTGTCAGTTCCGGATCATCTTTTTTCAGGATAAGGCTTTCTAAGTGAGGATACAAATGGTGTACCAGAGTTGGATAGCAGGTACTTTGCCACTGGAAAAACTTTTCTTTTGCTTTTATATATTCTTCCATGCAAATAGAGAACTGGTTCCATAAAGACCTTTCTTTCGGGACAGTGCTGGTTCTTAGTTTTTTTAATTTTTCATCCAACGATGGAAGGGGAATCTTTTCTTCTATTTTATTCAATATTTCTACTGTCGCAAGAGATTTCTCTTTATATACTTTCTGTCGCCTTATTCCTCTTGTCCAGCATCGGGATAATTCTTCCGTCCGGAGATTTGAGATAATCCGACCGAGGTCTTTCTGATGATCTTCCAGAAATATTTCTATCAGCAGTTCTTCTACCTGTTGCACAAAATCACTAAATTCATCATGCAGATCGATAAGTTCGATAAAGTTTGTTTTCAACTTAGTGTACCTATCAGCCCTGTCCGGTAACACTCTGTCCAATACATTATAAAAATTCCTCAGGGGTATTTGCTCTATAACTTCTTTTTTCTTCTCCTGAAGAAGATGCGTGACTACTTGTATGGAATCCATTAATAAATGGGATTCCCACTGTTCGTTTATGAAGGCCCCGGTGCCACTTTCCGAAGCTGCTTTCCTTATTTTTTTTTTCGTATTTAATAATAATCCTTTGGAAAGCAACTCAGCATTGTATGACAGGGTGGGGAAATACGGATAGTTTTTATGATGCTTCAGGGAAAACATGTGATAGATTTGCATTTTTGCTCTTTTTGATTCCCAGAATAAAGTCCGTTCTTTCTCGGAAAGAAAACCGAAACGAAAATAAAGTTGTTTTCCTGCTGCTTCCTGAGAGGACGTAAAAAGAGAAAAAGCTTCTTCGGTTTTTCCGGAAAGCTCCTGATTCAGAGCCAGATTTTCTATCAGTACCCAATAAAGGGGTTCTTCTTGTTTTTCTTTATCCTTATACAGGGCAATGGCTTTTTTATACGTTTCTTCCGCTTTCCCGAACATTTGTTTTTGAAAGTAAAAACTTCCCAGGTTATTCAGAGACTGGATATACCGCCTGTTATTTTCACCTGAAATCTTATGATAGTTGCCGGTAATTTCTATTAATACTCTTTCGGTTTCCAGGTCATCGGCCAGCTTCATTTTATTTTTCAGCAGGATATAATTTCCCAGAACGGAAAGATATTCTATGCTGTTTGATTCCTGTATTTCCTTACACGTCTCCAACGTCTCCTCATAGCAAGCCAATGCTCTTCCGTATCTGCCGGAATTTTCATACAGGCTGCCAAGAATATGCAATGCCATGGCATATCGAAGGGAATTCTTTCCGAAAGATTTTTCTGCCGTGTCAATGGCCAGCCTGGCAAATTTTTCTGCTTCTATATCATTCTCCAGTGTAAAATAAAAAAAGGAAAGACTAGTATAAATATTTGCTAAACTGGAATTAGCATTTTCATGAAGAACCCCTTTCCGAAGCTCGAGTGATTCCAGAAATAATGGCTCTGCTTTTTCCGGTAATCCTTTTTCTGTATAGACATTTGTTAAGGCATTCAATGCATTTATATAGGTGCTATGGTGAGTGCCGACAATCTTTTTACTTATTTCCATGCATTCTGTTAAAGCTGTTTCCGCATGTTCCGTTTCGTTCAACAGAAAATAAATTCCTCCGAGATTTGTCAGAAAAGAAGCATGGTTAAGATTGCCTTTATTCAGAAATCTTTCATTCAACGCCATTCCTTTTTCAATGTAAAAAACAGCTTCTTTATATTTTCCGTTTAACTGATGGATGACGCTTAACCCCAACAGACATTCTATATATTCCGGGTGATCTTCTCCTATTATTTTTTTCGTTATATCAATCCATCTTTGATAGTATGTTTTGGCTTCTTCATATTTTTCCATTAAAAAAAACAGGGCGCCCAGGGAAGAAAGAGAGTTTGCGTAATCAAGATGCATTTCCCCATAGGCTTTAAATCGTATCTGCATAGCCTGGGTTAACAGTCGGAGAGCTTCTTCGAAACGAAAAGACAAAGCATAATAATTTCCGAGGTAGGTGAGGGTAGAAGCATAGGAAGGATGTTCTCTGCCTACCTTTTGCTCTTTTATTTTCAGTACCTTTAGTAAATTCTTTTCAACATCCGTGAAATCATGCATCTCTAACCGGAGACGCATCAGTTCATTCAACGTTTCCGCATATTCAAGACTTGCTGTTCCGGCCTTTTCAGCCCGGATATGGAGAGCCAGTTGCCCGATGGAATCTGTTTTGAAAAAGTCCTGTTGTTTGAAATATATTTCAACCAGGGAATGCAATGTTTCAGCGTATTCCAATGTTCCCTTCTTTCCTGCCTTTTCCTGTATGGAAAGGACTTCCAGATAAACTGCTTCCGCATCGTTGTATTTTCCCTCTTTTTTGTATTCCTGTCCGGCTTCATATCGTTCTTTTATTCCGGGGATCGCTGTTTGGGAAAAAGAAACAGAAAAACAACAAAGAAACAGAGTTAAAAGGCTGCTTTGGAATACCTGTCTTCTCATTTAGTAAAAGGTTTTAAAACCACTTTTTTTCATCCAGTTTTTTCAGCAGGTCTTTTGCTTCTTCGCTGTAATATCCGTTTCCTGTCACAATATATTCCAATGTTGTTTTTGCCTCGGAACGCTGGTTGTCCTTTAGATATGCCAATGCCAGGCTCCATGCCGCATCCTGTTGAAAATCGGAGTTGTCTGCTGCTTCCAAGTAAGAAAGTCTTTCAATTGCTTCCGGCAGTTTGTTTTCTTCCAGCATAGAGATAGCAGAATAGAAGATCACTTCTTCCGGCGTATCTTCCAGGTTCATATCAGCGGTAATCTTATCAAATATTTCCAGTGCTTTCGCATACTCTCCCTGCTCATATAGCGCGCTTGCTTCTACCAGCAACTTATCTTTTTCTTCGTCCATAGGAGTACCTCCTCTGTAAGGTACGGTTTCATAGGGTTGTGTGGTATAAAATTCGTTGAATAACTGATCGGCACCGTAGCGGGGCTGCCCGCCGATATAAACTATTACGAAAGCTACTGCGGCAATAGCAGCCAGCATTATAATGAGAGGGATTCTTTTGTTGGTTTTCATATGTTGGTTTTCTATATTTATCATCATTGTTTTTAACTCTTCCTCGGACAAATTCCCGGCGTTTTTCAGCATTTCCTGTTCTCCTTTTCTTTCGAAAACGGTTTTGATATGCCGGGTCATCAGCAATTCTTTTTTCAGCACCGGGTCGTGCTCCAGTCTTTCCTCAAACCCCTTCTTTTCTTCAGGAGTCATTTCATCTTGTAGATAACGGTCTATTATATCCTGTCTTTCTTCTTCTTTATACATAAATTCCGATTATTTCAGCAGGTATGTTAAAACAAGGAAGATAACTTTTCCTTTAATGCCTGCATACATTTATATTTTTTACTTTTAGCAACTTTTTCATTTTTGAAGTGAAGGATTTCCGCTATTTTCTTCATATCCTTTCCTTCCCAGTAGTAAAGGCTTAAGAGCTGATTGCAGGGTTCTTTCATACGTTGTACAATAGGAAAAATCTTTTCTTGTGTTTTTTTCCATTCTTCCTCTTCTTCCGGATTTTCTATTTCAGGAATATAGTCGGAAAGCGTGACACGGGTATATTTTCCATGATCCCGGATATAATTAAGGATTTTATTTCTCCCGATACTAAAAAGGTAAGTCTTCAGGGAACAGGTAAAGGTCCGGTATTCCCGAGTTTTAATTTTCTGAAGATATAAATCAATAAAACATTCCTGATATATCTCTAGAATCTGCTCTTCTCCAACGAGAAGAAACGATCTGGCAAAGTTCAGGAACGGTTCCCTGCATTTTATATAGAGTTCCGCTAGTACCTGTTCGCCTTCCGGTATGCTTTTAGAATGAGGCATCTTTTTTATAAGCTAAGTTTAAATATTCCTTTTTCATCCGTACTTTCAAAAAAAGGAATTTGGTTTCGTTTCGGCAACAGCATTTTCATTTCCTTTTTTATTCTTTCTGCCAGTTGTTGACAGGAGACTTTTCCTGTCGCTTTCTCCGCTATTTTGTAAAAAGCATACGTCAGAGAACCATAGTAAGATTGTGTACCGGACATTTTGTATTCCGAATTCTTCTGGTTTTCCAGGCAGGCACTTAACACAGTAATCGGGGAAAGCTCCTTTTCTTTCTTTAGCCGGAGATTCAGCCGGCTTCCGTCTGTTTCCGGTATTTCTGCATTTTCCGGACCAAAGATATAAGCGGTTCCCCGGATGTATTCTTCATCCTCTCTTGTTCCTGTCGCGCTGTGACAGGCATCTAGCAACACCAGTATGTTGCCGTTTTCTCCTGTTTTTCTCCGTATTTTTTCCAGCAATATTTCCAGTTCATCATCCCTTAAATGATTCTCTCCTTCGTATTCTCCCTTTCGGAAACGCATCCGGGCATCAAAGGGAATTAGTGCTTCATCCAGTCCGTCCGGCTCATCCCCGTTATCATCAATCATCTGCTGCCCATGACAGGAGAAATGTATATACACATGATCTCCGGGGCCACATTGGTTTGCCATTTCCTGCAGTGCTCTGACAATGGCGGCTTTGGTGGCCTGTTCATTTATTAATGTCCGGATATTTATATTGCCATACCCATTTCGTTGCAGGAGAAAAGTAATCAGCCGGGAGTCATTTGCGCCGTGTATTTTCCTCCATCCGCTTTCCGTCGGATAGTCACTGATCCCGACAATCAGTGCCCTGTTTGTTTGCCCGAAGAGGAAAACAGGAAAAAGAAAAATTAGTAGGATGACTTTGTATTCCACCGATTTAAATTATTCTATTCTTTTGTTAACCGATAATAGAAAGACTCATTTCGTATTATTATATTTCCCGGAACTTCATATTACCACAAGGCAAATATAAAGGTAAAAAAATATTTTAACCTCTTTTTTTTAAAAAAGCTGCTTTTCCCCGGTTACCTTTTGCTTCTTTCGGTTATAAATATATAAAAGACCGAATGAAACAGAGGATAAAACTAGTTTTCCTGTCTTTATCTTGTTTCTGGAAATAAAATAATCACCGGAAATAGTTATTAACGAATTGTTGTTAAAGTTTGTATAAAAAAGCAAAGCTTCTTTCAAAAGTATAAGAACCTTGTTTTTTGAAAATCAAATCAATATTACTTTATTTTTGTGTAGTCATGGTTATGTTAAATGCGGTTATTATGGAGAATGCTATCAGGCGGATTATTCGATATATGATAGAAGATAGTGAAATAAAATCCTTGATAGAACAGGAACTAGAAAATATTGATTTGTCCGAAGAAGAGAAACAGTTCTTATTGTCTAAAGAAAATGACCCGGTTCTTAACCGATCCTTAAGCCGGATTTACATAACTGATTCTTTCCGGATTTTTCTTCCGGATTACGGAAATGCGGAAATAATTATTAAAGGGTTGCAGGCAAAAACAGTTTACTTATTATATCTTATCCACCACAAAGGAATAGCCAATGCAGAGCTTTCTTTATACAGAGATCAAATGATAAAAATTTATTCGCATTTATCGCCGTACAAAATAAAAGATGATATACGTGCCTGTGATATGATCGATGGTTTATTAAGCCGTGCAGAAGGTATTTATGAAGCGAATAATAAAATAAAAGCTGCTTTCAGAAAGGTGATCAAAAATCAGGAAATATTGAATAAATATATTATAGATGGTCAGAGGAAGAATAAACGTAAAATTTCCCTGCCACGGCACCTTATTGATATAGAGAACCATCTTTTACTGGAGATTATAAAAGAAGGTCTTTCAAATAGTTAAAAAGAAATGTTTGTTTTATAATATTTTTTAAAAAAAGTTGTAAATAAGCGTGCTTTCGTGTATTTTTGTTCCGTTCGATAAGTAAAGCGTTTACTATCGAATACAAACATAGTTACCATATACGAAAGCGTTTAAAAATATTATCCCCGTTATCTGAAATCGCCAAATTTTATTCCGCAGGGATAATAGCAATAAGCGCTCACGTCTGTTATATATAATAGGCGTGGGGCTGTTGTCTGTTTGCGGAAGGGTGTTTGGCGATACCCAGATAACAAGTAGAGAAACAGTACCTACGCTTTTTTTATTTAATAGCGTGTGATAAAAATAAGTATATAATTTATTAAAATGTCGATTAACTATGAAAAGATTGAATCTTATTTGGTGTGTGAGTGTATGTGTATGTCTGCTCTTTTTTTCCTGTAGTAGTGATGATGAGGGAGGACAAGGACGAAATCCGATTGAAGAAGGATATTTTAGTGTGGAAAATGCCTCCTTTGTAGATAAAGCTCAACCGGACGGGGATCGTGCCGTGATCTCTGAACTACAGGTCAATAGTTCTGCTATTACCGGAGGATCCTCTATTGTCTCTTTTACTTCATTGGCAGAATTACAATCGGTTTATATCGGAGTAGAAGGGGTAAGGGGATATTATGAGTATGATTTGTCCAATGTGCTGAAAAGTGTGCAACGGGTTCAGGAAGATGCGTATACATACGAAATTGTGCTTTTGATGAGTCAGCAGATTAAGGTAGATGAATTTTCCCTTCATTTGTCTGTGTTGACAAAATCGGGAGAAGTAAGTAAAATGATAAGTTCCGGGGATATTGATGTGATTGAAGTCGGAACCGGATCTTTACAGGTAAGCCTGGCATGGGACCAGTTTGACGATTTGGATTTGCACTTGTTTGATCCGGATGGGAACCATATTTACTATGGAAATCCGTATCTCGGAGATGAAATTACGGATGAAGAGGACTTTTTGTTTGAATGTTACCTGGTAAGTAAATACACAAATTTTGATGCGTCAAAGCTGAATTATCAAAATGAGGAAGACTGGGATATCCTTTATGATTATCTGGATGAAATATATGATAGAATAGATTATGACAATGAATACTATTCTTATTTCAAAGATAAAATTGAAGTTGTTCTTGACCTGGATTCTAATGCTGCCTGTTATATCGATGGCGTTAATAATGAAAATATAACGTACGCGAATGCTCCGAAGGAAGGGGAATATACAATTGCGGTAGATTTATTTGAAAAATGTGATAGGTCTAAAGCAGGTGCAAAGTATTCGGTAACCGTAAATTATAATGGAAAGCCTGTCTATGTTTCTGATAAACAGATCGGACAATTTGCCGATAATGATAACGGTAGCTGGGATACTCCGGATAAATATGTGATCATCGGTACGTTCAAAATCGGAGAGGGAGGCCTACGTTCTGCTCCTAAAGTAAAAGCACTGCATCCGGGAAGAGAAAGGATCAGGGAATTGGTTTTCCGGAAGAAATAATACTTTCCGGAGGTTCGAAAGATATTTATTCGTGGCCTGTTTAAATTTTATTTCTTCCCCAGGCAAAAACAAAGGAAACGGGAGAGCCCTTTTCGGTGGGCCTTACGGTCTATATAATTAAAATTTAAACAGGCTTTCGGTTAATTCTAATAAACAGATAAAATAAAAACAATGAAGACAAAATACATAGGTACGCTCGTCTTTTCTTTGTTCCTTATCACGGGAAACATCCAGGGGCAATCTTTTCTTAAAAAGCTTTCCGATGGAATAGATAAAATCGGAAAAGAAGTGGATAAAGCGGTTGATAGCCTGCTGGGGGAAAATCAGGAAAATGTTACTACGCCCCCGGAGTCATCTTCGGCTAAGGCAGCCACAACGGGTGTGAAGCCGGATTATGTAATGACTACGCTCCGGGGAAATGTGAAGGAAATAATAGAAACGAATGTCTGGAATGGCAAAACCACAAAAAACATATATCGTTTTAATGAAAATAAACAGCCTACGGAAATTATACTTACGAGCTATAATGGGAACCGGTCTTTGGAAGTGACTTGTGAATACAATCCCAATGGAACCATAAAGAAAAGGACTTTTTCGGAAATAACAAAAAGTGATGATGCTTCTTTGCTGGGTTTGCCGAATGAGCTGAATGACAGAAGTATTACCGAAATACCCTACAAAGAAGGTTATCCGATCGGTGGATTGTTCTATTCTGCAGTAAATGCCAAGAAGGAAACGATCTTTTATGAGTATGATGCCAATGGAGTTCTGGAAAAAAGAACCGTTGATTTTACGAATTCTAATGAGGTACAAGGTCGTAAAGAAGAATTTTATACCACAAGCAATGGGAAAATCAGGAAAGTCATTGAAACAATGGGATCGAATGTCGATGAATACGTATATGATGAAAAAGGAGACCTGATGTCCCATAAAAAGAACGGATCCTTGCAGCCTCAGGTGAAGAATGTATATGAGAATTACGAATATGAGGATTACGAAGATTATGGTGAAGACTACGGGGAACCGGTCGAAAAGTATGACACCAAAGGACGTCTTATTTCTTCCAGCGGAGATAACGGTAACAAAACGTATACTTATAACGCAAACGGAGACCTGACACTGGAAAAGACATCCGATCGTTGGTGGGGAGAGGCTTCTGTGGCTTACACCGGATACGAGTACGATGCCAGTGGGAACTGGACAAAACGTACGGTAAAGAAAACAGGGGATTATTATGGAAAAACAGGAGTGACTGTTTCTACAATCCGTGAGATTAGTTATTATTAATGGAAAGGAAAAAGTAAAAGCGGGGATGAGTTATGGTATTTAAATATATCACCAACTTCTTAGTTTTTACTTCTTCATTAAAATATTTATTATGAAAAAATTTATAGTTCTTTGTTGTCTATCATTTTTAATATATGGTTCTGCTTCCGCTAAGACATGGCGGGTAAATAATACAGACCGGTCGGCTGACTTCGAAACGCTGGATGCTGCTATGGCAGGCATTACAGCCGGAGATACGTTGTACCTGGAAGGTTCTAATATAGATTATAAACTTTCTTCTCCTATAAAAAAGAAAGTTGCGATCATAGGGAACGGCTATTTTCTGACAGATAATCCGAATACGCCTACCTATAAATCTCCTTCCAATATTAATGGTATATTAAAGATTGAAGCAGAAGGGGTATTATTGGAGGGGCTTTCTTTTAACAGTTATTCTACCACTTATTATATTAATATAGGCGCAGATAATGTGACTATTCGAAGATGTTGTGTACCGGAAATACGTTTTGATGATGATTTACCTGAAACTAACCGGAATATTTATAATGCGACCATTACGCAATGCTATATTTTCGGTAGCGGAATAAAGAGTAATTTTGACTATGGACATAACGCGGTGATTACAAATAATATTTTTGCCCAGGAATATGCATCGAGCCTTTTCCGAATTTATAACTCTTTGATTGAAAATAATACGGCATTAACTTCTTTTTCCGTAAGGGAAAATGAAGGGTGTACAATCAGAAATAACATTTTTCCTGATATCCGAGATAATAATACCAACTCTACTATTCTGGCCAATTATATCGGTGTAGAAAGTGATTTCCTGTTTGATCAGGAAGACTCCAGGGATAGACGTTGGAAATTGAAACCAGATTCCCCGGCGATGACAGCCGGAACAGGAAATTCTCAGTGCGGAGCTTTCGGTGGAAGCGCTCCTTATGTATTATCCGGTTTGCCGGCTATCCCGCAGATTTATGAAATTGATGCACCTTCTGCTGCATCAGAAGCCTCCGGTCTGAAAGTTACAGTTAAAATAGCCACAGAAAAATAACCGGAACGATATGAAGAAAATAAATTGTTTACTCGTTTCTATTCTGTTTTCCGTCTTATTAACGGCACAGACACAATATGTCGAGTATTTTATTGATACCGATCCGGGAAGGGGAAACGGAATAAAAGCCGGTCAACCTGGTACATCCGGAATGGCAGACAATAACCGGATAGAGGAATTATCTTTTACCGTATCGTTATCCGATTTATCAGATGGCTTCCACCTTTTATATCTCCGGGCCTTGAGTCAGGATAACCGTTGGTCTCAGCTAATATCCCGGCCTTTTATAAAAGCAGGATTACCTCATGAAGTTACTTCGGAAATCAAAGGAGCAGAATATTATATCGATACCGATCCGGGAGAAGGAAAGGGTATTCCGGTTATAGTAAGTAAAAAGGAGGCGGATATTAATCTGACAGCTATCCTTACGGATATTTCGTTGGGATCTCACACTATACATATCAGAGGGAAGAATAAGTTCGGAAACTGGATTGAGCTGGGAACTCATTTTTTTGCTGTTGTTACTGCTTCTATTCATGAAAAGACCGATAACCGGATTACTCTGTACCCCAATCCGGTTGTCGACATGTTATTTGTCAGAAACGATGAATTATCTGTACGGTCAGTTACCCTGTCAGATAGTAACGGAATCATTATCATACAGAAAGAAGATAACCTGGATATGCCTGTTATTCCTTTCTCATTAGAAGCTTTTCCATCCGGAATCTACTTTGTCCGACTCGAGACGGAAAAAGAAAACAAAACTATAAAAATCATCAAAAGATAAATATATAAGGTAAAAAGTAAAAACGTTATTATTCCTTTCCGGCTTTTATTTTTTACCTTTTAACACATTCTTATTATGAAAAAAACATGTATCGGTATTACGGGGATATTGTCCCTTTGTTTATTGCTTTCTTCCTGTGGAGGACGCAATCAAAAGATGGATCCGGAAATGATTCCGGTGAGAGAAAATGATAAAACACTTTTCCTTGACCTGAGTGGGAAGGTGGTATTGGAAGTAGAGAATAATAATGTCTGGTATTTCTCGGAAGGTGTGGCTCTTTTCTGGGAAGATGGTCGATACGGTTACATCAACAAAAAAGGAAAAACTGTTATTGATCCGCAATACAAATATGCTACATCTTTTCAGGAAGGAATTGCCTGGGTAGTGGCGGAAAACGGACATCCACAGGCGATTAATCCGAAAGGGAAAGTTCTTTTTACCTTAGAACAGGCTACGAAAGTAAACGCGTTCAGGGATGGACTGGCTGTATTTGAAACCGAAGATGAAGAAGGAAAGACTTTATACGGATGTGTAAATAAATCCGGAAAAGTAGTGATTGCTCCTCAGGAAAATGAATTGTCGGATTTTTCAGAGGGAAAAGCACCCATCCGTTCTTCTGATAACAAAAAGAAAGGATATGTCAATAAGAAGGGGGAAATTGTTATTAATTGCCAGTTTGATGATGCCGGTGATTTCTCTTCTCATGGATATGCCTGTGTCGAATTCGGAGGCCAGTAGGGAATAATTAACGGAAAAGGAGAATATATGGCTAATCCTACTTATGACAGAATGATCGCTGACGGAAAGTGGTTTGTTTTTCTGAAAGACGGTCAAGTAGGCTGGTGTGACCATACCGGAAAAATAGTAATCCAACCGCAATTCGATTTGGCATTTCCTTTTAATGAGAATGAACTGGCACCGGTAATGAAAGATGGTAAATGGGGATATATAAATCGCAAGGGAGTCGTGAAAATTCCTTACCAGTTTGATCAGGTCGGTGGTTTTATTAATAATAAGATTGCGGTGGTTTCTTTAGGAGACCGGTTCGGATTTATAAACAGGGAAGGAAAATATATCGTAAACCCACAGTATGACGATGTGAATGATCGGTTTATTGAATTTGTAACTTTTGGTATCCTGAAGGAGGAAAGTATATATTCCGATTATTTTGATCCGGAACCTATCGTAAATAAAGTAAAAGAACTTATAACCGATGATGCTATCGATGGGATTCCTTATACGGATCCCATCGAAAAGTTAATGCAGAGTTATGGCTTTAAATCGACAGCATTTTCCAAATATAGTACTTCCTCGATAGAAGTTAAGAGAGGAAAGTTACTGGCAGATGGCTGGTATGTCATAAAGGTAAACGGATATCCTTATACAAAAGAAACAAAAGGCTGGTTTCCGAACTATGTGTTTAATAACGGATATGTACCGGAATCTTATACCATGGAAATCGAACTGAATTGGAGAAAAAAGAATAAAACCGAAATGTTGTTCCGGGAATTATTCAGCGCATTTTCAAACGGAACGGAAGTAAATGACATCCGGGATGGAATGATGCTGAATAACCATGGGGAAAAAGTGGCATTGAATTTTGTTTATAATAAGGATAAAATTAGTATTACTACCGAAAAGGGGAGAGGTGACCAGAGAAAAGCGGAAGATAATACTCCTCTGGTTAGCCTCAATATTTCGGGTTTGGGGAAGTATGATTCAGCTATCGGGAAAGAATATAATGAATTATCTGACCTGCCTGAATTTAAAGGCTATGTAGAAGGGGGAGGCAAAGTGATATCCGTTAACCTGGACGGACGATACGGTCTTTCTTCCTTCCACAAAAACGGAACCAGCCTATATGTCGTAGAAAAATTAGTAGATACGGCAGACGATAAAAGAATAAATACAATCATCGATATCCTGGAAATTAAGTCTTCGGAATTAAGTAAGAATCTATATATTGCCTGGACCGGAGCAATAAAAGATGGCCGGGGAGATGAAAATATTGTATTGATTTATCAGATAGACAATGACGATGACTCTCTGGAGCAGGAATATTTTTCAAAGATAAACCAGGCATGGCGTATCAATGAATCAACCGGTAAGTTCGAATCTATTCCTGTGACAGGCATTATTTGCAGAAACGAGGGTTACGGAGCATAACTAATAAACAAAAATAAGAGTGCAGAGTATAGTTCCGGGTATCTTGTCTTCAATATCCCTCCGAAGATAAGCTGCGAACCCACTCTCCCCTCGAAGAAGATACTATGTAAATAATCAAATTTGTTTTGCTA
>JAJQEC010000046.1 GCA_021201815.1 Candidatus Azobacteroides sp. | reverse complement strand
TCTCATGCAAACGTACGAGGGGAGTACCTTTGGCTTCGCCAAACGGGTGGGGTTTAATGAAAAGCAGTCGGATTTATTTTCTTTTATTACTTACCACACATTCCACCGGATATTTTCCTCATTCCATTTATCCTTTGGTTCCGGATGCTGCGAAGGATAGCCCAATGGGATAATATTCAAAGGAATAATATGTTCCGGTAGGTTAAGTATATCCGCTACATGTTTGATACGATCTTCCGCCGGATAAATACTGGTCCACACGCCACCCAATCCTAATGAAGTAATGGCAAGCAATATATTCTGAGAAGCTGCGGAACAATCCTGAATCCAGTATTGTTGCAGCCAGCCTTCTCCGGCTTTGTTCATATCCCCACAAACCAGAATGGCTGCCGGTGCTTTTTGCACCATAGCGGAGGTACGCATATTTTCACCCAATGCATGCAATGTATTTTTATCATCGATAATAATAAATTGCCAGGGCTGCTTATTCACCGCACTTGGAGCAGCCATCCCGGCACGGACAATTGTTTCCAGGTTTTCTTTACTCACCGGCTGGTCCGTATAAGCTCGAATACTGGTGCGCTGATGGATTACGTCCAGTACTACATTGGAGTTATTGGCTCCTACATTTTGTGCTGTTTCTTTTTCTTCACCTTTACATGCCATAAATCCTGTTGTTAAAAGTATGCTTATACTTAAAACTTTCCACGTGTTCATAATGTTCATTCTATAAATTGACTTTTTTGTTATTCGATTTGCAGCTCAAAGCAAAAATAGTACCTTTATTTCAGAAAAGAAAGTCTTTCTCAACTTGTTTTGCAGTTATTTAAAAGAGTAAAATATGGATTGTCAGCCGCATAAGAATAACTTTTCTTTCAGGAAAAAGAAGACATTTATTTATTCCCCGAAGCTTGCCATAAGCCTGATCGGAAGTAAATGGAAAGCAATGGTTATCTGCCATCTCAAAGACGGGATTGGGTGTTCCGTATCTTGTCCGATGGGAATTGAAATAAGTCAGAAAAAGGATTAGGCTGCCTTATTCCTTATCCTTACCTTTTTCCACTTGAAGTAAATTTTTATTCTTATGAAATTTTAAAAAGAATATCAAACTTCCAATGACGCAAATTCCTGCCTGAATTCTTCATGAATAATCCCATTGGTAGCAATAATATGATGCGTATCGGTGATATCTTCTTTTCCGTTGAAGTCCGTCACCATTCCGCCCGCTTCTTTTACAATCAATGCTCCGGCTGCATAATCCCATGATTTAATAAAGGCTTCTCCCCAACCATCATATCTCCCGTTGGCCACATAACACAGGCTAATAGCTGCGGAACCACTGATACGGATCCCTGCCACCCTGCCGTACAGATTATGGAAAGCATTCAATATAACCGGCTTATATTCTTGTGCCTGATAAGGAAGTTCCAGGCCGATAAAGGCACTTTCCATTTTTTTATCCGACACATGGATTTTTTTCTTATTCAGATAAGCACCTCCATCTTTCCATGCATAGAAACATTCATCCCGGCAAACTTCATATATTACTCCTGCCAGTAAAGTACTGCCTTCCCGTAAAGCAATACTGACACAATACGGCGCATAATCCCGGATAAAGTTTGTGGTCCCGTCCAACGGATCAATAATCCAGGTCAGCAGGTTATCGGATTGTTTTACTGTACCTTCTTCAGTAATAAAACCAGCTTCGGGAAGCAGTTCTTTCAGGCTTTTAACAAGGAATTCTTCGGCTGCCCTGTCCACGTAAGAAACATAATCATGGCTGTTTTTTTCTTCTACCTTTTCCGGAGAAAAGGTTTCTCTTTCTTTTTTGAGGAACAAAGCTGTCTGTTTCGCAAGGTTACAAACTTCCGATGTGATGCTTTCCGGATCAATCATATTTTATATTTATTAGTATGTATTATTCTTTCAGGTAACAGAGTTTTAGACTTTTCAAATAAATCACTCTATTTTAATTTTCTGTTATTATTTCTTTTATAAACGCAAAATTACTTATTTTTTACCGATAGCTTCCTGTTGTGTGTCCTTTTAATAAAGAAGAAATATATGAGCCACTCCCATCGATAGAGAAATAAATAAGAACAACTTAGAATACAGGTGTGTTTTTATAAATATAACAGATTCCTATTTCCTGTTATGAAAAGATTCGTTGTGGTCATTTATCCATATTAGTAATCTTCAATTTCAGGAAGAAAATAAACAAAAATATTCATTTAATAAATTAGTATATGGAAAAAGAAAAATGTGATATAAACTTATCTTATATAGAACTTTATAACGGACATAAAATGCCTCGTCTTTGTTACGGGACATGGCAGATACCGAATGGAGATGTGGCTTATAAAGCCGCCCAGGATGCCCTGGCAGCCGGATACCGTCATATCGATACCGCCTTTGATTATGGGAATGAGAAAAGTGTGGGGAAGGCTATCCGCGAAAGTGGCATTTCCCGTGAAGAGATTTTTGTCACAACAAAGCTTTCAGCAAACATAAAGAACTATAAGGAGGCAAAAAATGCAATCAGGCAGTCCTTAGATAATCTGGGACTGGAGTATGTCGACCAATATATTATCCATGCACCATGGCCATGGACAGAGATAGGTAAAAATTACGACGCTGCAAATGCGGAAATATATGGCACCATGGAAGATGCGGTGAACGAGGGCAAATTCCGCAATATCGGTCTTTCTAATTTTAATGTTTCGGACATTCAGAACATACTTGATACCTGCACGATCAACCCAACTGTAAACCAGATTAAGCTGCACGTGGGAAATTATCCCCGGACGCTGGTCGAATATTGTAACAAAAACGGGCTTGCCATTATGGGATATTCCACTCTGGGAACAAAATCAATTGTTAATAAACCGTCCATTAAAGAAATAGCAGACCGTTATCAGGTTTCTACGGCTCAGCTCTGTATTCGTTATTCCTTGCAGCATGGAGCGGCTCCGATCGTATTATCGCTTAATCCGGAACATATGAAAGAAAACAGACAAGTTGATTTCTGTATTTCCGATGAGGATATGGAACAATTGGATAAACTTCCGGGAATGCACTCCGATTTCAGATTACCTTATGAAGAGTGAAGGTAAAATGGGGACATAGAATGCCATACTAGCTTTTTACAGGTGGTTTGTTTTTTATGAGGGTACCGTCGTTTCTTTTATTCTCTGAAATACCTGTAATCTCTGTTTTTTAACATCTGATATAAACAGAGATTACAGATTAATAGAAAAGTGTATTTATTCCCGGATGGTATATAAGTACAACCAAGTCCTTCCAGGGAATCGGCTATCCGGAGAGAATATATCCTTTCTTTTTTCCTTTACTACTTTCATCATTCATTTTCCAAAATAGCATATAAATAACTATCTTTCCATTCTCCTCTGATAGGGAGTACTTTCCTTTTTGTTCCTTCCCTTGTCATTCCTGATTTTTCCAGTACCCGGATAGAAGCTATATTTTCTGTGGCTACACCTGCTTCAATCCGATGGAGGCAAAAATCCCGGAAACCTGCGTCTATGATAGTTATCGCAACTTCAGTAGCATATCCTTTTCCCCAGCAGGAAGGGAGTATTTCATAGCAGATTTCACCAAACCGAAAGCGGTTGGCTGATAATGTGATGCCAGCCATACCAATGAATTTCCCTGTATTCTTCCGGACAATTTTCCAGGAATAGCTTTTCCGGTCTTCTGTTTCCTGTGCTTCAATCATCAACCGGAGAATTTCTCTGGTTTCTTCCAAGTTTTCCGGAATTCCGAGTGTATTGTATTCATCTGTTTCTGGAGCAGAATAAAGCTTGTGGATATCTTCCAGATCGTTCCAGGTTATTTCTTTTAATAGCAATCTCCTCGACTCTAATTCCATACTCTTCCGGTTATTTTTTATTATTGCTGATCTCTTCCCACTTTTCTTTTATATTCTCTTCGCCTTTGAAATAATTTACTTGCGAATCTTTATCAAATATTTCATAAGTAGGAACGATAAATAATTTATTTGAATCCGGATATTCGCATATATCGTGGCCGATAAATGTACATACATCCAGAAAGACACAAGGTTCTTCCGTATGGTTATATAATTGATGGGCACCGGATTCCCCCTTTTCGAAAAAGATTAGATCACCACTGTTGACAATTTCAAGTCCTTCGGGAGTTCGGACAGTAGCAGAACCGGAGATAATCATAAATAATTCTTCTGCATATCTGTGGAAATGATAAGGCGAAGAATATTGTTTTGGATTTAACTGCCGGATGTCAAAATTCAGATTCTGGGATTTTATTCCTTTATTAATAATAGAAAAATCAGATAAGATTCTATAATGATCTATTTTATTCGGATTTTCTTTAAATGCCCGTTCTTCTGCTTTTAAAATAGTTGCCATATCTTTCTTATTAAAAAAATAAATTGGGTTTTACATTATTTCCCAAAGATACGAAATGCTTCTAGAGAGAAAAGGAGTAAACTCCATTCTTTTTTACTATGAAAATAAAATGAGCTGATTATTTTAAATGGAGAAGAAAGGGCTAACGGATAATAAATTCATAGGAGTTTGGGATACATTTTATGGATAATCCTTAATATGCAAAACAACTTCTTTATTATTTAAACTTAATTTCATCCATTTTATATACCCTGAATAAGTCAGAACTCTGCTTTTATATAAAAAATATTTATGTAAAAACAGGCAGCCCTCATTTCAATAATTTATATATATAATACCCCATACTATATCGCACCTTATTATATAGCTCAAACATATAACTTCTTTAAGAAATAAAAATTCAAATTAAATACCTTTTTATAAGCTTCTTATAAAAATATGATGAGTTATTTTAGTATTATTTATATTAATAATGGAACTTTTTTTTAATTCAAAATGATAAAAAGAACGTTATAAATATTACTTTTGACATTCACCACGAGCTTATAGAAATAAGAATAATAAGACAAATAAATCCATAGCTTTATTTGTCCTGTATTTATTATAATTATTTTATTTGACTTCGTATAGTATATAATATATGAAAATATAGAGAGGTCAGAGAATAGAATGAAATATTTTAATAATATCTTATATCACCTAACCAAATTTAAAAATTGTTTTATATGAAGAAAAATGTACTTAAGACACTAGGTTCTGTTACAATGGCCTTTGGTCTTTGCAGTGTAAGTCTGGCACAGCCGAATACACCCGCCCCTGAGCCTCCGCTGATTCATAATGCTAAAATTATTTCCATCTTTGGAGATACGTATGGTAATCTTGATGGGATTAATTATAACCCTTCATGGGAACAACCGACAGTAGGGAGTGTAGAGGAACTGAATGGTGAATCCGTATTGGTTTATACAGGTCTCACATACCAGGGAACAGAATTTCCTGCACAGAATTTTTCAGATATGACAACTATCCATATGGATATCTGGAGTGACGCAAATGCTACGTTAAGATTGTCTCCTATAAGTAGTAACCCTCCTATGGAGCAGGCGGCTTCTTTTACTCTGACAGGCAGCCAGTGGAATTCGATTGATATTCCTTTAGCATCTTATACTAATATGCAGGATGCGATGTATAATATCTGGCAATTCAAAGTCGATCAGGGTACCGGACAAACTATTTACATCAATAACTGGTATGTATATAATGAGGATGACACAAATGATACACAGGACCCTGTTATAACTTCTGCAACAGCAGGCACTGTAGGCCCCAATAAAATAGAACTGATTTTGAACGGAACAGATGATTCAGGAGCTATTTTCTATGAAATTTCTTATAATGGAATTACGGAAACCGCCAATGGAAAATCAGGGTTACAGTGTACTTATGAAGTATTAGGATTAGATGGTGGAACGACTTATAATTTCACGATTACTCCGAAAGACAGGGCTGGAAATGAAGGTGTCTCAACCACAGTCAGCGCTACTACGGAATCTCCCTTACCAGTACCCACAGTAGCTGCTCCGGATCCTACGCAAGATGAAACTGATGTCTTTTCTATCTACAGTGATAAGTATGTGCCCAGTACTTCTATGACACTTGAAACCTGGGGTAGTCAGACACAGATAGGTAGTTATAGCCTTGATGGAAACCAAATGATCCGATTGGAAAATTTGACTTTTATGGGAATTCATCTTAATGATTTAAACCCTATTGATCTGGATGGAATGACAACACTTCACATTGATATATGGACTCCGAATGAAACAGTTTTCAAACTGACACTTATTGATGGTCAAGCGGAAAAGCCTTATCTATGTGCCCCATTAAATCTTGAGACATGGAATTCTTTCGATATTTCACTGGATACTGATTTTGCAGGAGTAAATCTTTCTAATATTACCCAGATCAAGATTGAAGGAAGCTGGACTACAGACGCAACTGTTTATTTTGATAATCTTTATTTTTACAATGCAACTCCTACCGGCCTGGATGTAAGCATATCCGATAATGTGAAAATTATTTCCGGAGAAGGTTCTCTTACTATCGAACAGGCAAATAATGAAGCCATAATAATTTATGACTTACCTGGTAAAGTAGTATACAGCAATCTGACTGCAGAGAATACATTATCAATAAACCTTGAGAAAGGAATCTATCTGGTAAATGTAGGTGGTAAAACTTCTAAAGTGCTGGTAAAATAAATCCTTACCATACTAACAAACTATTAATCCTATATAAAACCGGTGGCTTTTTCAAGCCACCGGTTTTTTTATGCAAGCTTAGATATAATTTTTATAAGTTATCCTTTTAATTACTAAATATTTTATAATTCTCTTTATTTAATCGTAAATTATTAAAATCAAAGGCTTTTGGAAAAAAAAGAATAAAACTCATGGCTTATCTTTTTGTTATAGGTTAATAAATCATTAGATTATATTATTATGTGTTTTCATACATCTATATTTATTACCCTGGACGAATTGGCAATTCGTTATGGAAAGAAAAACCATGTACACCATACGGGTATTCAGATAGAAGAGAAAAGTTATCATGTTTCAGCTTTTACCGATCCGGAATATCCGATTATTACAGCAAATGAAGAAATTCAGATTTATAAATGGGAGCTTATTCCTTTCTTTATAAAAAACCGGACGGAGGCAGAGGAAATCAGGAAGCGGACAAAAAATGCCCGGGCAGAGACAATATTTGAAAAACCTTCTTTCCGCACTTCTATTCTGAGAAGACGTTGCATTATACCTGCTACCGGCTATTTTGAATACCATCATCTGGATAATAAGCAGACCGAACCGTATTTCATATTTCTGAAAGAAAACGAGATTTTTTCAATCGGAGGGGTATACGATTTCTGGCAGGACCCTGATACCATGGAAATAGTTAAAACCTTTTCCATGATTACAACTCCTGCAAACGAGATGACTAACTGGATCCATAACGGAGGGAAAAACCCGGGACGGATGCCTTTTATTCTTCATAAGCAAAATGAAAAGAAATGGCTGGATGTAAATACAACAAAAGAAGAAATCCAGGCACTTTTAAAACCATTTCCTGCAAATGAAATGGAAGCCTATGTAATAAACCGGAATTTTATAAAGAAGAATCCTCAGGACCCAACTATTATTCATCCGGAAATAATAAAAAACGAAGGAAAAAAAAGATAATTTAATTATGCTTATAAAATATTAGCTTTAAATTATTTAACCCTCACAGTAGCCCATTTGTTATTTAAAGACAAAATTAACTGAAAAACCGACTAGTAAGATAAGTAATTATGAGTAAAATAGCTTTGGTAACCGGCGCATCTTCCGGCATCGGAAAAGAAACCGCAAAAGTGTTGAAAAACGCGGGATATTGCGTGTATGGAGTGGCGCGGAGACTGGAAAAGATGAAAGACCTAAAAGAACTCGGAATCAATATTATAGAAATGGATGTGACGGATGACGCTTCCATGGTAACTGGAGTAAGTCAGATTATTCAACAACAAGGACGTATTGATATTCTTGTAAATTGTGCCGGATACGGCTTTTATGGTACTATAGAAGATGTGCCGATCAAAGATGCTAAAAACGAAATGGATGTGAATTTATTTTCAATAGCCAGATTAACCCAATTGGTATTGCCTTATATGCGGGAAAGGCACTTCGGCAAAATCGTAAATATTTCTTCTATTGCCGGAAAAATGGCTACACCTCTTGGCGGATGGTATCATGCCAGTAAATTTGCAGTGGAAGGACTAAGTGATAGCCTTCGACAGGAAGTACATCCTTTTGGTATCGATGTGATTATTATAGAACCAGGTATTATAAAGACAAACTGGTGGGCAATTGCGAAAGAGAATATGTTAAAAGTATCAGCCAATAGTGTTTATAAAGGACTTATCACAAAAGGCCTTAAACTACTGACTCCGGATGAACATGCATCGGATCCTGTAGTGATAGCAGAATTGATTTTAAAAGCTATTCAGGAAGAGAAACCGGAAACAAGGTATGCGGCAGGTGAAAATGCAACATTTATCCTGACTGCAAGAAAGTTATTAAGCGATCACTGGTTTGACAAAGCTGTAAAAAAACAAATGGAATTATGATCGAATAACTGAAAGAAAAAGAAAAGATTTTCCGATAGAAAGAAAAAGGTGTACTGATTTACTTTGTTGTAATCAGTACACCTTTTTGTTATGACCTTCGGATCAGCATTTATAAAACAGTATCCGATATGCCTTACCAACTGCTGCTGGCTCCGCTTCCTCCTGATCTTCCACCTCCGAAGCTTTTACTTCCTGAGGAAGAAGAACTCCTGCCGGAAGAGGAAGAAGTTCTTCCGGAAGAAGAGGAAGAAGAGCTCCCTCTTGAAGAAGAGGATGATCCGGAAGAATGTCCTCTATAACCGGAATGAGTATGCCTTCTGTGAGAATAGGAAGAATCCTCATAGGAAGAAGAGCCGGAATATTCATAATACGCACGTAATTTGGGAGTAATCTCTTCTTGTTCTATCCTGCAATTACAATACCGACAGATATAAATTCTTTTTTTAAGACCGGTAGAATATTCGGTAGGTTCACGGATAACAGTGGCTTCAGGAGTTACTGTGGCACTCTTCACATTACATTCCGGACACTTCCTGTAGGGGCTGGAATATATATTTCTCCGGAAAATATGTATGTGGCCACACACATCGCATACATATATGAAGTGCGAGATTGATTTCAGTTCTTCTTCCACAATTTGAGATTCATTCAGATATTTCCTTTTCTCCTGAGGAGTTGTTACCTCAATCATATTTCCAGTGCATTTTTTACATTTAACAGGGTCAGCCGCAAATTTCTTTATTAAATAATCACCATAGGAATACTGAAAAAACATAGCAACAATTACAAAAAATATTATATACAAAAACGTAGTATTTTCTGTATTATCCCCAATAATTATAGTCACTGTAATAAGAATAATAAATAGAAAAAGATAAGAAAAAATAATTGTAAACAAATTATTTCTTCCTTTTGCAAGCCGGACAGCCTCTTGTTTCTGTAAATCTTGTCTTTTTCCCAGTTTCCGGAGATATCTACCAAAATACCGAGTAAAAAGAAAATTATAGAAAATACATATAAGAAGCATAGGAAAAAAAGATGACACAGGTTGATTATTATTTTTCTTTCCTTGTTCTTTTTTTGTCGTGTTATTGGTATTTGTTTTTTCTCTTGTTTTTCCGGTAGGCTGTATGATTACCTCTTCTTCCGGTAAAAGAATGGTTCTTACTTTGTAATCTATATCTTTTACTCCCTTAAGAATTCCCTTGCTGTAATTTCCTTTTTTGAATTCCGGGATCATTGTTTCATTTTGTATTTTTAAACAATGGTCATCAGAAAGGATGGATTCCATTCCGTATCCTGTAACAAAACGGACAGTACGCTGGTCTGTAACCAGCAATACCAATACTCCTTTATTTTCCCAGGCTTTTCCTATTCCCCAATAATTAAAAAGCTTCGTGCCAAAATCATGGATAGGTGCGTCTCCGATACTTTCTACTGCCACGACAGCAACTTCCGTAGAAGTTTCCTGCTCCAGCATCTGCAAGAGATTATTAAGCTCATTTTCAACAGAACCGGTTAATATTCCATCCGGATTACTTACAAAGTGCCCGCTACTTATCTTTTTAGGATTCGGCACCGTCTTTACTGTGTATGCATGGGTATAAAGGCTTCCCAACACACAAAAAAGAAAGATGAAAACAGATCTTTTCATATTCATCTCATACTAGGTTTTATGATTAATAGTAAAATAGCTCTCTTATTGCAACATATGGCTTGTATAATAAGTAAAATATTTACAGGAAGATTCCACTTTCCTAAAATATTCTGTAGACTTGTATTTCAATAATTCTTTGAAGTATTTTCTGTTTGAGATTAATATATTATCCGCAGATATATACCAAGGCGAATATATGTTTCCTTCATCATTATAATTTTCCAGTTCCCATTTGGATAAAGCAAATACAATACGCGCTTTAAGCTCGTTATTTTTTGCCTGTAAAAGTCCTTTTGATAAATATTTCTCTGAAAGAAAAGGATGATTCGGATAATAAGAAGGATAATATTTGAAATAAATATTGTCATACAAATCCGGTTTTTCTGCCACATCATATTTAGAACGGTAATAATTCCAGCTTCCAAACCTTGTTAAATGACGATAATACCCCATCCGGGTAATATTATAAAAGAAATTTCCCAGCAGATAATTAGCCTCAGGGGCAATTGCTTTTTTGGAATTACCTGTTTCTTCAAGCCTGATAAGGGTTTCTACTAATTCTATAAAGGTCATCTTATCTTCTATAAAAGGGAAATCATCCGTATATGCTGTTTCCATCATTTGTTCTTCCGGACATTCAAAACATTCTGCGATATTTACACCAAATACATTTTTGCTGATTAAAATCCTTCTATCATTCGGGTCCATCTTTTCAAAAGCCTTAAGCGCATTTTTAAGATCTCCTTCAGCCAGGTAAACAATTCCCCGGATATATCCGAAATATCCCTCTATATTTGTTTTTCCGGAAGTTGACTTTTCCACTAAATATTGTTCAAATATATTTTTATCCGGTTTTAAATAAAAATTCTCGAGGGCAGTAATTAACATAAGATCAGCATTCTCCTCTATTTCAGAAAGAGGATGATTCAAGAGAAACGATTTTGCATAGTCTCCCTGTAAAAAGTAACGATTCGCAAGTAAATCCCTGATAAAGCATTTGGTACTATATTCATAATTTGTCTTGTAATCCCAGTAATAAGAACTATCTTTTGTAGCAAAAATATATCCGTATTTTTCATAAAATTCGACTTCCAGTTCCGGAGTAATGCGTTTCTTTTCACTTATATCCAGATAGGCTCTTAATTGTTTTTTCTGAGAAATATATTTTTGATTTGTTTCTTCTACTTGTGCCAGATAAGACTTCGCCATAGCAAAATCCTTTTTTAAAAATAAAAGATAAGTACCTGATAGATACCAGAAATTTTTATCTTTTACTTCCGGATTCCGGGTCATTTTATTTATCAGAGACAGGATTTTATCAAAGAAAAGTTGATGCGATTCATTAATAATAGGATAACGCTTATCCTCCCCTTCCCTCTCAGAAGAAGAACTCCGGTAATAATCAGGAAGGACATTCCGCTCAATTCCGTTTATCGCACGTACCATCAGCACTTTAGCCTGAATAGCATCCGGTGAGGTTGCTATTATTTTTTCAATTTCATTAATCGGATTGGTAAAAGACTGATACCCTAAAAAAAGATAAGCGTCATTTATTTCTTTCTCAGTTTCTGCCCTCTCCAGTAATGCATCCCAGTCTGTATTTTCAGATAACTTAATAGATGTAAAAGCTGATTCTTTCAGGTTTCGGGAATTTACAAATACCTGCAGGAATTCATAATTCGCCTCATCAATATTCCCCAATCCCCTTTCTGCACCGGCTTTCTGGCTAAGGGCATGATAGTACATGGCCGGCTTATAATTTAAAGAAGCAACGTATTCCCGGAAGAAAATGATCGCTTCCTCATAATTCCGGTTATAATGAGCAAAACGCACCAACTGATATCCATATCTTAATTTCAACTCCTTTTCTTTGCTTTTCCTCCATCTTTGTTTTAATTCGGATACTATTTTTTCATACTCCAGCAGATCTGCCGTTTGTTCATTTTTATAATAATACCAACTATCAGTAGTGCCGGAAATCATCATATAAGGTTCCAGCATTTTAGCATATTCCAAATAAGAGAAAGCCTGTTTATAACGAGAAACAAAGGATGGTGTTATAAAATTAAGTTTCGGGTCAGTAACAGGCTTACCGTTCAGTAATTGAGTAATATCTTCCTGAGAAGATTTAAAAACAAGATAGTAAGCATCTTCATAACTAATATTAAAATATTCCTGCCATTGTTCAATATTTTCATTTTTCAGGACAGGTTTTTTATTAGTGTAATAAAATCCGGCATTATAAGTAAGTAAAAAAGGATAATACTGCGGGTCATCGATTATTTCCTGCATAAATAAATTGTAATAATCCCATTCCGGGTCATACCAGCTACAACCTTTCATATCAGCGGCTCTTCCGACTAAAATCAAACAAAATAGTAAGAGAATTTTTTTCATGTTATTTAAGTTCTTCAATTGTAAACTGTTCCAGAAACTTTTTATCCAAATGGTAATAGACGATACGGTAATCCTTTTTTATTTTTTTATTCAAATACTCTTTTGCTTCTTTCAGTAAAGAAGGAGATACTTTCTCAATTCTGATTGTAAAACCCTTATTTAAATACATCCCTCTCAAAAAAAGATCTTTTCGGGCTTTATAAGTATGAGTACTTACCTTTTCGAAATCCTCAGGATTCAGCTCCTTTTCTGTTAAACCGTTTATTAATTTTATTTCTCCTGTATGATTGGTTACCACTCCCCATCCATATAATGGCAAAGCAATATCGTAGGCCAGAGGATAAAAAGAAATATTTTTTGTGTATTCTTTTAGCAAGGAGATATCCAGAATAGAATTTTGATCTGTTTCTCCTTTCGGGTCAGAAGTAGCATAACACATCAGATAGCCTTTCTTCACCGGAGGAATACCACTTTTTTCCCGATATTTTATCTGGTGTAAACGTAAAGTGCAGGTAATTTCTTTCCCTGATTTTTCTTCCAATAATTTTAAAAATCGGAAATAAACATTTTTTGTATTTTCAGTCCAATCACAATCAATCTGAATTTCCTCATATTCTGGTAAGTCATTGAATAGGATAATTTCATCAATCAAAGACACTGTCTTTTCCGCTAACATTTTCAAATCATCATCGCTGACAGAAGAAAACGTTCGGTTTGTAATAAATATAACAGGAATATACGTCAAAGAAATTTCTGTCCCGTCAAATGGTTTTATTTTAGCTTTGGGCAACGGAATCTTTCCTTCATTATCTATATCGAAGAACCGAATATATAAATTCCCGGCTTCGGTTTTCTCCAGGTATTCTTTTTCTGTATCGTCCAAAGAAAAATTCGTTCTCCAGTAATAAAAATCAACCGGATGAACGGATGTTTTTTTACAGGAAAAAAAGACAAAAAGAAAAGGTATACATATAAGAAAATAAAACCTCACAAGATTGGCAATAAATAAATTTATATAGGACAAATATAATAAATTTTAGTATATATTTTTCCAATAAACAATATTATAAAAAAGAAGGTGATATAAAATATTAAACAATAACATAAGATCTAAATTTATTTTCCGGTAAACAAAAGTCTTTCTTTATCCGTTATTAATAAATATAATAATAATCAGTAACCGCTGGTAAAGATAAGTGGTTACATAAGAAATAATTAATTCTAGTGTTATGCAAACATTTAAATATATCCTAATAACTATCGGTATCATAGCCATTGTGCTGACTATCCTCTTTATTGTTCTTGGCATCAAGGTCGTTTCCTCTGTGTTTATGTATGTCCTTGGTGCGATAGCTATTCTTGCTATCATCGGGTTTATAATATATTATGTAAGTAAATTTTTTATAAACAGGAATAGTAGGAATAATAACTGATTATATTTCCATTATGACAGAAAAGTCGGGTTGAATCCTTTTATTTTAAGGGAACGATTTGCCCGGTAATATATAACCGGGCTTTCGATTTTAAACTCAAAATTAATTACCCATGAACATCTATAAGAAAATTTTCTTTTTCTTTTTATGTGTAAGTATTTCTGTTGAAATATTTCCTCAATTGAATATCGGAATAAAAGGTGGATTAAATGTCAGTAGTATAGATGAATACCATACTCCGGACGGAAATCTGCATAACCTGGACTCCCGGGTCTCTTTCCATGCAGGATTGTTATTTCAATATATGTTTAATAATAGTTTTGGGCTTGAATCGGGCCTTTATTATTCGATGCTCGGAGGAAAAGAAGAAAAAGATGCGGACAATATAAGATATACTACCACCGCTAATCCTTCTTATCTGCAATTACCCTTACTGGCAATATATAAATTTGAAATACAGGATGGATTTTATTTATATCCTTCCGGAGGGGTTTATTTCGGTTATGGCCTTGGTGGAAAAATAAGAACAAAGAGCAGCTTTGCCGGAACGACAAAAGAAGACTTCTTTCACCATAATATCCGGCGTTTTGATGTAGGAGTAAGTATTGGAGTAAATGCAGAATACCAGAATTTTATTCTAAGTCTGGGATTAGATCAGGGATTACTTCGTATGAATAAGAAAATGGACTTTTATGAAAAGAACGGATACAATCAGAATTTTAAAATTTCTTTAGGATACATCCTTGAGTATTAAGAAAGCGGATATCCGAATATTACATCTTTTTATTTTTTGTTATTTTCAATAGCTTCTTCTACCAGTTCAGCACAGAATCGTACATATTCCCGGCATGGTTTAATCTTTACCGGAAACTGACAAAGCTCTATTCCCCGCAAGTGTTTACAAAGAAGAGAACCATATTCCTGCTCGAATTTCTTCATCAAGGTATTAAAATGAAGGAAGCTTTTATTTTTTCCTTCAGTATCTTTCGGAGTACTACTACCGGCTTCCAGACCGGATACCATTCCCATTGCCGTAACAGCTCCGCAGATATTGCGTGTACCAGCCATCCCGCCGGCAAAAGGAGTAGATAATCTCAATGCCGTTTCTTCATCTAAATTATATACATCGGCAAAAGCTGCAAAAACAGCCTGTGCACAATTATAACCCATTTGATGTAATGCTATGGCTTTTTCACTCTTTTTTTCCATTTTCTTCATTTTCCAACAAAAGTAGAAAATAATTTCTGAAAAAGGTTGAAGATAACAGGTTATAAAAAGAAATAGGATACGATATGGATTTTTAT
>JAJQEC010000135.1 GCA_021201815.1 Candidatus Azobacteroides sp. | reverse complement strand
TCTTATGGTTGATTTAATATTAAGACCTTTACTAATAGAAAATGTTTAATTCAAAAAAATAGTTTTATTATCTATTAACAAATAGACATTAAAAAATAAATATCTTATTTTCCCGTTATAATATATTCAAGTAAAGAAAAGAAAAAAAGAAAAAACCTTCTACCTTTGAAGGAAAATTTCATTTAACATGGCAAGTATTTACGATACACGGCAAAAAGTAAAATTTGTTTTTATTTTTATAGCATTACTGATTGCGTGTATTTTCTTATATATATCTAATCAACTGGTAAAAGATTTATCTGCGGAAGAGAAAAACAAGATTGAAATCTGGGCTGAGGCTACACGATTGTTAGCCAGTGATGACCCGGATGTCGATCTGGCTCTTTCATTACATGTGATACAAAGTAATACAACAATTCCTGTATTATTATTGGATGATAAAGACAATGTAATCATGTTCAAGAATATAGATGGGGTTCAGGAGAATGAAGATATTGACTACCGTTTAATCCGGAAATTAAAAAAGAGAGATAAAGTTATTCCGATTATCATCAATGAACAAAATATTCAGTATTTATATTACGATGATTCTGTATTATTAAAAAGGCTGGCTGTATTCCCGGCACTCGAATTACTGGTTATGGGAGTCTTTTTCCTGATTTCGGTCCTTGCATTGGCGAGTACAAAGAAAGCTGAGCAAAACCAGGTATGGGTAGGGCTTTCAAAAGAAACGGCACATCAATTAGGTACCCCTATTTCTTCTCTGATGGCTTGGGAAACATTATTAAAAGATCGTTATCCGGAAGATAAACTACTGGAAGAGATGGGCAAAGATGTTTTACGATTACGGACTATTGCCGAAAGATTTTCAAAAGTCGGCTCCAAACCGGAACTGGAAATTACCTGTCTTCAGGACGTTATTTGCAAAACAGTGGATTATATGTCCAAAAGAATATCTGGAAAAATCGTTATTTCCACTCAACTTCCTGAAGAACCAGTATATGTAAAAATGAGTGAGCCTCTGTTTGAATGGGTAATGGAAAATCTTTTTAAAAATGCCGTAGATGCTATGCCGGATGGAAAAGGAAGAATATCCGTAGAACTTATTACTATTGCGAATAGGGCAATTACTTATATTACCGATACAGGAAAAGGTATTTCAAAGAATAAATTCAAGACAATCTTTAATCCCGGATATACTACTAAGAAAAGAGGTTGGGGCTTAGGACTTTCTCTTGTAAAACGTATTGTTGAGGATTATCATGAAGGGAAAATATATGTTTGTCAATCTGAAATAAATAAAGGTACAACTTTTTGCCTTGAACTGAAAAAATGGAATATCGATCATGGAAAAATTTAGAAACATGCATTCAAAAAATCAAATAGATTTAATGCTGGATACACTTAAAAATGTTCAGGAAGCTCTTATACAAATAAAAAAGTCAAAAAACATTCCTTCCGGATTTTATGAAAATACAGAAAAAGAAATCGTAGAATTTCTTAAATCTTTGTATCTTTTAAAAGAAACAGCAGATAATCCGGAAATAAAAGAAAAATTATTGGTACAGAAAGACACTATAAAAGAAGATGAAAACCAGAAGACAATAGCAACTGTCAATCCGGCTTTAGATACAACATTTCAGGATATACAAAAGTATTTCAGTTTAAATGATAAATTTTATTTCTTAAGAGAAATCTTTGAAAATAATCCGAAAAAAATGAATGATACAATCGGTATGCTGAATACACTATCCACTTATGAAGAAAGTATTTCATATTTAGAAAATAAATTAAAATGGGATATGGAAAACCAGGTTAGTATAAAGTTTATGGATTTTCTGGAAAGACGCTTTTCTAATACTATTATATAAAACATGGGTAAATTATATATTGTTCCAACTCCTGTTGGAAACCTGGAAGATATGACCTTACGGGCTATCAGAATACTAAAAGAAGCAGACCTGATTCTTGCAGAAGATACCCGGACATCCGGTATTTTGTTACAGCATTTTAATATAAAAAATAAAATGTTTTCCCATCATAAGTTCAATGAGCACAAAACAACGGAGGGTATTATTCAAAGGCTGAAAGGAGGAGAAATTATAGCATTGATTTCTGATGCAGGAACACCGGGCATCTCAGATCCTGGCTTTTTTCTTGTACGGGAATGTGTAGAAGCAGGCATTGAGGTAGAATGTCTGCCTGGAGCAACTGCTTTTGTACCGGCTTTGGTAAATTCCGGTTTACCGAGTGATCGTTTTTGCTTTGAAGGTTTCCTACCGCAGAAAAAGGGAAGAAATACAAGAATGCAATTTCTGGCAGAGGAAAGCCGGACTATGATATTTTATGAATCTCCTTTTCGTCTTTTAAAAACACTGGAACAGTTTGCCTCCTTTTTCGGTACAGAAAGAAAGGCGTCTGTATCCAGAGAAATATCCAAAATATATGAGGAAACCATCAGAGGTACGCTGGAAGAACTAATCCGACATTTCAGAGAAAAAAAGCCAAAAGGAGAAATAGTAATTATTGTTGCAGGAAAAGAAGAAAAATCAAAATAACTTATCTCTCACTAATAAATTCAAAAAGCCTGCTTTCCCAAATCTAATTGTTTTACAGAAAAATTATTGGAGAAATATACATTTAATGTAAAAGGGCATTTGATGTAAAATTCCGGACCGGATTGTATAAGTAGATATTCCCGGGCCATTCAATAATAAAATCCTTTTCATTCAAGTACGAGAGCCGGACTGATGCATTACAATGTTTTTTTCTCTCTGTCTTTCCTATGTATATACATACCCATAATGGAAACGGCCAGGTTTTCATCTTATTTTACAGCATGGAAATAAATTGAAATAAACGGTTGATTTGCAATAATATAAAAGAAATATTTTCAGGACTTTGCCGTAATACGTATCACGGTGCTCGTGTAATACGTATTACGGCGAGAGTGTGGATAAAGAATTGAAAATCTACGAATTATATAGGGTATTTTATTCCCGAGGAAATTGAATACATTAGCTCCGGAATTTTAAGAGAGTTAACCTTGTATACAAAAGTCGGGACATCCAGTAAATTTTATGTTTTACGGAGTAACCTTATAAACGGGACGAAAGAAAGAGCTTTTACTCGATTCATTACTCCATTATGCACATTGCACTTTTCTTTCATACTAAAAGAAAAATAGGAGTTCCTTTCAGACATCCTTTTTAACCCGCTTTACTAAAAAGAATACATCTTTTAATAAAATATTTTTATAGAAAGCAAATAAAGAATAAAACTGTAAGATAGAAAAATCACTCTCTCACAGTTTTGTTTTTTATGTTTATAAAGATTATATCCTGTTTACATTTTAGCAAGAATCTGCTCCAGGTGATATTCACTATCCACCAATACCTGTCTTGCTTTACTTCCTTCAAAAGGTCCGATAATATTCGCAGCTTCCAACTGGTCAACAATCCGGCCAGCCCTATTATAACCGATTGAAAATTTACGCTGAATAAGTGAAGTAGAACCTTGCTGATGAGCAACAATGAGACGCGCGGCTTCTTCAAAAAGAGGATCCAATTTCGTCATATCAACGTCTAATGCTCCGCCATCTTCCCCATCCCCGACATATTCAGGAAGATAATATGCTGTCGGATATGCCTGTTGTTCTCCGATAGAACTGGCAATATCTTCAGCTTCCGGTGTATCGACAAAAGCACATTGTACCCGGATCAATTCGCCGCCTTGGGAAAATAACATATCTCCCCGCCCGATCAGCTGATTTGCACCCGGACAATCAAGAATCGTTCTGGAGTCAATCATGGAAGATACCCGAAAAGCGACCCGTGCCGGAAAGTTTGCTTTAATAGTACCTGTGATAATATTTGTAGTAGGACGTTGTGTGGCAATAATCATGTGAATACCGATTGCACGTGCCAGCTGAGCAATACGGGCAATCGGCAGTTCTACCTCTTTCCCGGCTGTCATAATCAAATCTCCGAACTCATCAATAATAACTACAATATATGGTAGGAACCGATGTCCTTTTTCAGGATTCAACCTCCGGTTTATAAATTTATTATTGTACTCTTTGGCATTCCTTACATGCGCTTTTTTCAACAGATCGTACCTGTCATCCATTTCCCGTGTAAGAGAATTTAATGTTTGTACAACTTTAGTTACATCCGTAATAATAGCCTCTTCTCCATCCGGAAGCTTTGCAAGGAAATGTTTTTCAATACTTGAATAAATATTAAATTCAACCTTTTTAGGATCAATAAGAACAAACTTAAGCTGGGAAGGATGCTTTTTATAAAGTAAAGAAGTAATAATCGCATTCAGACCTACTGATTTTCCCTGTCCTGTTGCCCCGGCAACCAATACGTGCGGCATTTTACATAAATCTACCATAAAAATCTCATTGGTAATAGTTTTACCCAATGCAATAGGTAGATCATAAGATGTTTCCTGAAATTTTTTAGACGCAATAATACTTTGCATAGAAACAATCTGCGGCTCTTTATTAGGTACTTCAATCCCAATGGTTCCTTTACCGGGGATAGGCGCAATAATACGAATTCCCAATGCAGACAAACTCAATGCAATATCATCTTCCAGATTCCGTATTTTAGAAATACGGACTCCCGGTTCAGGAATAATTTCATACAGAGTAATGGTCGGACCTACGGTAGCTTTGATAGAAGTAATTCCGATGCCATAATGTCCTAACGTTTCAATAATCCGTTTTTTATTGGCATTCTGTTCTTCCCTGATCTGTTCCGGAGTAACTGTATTATTATCATATCTTTTCAACAAAGAAAGAGAGGGAGACTGATAATTAGATAAGTCCAGTGTCGGGTCATATTCTCCTAGTTCCGAAGCATCGTAATCGTCATTTTCTTCATCATTCTTTCTGTTTGTTCTGAGAGTTAATGCTTCCTGGTCCGTTAGTTGATATTCTTCGTCTTTGGCAATTGTTATTTCAAATTCGCTATCAGCAGGTATATCATCGTTTTTATCTACCGAAACCATTTCTTCCGTGATAGGTTCTTCATTCTGGAATTTTCGGGTAACAATATTATTTTTTTGTTCCTGTGGTTCAAAATCATTATATACAAGAGGGTGTTCAGAAGAAAATATATTATTTTTATCTTCTTCAAATTCATCGATATCTAATTCCTCTTCTTTCGAAGAATTTTTCTTTGGAATAATATTTAATTTAATGTTAAGTATCTTTCGTATAAACTCAATAGTATTCTTATTTGTAAAAACCAAAAAAATAAGTAAAATAGCAAGGATTAAAAGGAAAGTTCCCGGTGCACCGATATTGGCGTTCAACCACAAACTCAGATAATAACCATGCGCTCCTCCCAGATATAAAAATGTATCAGTATAGCTGTTGATAAAAAAGAAACCGAAAAATAAAGACCCCCATATCAGGATGATTGTAGAATAAAAGAAGGCTTTTATCAATGAAAAGGCTTTTATTTTCATTAATTTGAAAGACAAAGCTATTAAAAAAATAAAAATAGAAAAAGAAGAAATACCAAACCATTTATTAATAAATAGATTGGCAATATATGCACCCTGCACTCCGGTCCAGTTTTGAATTTCATTTTTTATAGAACGAAGCTGAGCCATATCGACATTATCCAGCCGGCTTTGGTCAGCAGCTCCGGTAAAAAAGAAAGATATAAATGCAAAAAATAAATAAAAGGAAAATAAAAGAACGATAAGTCCCAATACAAAAAGTGTACGTTCATCTTTAAAGAAGGAAATAGTCCTAATTAATAAAGACGGTTGGTCAGTTGTATTTTTAGGAGTTTTTTTTGAGGTTTTCTTTTTAGCCATAAGTGGGAATTTAAGGTACAAAAATATAAAAACTTACCGGACAATTTTTAAATTTAACACTGAAAAAGATGAAGATACAAAAGTAACGAATGAAGAAAAAAGTCTGAAAAATATATTTTCAGACTTTCTACTTATAATATATACATTATATACTAGTTTTTTTCTTCACCAAAAAGAGAATCGACAAATTCCCGCCGGTTAAAGACTTGCAAGTCTTCCATCCCTTCTCCTAATCCAATATACTTCACCGGAGTTTTAAACTGGTCGGAAATACCTATTACAACTCCTCCCTTTGCCGTACCGTCAAGCTTGGTGATAGCCAGCGCATTTACTTCTGTAGCAGCAGTAAACTGTTTTGCCTGCTCAAAAGCATTTTGTCCGGTAGAACCATCTAGTACCAAAAGTATTTCATGGGGAGCATCAGGAATGACTTTCTGCATAACATTTTTAATTTTTGTCAATTCATTCATTAAACCGATTTTATTGTGTAATCTTCCTGCTGTATCAATGATTACTATATCTGCTTCATTATTTTTAGCAGAATTTAATGTATCAAATGCAACTGATGCCGGATCTGACCCCATTTGCTGGTGAATAACAGGTACTCCTACCCTTTCACCCCAGATAATCAATTGTTCTACTGCAGCAGCCCTGAATGTATCAGCCGCACCCAGATAAACGGACTTTCCGGCTTTTTTAAACTGATATGCCAGTTTACCAATAGTAGTTGTCTTTCCAACTCCATTTACACCGACCACCATAATTACATAAGGTACTCCGGATGTGATCGGTACTGAAAAATCTTCAGCATCTATCGCATTATTTTCAGTCAGAAGATCCGCAATTTCTTCCCGGAGCACTTTATGGAGTTCTTCGGTACTCACATATTTATCTCTGGCTACCCGTTGTTCTATTCGTTCAATGATTTTAAGCGTGGTGTCTACTCCCACATCGGATGTAATCAGAATCTCTTCCAGTTCATCCAGCACATCATCATCTACTTTGGATTTTCCCACTAATGCACGGGAAAGCTTTGAAAAAACATTACTTTTGGTTTTTTCAAGGCCTTTATCTAATGTTTCTTTTTTCTCTTTGGAAAAAAAACTAAAAATACCCATACTGTAACTATTTATTGACTACTATTTTTGGTAGCCTTACAAAGATAAGGAATTATAAGAAAAACAAAAACTTCCTATTAAACAAAAATGTCCAATAGGAAGTTCCTTTGAAAAGAAATATTTTACTTATGATTTAAAAAAATCATTTACATTATCCTTGATTACAATTTCTTCCTGAAATGTGTAAGCACCGGTTTTCGGAGATTTGACCATTTTAATCACTTTTGAAAAGTTACGGCCATCACCGGTTCTCAATGTTGCAACTGCTTTCTTTGCCATCTTTAAATTCCTTATTTAATTTCTTTATGAACTGTTACTTTTCTTAATACAGGATTGTATTTTCTTAATTCAAGACGTTCAGTTGTATTTTTCCTGTTTTTAGTTGTAATATATCTTGAAGTACCTGGCATACCGCTTTCTTTATGCTCTGTACATTCCATTATTACCTGAATTCTGTTTCCTTTTGCTTTTTTTGCCATTTTTCTGATCTCCCATCAATTATTTATGCTCCAAGATAGCCTTTTTCGGCAGCATCTTTTATAGCAGCATTTAACCCCTTTTTATTTATTGTACGTAAGCCTGCAGCAGAGATAGTGAGGCTGATCCAGCAATCTTCTTCTACCCAGTAGAATTTTTTGGTGAATAAGTTGACATTGAATTTTCTCTTTGTTCTTCTCTTCGAGTGAGAAACATTATTGCCAACCATTGCTTTCTTTCCGGTAATTTGACAAATTTTAGACATTGTTATGCGAACTTTTATATTATATTCTTAACTTTCTGAAATTGGTGTGCAAAGATATACATTTTTATATCTTATACAAAAAAATCTTTTAAATAAATCGGAGATTTTTTAGAATCAAGAACTAAGGAGTTAAAGAATTGACAAAGTCAATTAAGAATTAAGACTTTCTTGCAGGAATTCTTTATTAACTATTTTTTTGATTTTATTTCCCTTTCCTGATTTTATCTTTTTACACTATTCTCAAAATCCATCGTCTTTATTGCAGAGTACTTCCCGAATAGTATTTACTATCTGGTTAATGAGAACCTCATCGCAATACCGAAGTCGGTAGTCGTTATCGGATATGAGGTGGAGGACACCAATGGGGTATTCATCTGCCTGTCAAAATAAGCTCTTATCGTAAGGGCTTTACTGAAATTGTAATCTGCAGCCAGTTTAATTACCCAAGTTTGGGTACCACTTACCGGATCACTATATTCTTCTTCTATTTTACGAACAATAGATTCATTTCGATTATAAGATACATCCGCCCTAACAGTTAAATCATGATTTACATTTTTGGAAGGATTCATTTTTAATACATTATTAAAATTAGTAATCTTATACCCCAGTCCCAGGACAAATTCATTCCCTAATGCTTCCAGAATCTGGCTGTTAGACATATTAAGACTTAATGTTCTTGTTCTTTTATATTCCGCAGTACAACTGATGTTATTTATGAAAGTAACTGTTACCCCAATTAAAGGAGCAAAAGATTCTGTCACACTTACCGAAGCAATATCATACTGGAAAGAAGGTACCGGACGCTGGTCCTGCACATCCGGAAGAAATCCGAGCTCATTCTGACTATCCACAGGCACCCAGCTTTGGTATGTAGTATAGGAACCGACATTATAGGTACAACGATAACTATGGTTTAATGTAACCGATTTAAACCGTTGCTTTATCCATGGAATATTAGAAAGTCCATCATAGGATATCTTCCAGTTAGGAAGCATACTTGCCAAAGAAGGTAAGGCTGTCAATTTTATGGAATTCGGATCTCCGGTGGTATAAGCAGCCAGAAATGCAGGAATCATTACTTCCGGAGAATTCGGATCTACTGCTGTCGGATTATCAGAATACGCTCCATTATACCCATCAAATATACCAGCAGGATATTCTACGCTGTTAAACATGTTAGTAATCCTGTTTATTATTATTTCCCTATTCTCAAGAAACCGGTTAAATGCTTCGGAGCTATGTCCATTAGAAGAAAGGAAAGCAGATTTCAGGGCAATAGTGGTCATCGTAAAATTCCCACCTCTTGTTTCAGGCATCTTTCCATAGTCATCGGTATACATATATTGAACTTGAGTATAATCGATATGATTCCAACGTCCGTTCAGATCGATCTTCAGTCCTTTTATCGGCTCAATAGCCAGAGTAGCGGAAAAATCCTTACTATAATTCAGTACCGCCGGAGTTGTTACATTTTCATTATTTGTCAGCCAACCTTTATCATATGCGTCCATTACATAGTCGTACCCATCAATAAAACCAAAAGCAAAATCCCACCCCGGTGCTCCGTTTGCCTGTCCAAAGAAATCACCGATACCAGGCATAAAGCCGGGTAACTGAACTGTATTTGTCTCATTATACATAATAGTAGCTCTTCGGAACATCATCAGTCCACGAGCTCCGTATTGAGCGATTTTATACCAAAGAGATTCTCCCGGATCCGGGCCTTCTACAATACTTATATTCAAAGCAAGCGAATCCATATTTTGTATCCTGATTGCATTATTACCCACTTTTTTATATTTAATAGGATAAACAGTACTATCCGGTCTTAATGCTCTTACCCGGATATTTTTGGTTTTAAGATTATGAGTAACAGTAATGGTTGAATCTACTGATAGTGTTATCTGTTGTTCAAACTTTTTCGGTGCAGGTCTTCGAGGCTGCTGCCTAGTTTGTGTTGAACGTTGACTGAATTTATCATTTGCTTTTTTCAGGAAAGGAGATTTATTGTATAATTTTTCCAGATTAAAAGTTCCGTCTATCTGGAAACTTCGATTACTATTAATCGTATTTCCTAAATCAATATCTTCTTCAATATACGAACCTCTGTCCCATGTATAAGTTGCTGTATATTTTACGGTAGAAGTTACCCAATCCATAATCGGAATGACTCCGAAGGGCAAATTATAAGTTACATTAAATGTTTGCGCATATGATAAAGGGTCACCGAAATTACGGATACTCTGCCATACGGAATCTTTCCATATTTTATATTCATCCGGATATAATTCTTTATTTACAACAACATTAGGCTCCAGAATTTCAGCCATTGTATTATTATTAAAAGAAACCTGCAAAGAACGAGAAATATCCCAACGGACATCAAAACCCCGGTTCCAGTAAAATTCAGTTTTATAGGAAATAGGAACATTCTCATAATTTGTACTTCCAGGATCAGACATATCCCGTAACTGGATTTCATAATAATTTCTGTACAAAGAGGAATTAAAGCTGAAACTATTTGGGATATAATTCAGATTAATTGCCTGTATCGGTTTCATAAAAGGAGATTTACTTTTATTTCCGGAAAATGGTTCCCAGGGTTTTATTGCAGGCGAATAGGAATATAACATATCAAAACGGAAATCTTTTGTAAGTTCCCATGCCGTAGAAGCATCCTGACTTCTGGAAGAATTCCGGGAATAAGAAAAGGAAAAGTTAGCAGGATCATAAGGCATCGGATTCTTGCTTTGTATATTTACCCGGAAACCGGAGAGACTCAAACTTGAATTCGTTATTTTATCCTGGGCAAGATTTTTTATGGAATCTTTTTCTGCTTTTGTTTTTGCGGCATCCAAAGATAATTTCAATAAAATATCACCATCTAAAGGATTATACTTAGGGTTATTAATCTGCTTGGAATAGGAATAATAAAAAGGAGCCGTAATTTTTGCAGCTTTAGGTAAAAATCTTCCTAACTCCAAAGAAGCCGTAAAATTATACAGGTAATAATCATCCAATCTCCTCTGACTGACGCTTTCTTCAATTCCTCCGAAACCGACAGTTTCGATATGTGCTCCCAAATTAATCATACCAATATCGGAAAGACCGATATTCAGGTTACCACGGGCAGCCCATCCTCCATCTTCATTAAAATCCGTAAGCCGGAGTTCATTTACCCAGACTTCGACAGATTTAGTTGTGTTTGAATTATTACGAACTCCGATCATAATTGTTTTCACTTCCGATAAAGAAGGATTACCCATCACCGTTATTTTATTCCGGGGCTTATCCGAATCATACACCGAATAGGCTGTTGTAAAAGTAACATTTGAACCATCTTTGCGTTTTTCTTCATTCCGTTCAAGTTTTAGATCCGTAAACTTTTCAAAAAGAAGATCTATCATATTTTCAGAAGGCCATACAGCAAGCTGATCAGATGTATTATAAGTATTATAATCGCTTCTTTCCGGAGTCAAATTTACAGGAACTTCATATTCATAGTAGTTATTTTTATAATCGGAGCCCAAACGAATAAATACGGCCATTTGCCCATCGGAAAGATCGGTATCATCTACAAATTTCTCCGCATGTACAAACATCTGTAATCGTTTATACTGACGCATATCGTACGTGAAGCTTTTATAAACTGCACGGGCATCTCCGGGTGAAAGCCGGGATACACGAAGAGATAACGATTGTTCATTATTCTGTCTGAGCTGAGGCTGGCTTGGATCCAGTACTCGGGAAATCCCGGGAGGAAGTACATAATTCACCGGCTTACGGGATCCGTTCTCTTCCAGATTTACAGAATAAACTTCCAGTAAAGTACGATCATCAATAGGCTCCAAATTAGGATTATTCAAATCTTGCTCATATTTTCTCCATTCGCCCCGCACTAATTGTAGTGTTCCGAAACGTAATACCGTTGTATCTTCAAATTGAGTAAGGAACATACGGATAAATCGGATAGATTTGAAATTGCTGATATTTCCTTCTTTACTGGTATAATTCTGGAGAGGAATCTTAAACTGATACCAATTCACATCTTCAGTTTCTCCATTTCTTAGTTGTACACGCCTTGTTTTTACATCCGTAATAAAATTTTGTCCGACATACATTTTGTCCGGATCAATTTCTACTTTATACTGGAAATATTGTTCCAGCTCATTCAGGGTAAAGTCCTCATTGATATCTTCCACATCCGGTCCTACCTTAGCAGCAGTAGTATACCCACCGGAATTTTCATTCAGATTCACGGAATTACCTTCCGTACCATTATATCTTTTATAACGTTCTAAAATACTGGCCTGTTTTTCATCATAATCGGCACCCCGGAAATGGTGGTAATTATCCCCCGCCGGGTCATTGAACGGAGAAAACTGATCTTGCTCCATCCTTGCAATAGCTGCAGGAGTCAATGTCCGACGCAACTCATCCAGGTAATTTTTATAGGTACTGAATTCAAATTCCTGCTCTGTAGACAATCCATTTAATCCGACATCCTGTTTTCTGATATCTACTTGTGAATCGAACGCATATACCAACGCCTGACGGGTAGGCACATATCCCCAGACTGTCTCTTCAACTTTCGACATATCCCCATCTCCAACTATTCCGTTTTCATAAAACTTCTTTCCGTCTTTCAAGATATCTTCTGAAATATCTCCCAGATCAAAATACAACTCTCCGCCGGCTTTTCCTGTAGAAGTACGGAAAGGATCCATAAGCCAGAATTCAATATATTCGAAATTATTTTTTTCAAAATCCGTATAAGAAGAATGTACTCTTCTCATTATCCCTCCCCACCTTTTTTTTGGATTAGTCAGAAAACCTGTTTCAGGATCTATCTCTTTTGTATCCAAGTTGTAAGGACCTCTTTCTTGTGGATAAAAAGCAAGGTTAAATATAGATAAAGTAGAAGCTTCATTATATAAGGTTTCCTTATCCGGGAATAACTCAGTCTGGTAAACTTCTCTCACCCGGGGATCGGATAATTGATCCAGGTCATTTTTAATGTGAGAGGGAGTCAGAGAAGAATTACGATTAGTAAACATTCCATCAATAATATACCAGGCCAATAAAGACCGATTCATCCCATACTCAATTTTACCTGAAGCATCTGCCTCGGGAAATTTTTTCGGAGTAGATGCTAAAGACCATTCATAAGGACTTGTCAACGACCATCCGGTTTGTGTAGATTCAAAGTCATCAATATAAGAATAACTGATCCCTCCGGCATGTCCGGGTATAAGTTGGGCAAATTCCGCATTCAAAGAAATTTGGGAAGGCGCAGTAGCTTCCACAAATGGCAGTTTATCTATCAAATTGGTTAATACCTGCGATTGTGTTCTGAAAGAAGTATTTAACCCCCATAAAGTGTTATTTACAGATTCATCACCGACATTTACTTTTGTTGTCAGGGGCTTCTCCGTCAAATTCATAATAGTACCTCCAATACTAAAATTCTCCGAAAAGTCATAACTCACATTCAGCCCTAACAAGGTTTTACGTTGGAGATTGAAGAGGGACTGACTTTCATAAGAAGCTGTAATAGAATTTCCGGCACTTAAAATACTCGGATTGATTATCCGTACCTCTCCCATAGTGTAATTTACCGTATAGTCAGTACCTTCTACCAGAGTAACACCTCCGGCCGTCACAGTTACCGATCCTCGGGGTATATTCGTTCCATTCAACTGGATGACATCACTGGAATTTCCTTTATATTCCCCTCTGAGAATAAATTTATTCTTTTCTGCAATTTGCCGGGCGACTGTTAATGTCGAATCATATAATTCCTGATAAATATATTTATTAGCGATTTCATCATTTCCAATTGCTTCTCTTAATCCTTCACCAAAAGGCTCTACCATTGGGAAGATAATTCTTCCGTTCTGAGCATTTACGGTATATCCCTCTACAAAATCGAAGAAGCCATCCGGTTGAGGTTTATTTGTACTATTCAAGCGATCCAGATTCAATAATCGCAGCCATGTCTGATTAGTTTTACCCGCTATGGTTTCGGGAATATAATTCAGATAAACTCCTGCGGTATCACTTTGATAAGCAACATTCAAAACAAACCTGTCCGCTTGTACCTGATAAGCTCCAAGGGAATATATATTTTTCATCATAAGATTCCAGGTAGGAGCATTAGGAGATAAATTCGTATTTTTAAGCAATTTCAGGAATAATGCCTGTGCTGCCGGAATATTATCAGATGAAAATTCACCTATCTGATACTCTTTTCCCTGATAAGTATACTGAACCGCGACAGCCAATACTTCATCCGGCTGTAAAGCCGTATTCAAGGAAATATATCCCAATTCTGTATGGTAAGTATATTCTGATTCGGATAGCTTCCGTGCGTTTTCAATCTTTTCATAATCTACACCCTGATAAAATCCGGAACTCTCCAGGCTTCCTAATACTTCTGTCACTTTACTGATATCACGTGCACCTGAAAATTCGGTGGTCATCCTGCTATATAGATTATTAGCTGCATTTGCAGGTAAAGTTCCGATCCCATTACCCCAAAGCCCCGGGTTCTTTATAGTTTTATTTTCACCTAAATCTGCAAAAGCAATAATACTTCGTGCATCTTCATAATTTGCCCGTTTGTTTGTTACCCAGACTTCTATTTTTTTCACAAGAATTCCGGAAGTAATATAAGGTAGTTTTGAAATCCATTTATCATAATTATCCCGGAAATGATGCGTAAAAAAGAAATGTCGGTTTTCATCATACTGATCCGCTGTAATTTCATAGCTGGTCAGTTGGGCTCCTTTATCCAGACTTACAGATTGTGTCTGGGATTGTTGTTGTGAAGCCAGTGCACTGACCTTCAATTTTCCGAATTGCATATCAGCCCGGATACCAAACAAGGAAGAACCACCTCTTATCAAAGAATTGGTAGTATACATACTTATATTACCGGCTTCCAGATATTTGATGATCTCATCTTCTTTTCCTTCATATTGCAATTTAATCTGCTGCTGGTCAAAATCAAAAGTAGCATCTGTATTGTAATTCATGCCGAAATTCAACTTATCTCCCACACTGGCAGTTACATTCATTTGTACTGTTTCATCAAACTTGAAAGTAGTTTTATTTCGATTCTTCTGGGAAGTAGTAGGATTGTCCAGAATCCGGTTTTGGATACCAAAAGTTATCTCGGCATATCCCTGCGTTTTTATCTGTACCCCTCCAGGACCAAATATTTTTTCAGCCGGACCAAGATCAAAATTCATATCCGTCAAAGAAAAAGGAGACCTTTTTTTCTTATCTGATCCATCCGGAGATTCATGCTGACTTTGCCAATATTTTCTTAAAGATTCCCGTAAATTATATTCTTGATATTCTTCCGGAGTAAAAATAAAAGGAGTCCCGATTTCCATATCACCGACTTTCGACCGTAAAATATAGGTATTGGTGATCGGGTCAAATTCTATCTCCTGATGAATATTTTCCGGTTCTTCCAAATCCAGAGGATTTGTCTGATTTAAATCCTGATATGAATCAATAGTAGGTTTCGAAACCGGATAGCGGGTCTGCAACGTATCCTGTTGGGGAGACTGCTGTTTTTCCTCTGTTTCCGAAGAAACAGAAAATACCTCAGTCTCAGCCGGACGAATAGCAAATGCAGAATAAATAACTCCACAAATGCCAAGCATAGTTCCTATTATCGCGCGGTTCCGTTTTTTCAAGAAAGAAGTCTTTTAAAATAAAATAAAAAAACTGTTTGTTATCAAAGCATTTTTAGTGCATTCTTTATCATCTGTTCTACAGTGAATAAAGGATTTTCTTTCGATATCTTTGATATCACTTTTTGTGAAGCTGCCTGCGTAAACCCAAGCATAACCAGTGCTGCAACAGCTTCATCAGCTATCTGATTATGTTGAGGTAACTGTTTATTTAAGGCTTCATCTCCTTCAGTAAATTTTACTTTATCTTTCAAATCAACAATTATTCGTTGAGCTGTCTTTGCACCAATACCTTTTACCGATTTCAAAGCATTGATATTATCTGATACAATAGCAGACTTTATCTCCGGTACGGAAAGAGAAGATAATATAATCCGAGCTGTATTAGCACCGACTCCAGATACGCTAATAAGCAGCAAAAAAAGATCTCTTTCATTTTTATCCGCAAATCCATATAAATTGTAAGCATCTTCCCTGATAGCTTCATGTACATATAGTTTGCAGGATTTTTTACCGGATATAGCAGCATATGTATTAAGAGAAATTTGCAGTAAATAACCAATGTTATTATTCTCCAATACTGTGCTTGCTGGTGTAAGTTCTACGATTTCCCCTTTAATATATTCTATCACAGAAAATTCTTTTTACTAAATAAATTTGACGCACAAAATTAATTAAGTTTTTTTAATTCCCCTGTTTTCCGACGAATTCCTTCCCACAAATAATTATTATTTTTAAAATAAAGCAATAATCTATATAACGGCATTTTTGGAAAAAGCGTATGTTCTAGTAAAAAAATCGATATGATTTATTTTTTTATTAATGAATCGACAATAAGTTTTGCTGTGTTACGAGAAGCTCCCGGCTTCCCTAATGTATGAATTATTTCATTATAACCGGTTAACATATTCTCATAATAAGAGGGGTTTCTAAGTATTTGTTCCAGTTCTGTACGAATACTCTTTACTGAAAACATATGTCCGATTAATTCTTTTACCACTTCGCGCCCTGCAATTAAATTGACTAAAGAAATGTAACGAATGTGTAACAGGCCTTTAATGAAATTATAAGTAAACCATCCTCCGGTAAGGTTATAACAAACAATTTGGGGAACACGTAACAGAGCCGTTTCCAAGGTAGCTGTTCCGGAAGTTACCAGTGCTGCTTCTGACTGTTGTAAAAGTCGGTAAGTTTGGTCAAAAACAACCGGCACATTTCTTAGAAACGGAAGGGAATTATAAAAATCTTTTGTTATCCCCGGTGCTCCGGCAATAACTACCTGATACTCACCAAAAGCAGAAGCCACTTCAACCATAATTTTCAGATTTGATTTTATTTCCTGCTTTCTGCTTCCGGGTAAAAGAGCAATAATAGGTTTATCGGGTAGACTATTTACAGAAGTAAATTCGTCAAATGTTTCCATTTGGTAACTTCTCTGGTAAATAGAATCTACACTTGGGTTACCTACATAATCTATTTTGTAATTGTATTTATCATAAAAAGGTACTTCAAAAGGTAGAATGGAGAATACCTTATCAATATATCTTTTTATGGAACGAATACGATATTCCTTCCATGCCCATATTTTGGGAGATATATAATAATAAACAGGTAATGCCAGTTTTTTTTTAACATATCTCGCAATCTTCAGATTAAATCCCGGATAGTCTATAAGAATCACAACATCAGGAGCAAACTCTTTAATATCGTTTTTGCACTCTCTCATATTTGACATGATAGTACGCAAATTCATTAATACAGGAATAAATCCCATAAAAGCCATTTCCCGGTAATGTTTTACTAAAGAACCTCCCTTAGATTCCATTAAATCCCCACCAAAGAAACGAAACGTTGCATTCTTATCCAATGCTTTTATTTCCTGCATAAGATTGGCACCATGCAAATCTCCGGAAGCTTCTCCTGCTATCAGGTAATATTTCATGTGATTTGTATTTCAAAATAAAAAACACAAAGATACAAAAGAGAATCTTTGTGTTTTATTTTTAAAATAAGGATTTTATTTAAATTATCTTCTTACTTGTATTCAAGATAATTTTTAAATACGTCTGATATTCCTTCTGGTAAAGATATTTGAGGCTTCCATCCAAGAGAATATAATTTCGAACTATCCATTAGTTTGCGCGGAGTTCCGTCCGGTTTTGTACGATCCCATATAATCTCACCGTCATAACCGACAATGTTTTTAACAATTTCAGCTAACTCTTTTATACTTAAGTCTTCCCCAAAACCGATATTTACATGAGCCGGAAATGTATCAGGAGCATTATAATTCTGCAACATGAAAACACAGGCATCGGCCATATCTTCAACATTTAAAAATTCTCTCAAAGGAGCCCCTGTTCCCCACAAAGTAACATTTTTACCTGATATACCATATTTAGACAGAATAGACAAAATTTCCGAATCCGAATTTCCTCCGGATACTCCTTCAACAGGACGCTTATTCAGATCTTTGCAAATGGCTACCCAGTCATCAGCCATTAAGCATTTAGCCAAATACATTTTACGAATTAAAGCTGGTAATACATGACTTTTTTCAAGGTCATAATTATCATTTTTTCCATATAAATTTGTCGGCATAACCGAGATAAAGTTAGAACCATATTGAGAATGATAAGCTTCACACATTTTTATACCGGCTATTTTTGCAATTGCATAAGGTTCATTTGTCGGTTCCAGTTCACCTGTCAGCAGATATTCTTCTTTAATTGGTTGAGGGGCCAAACGGGGATAAATACAAGAAGAACCAAGAAATAACAGTTTTTTCACACCATTTTTATAAGAAGCGTGAATAATGTTATTTTGAATCATCAGATTTTCATATATAAATTGTGCCCGATAGGTATTATTTGCTACAATACCACCAACTTTAGCTGCGGCTAATACGACATACTCTGGCTTTTCTCCTGCAAAAAAAGCTTCTACTTCAGCCTGATTAATCAAATCCAGTTCCGGATAATCACGGGTTATGATATTAGCATATCCTTTCCCCTGCAAATTACGATAAATAGCAGATCCGACCATCCCGGCATGACCAGCTATATATATTTTGGCATTTTTATCTATCATATTTGAATTATATTTTTACTACTTCAAAATTTAAAATAGTAAACTTTCCTCTTAATTATTTATTCAAAGTAATTCATAATCCGGTAGCCACCATCCTTAAGGTAAGAATCTTTTTTCATCAACTTAATATCTCCTTCCATCATATCTGCAACCAGCCCCGGTAAATCATACTTTGGCTCCCAACCTAATGTAGTTTTCGATTTTGTCGGATCTCCAATTAGAAGTTCCACTTCGGTTGGGCGGAAATATTGAGGATCAACAGCAACCACAACTGTATCTTTTTTAGATAAAATAACAGGGAGATATTCCTCTCCTACTTTTTCTTTGAATACTTTTTCATCGACAGATGCAATATACCCTTTTTCATCGACACCTTCTCCCCTGAAATTTATTTCTACCCCTCCTTCTGCAAAAGCCATTTTCACAAACTCCCTTACTTCAGTTGTTATTCCGGTGGCAATTACATAATCAGAAGCTGTATCCTGCTGAAGGATTAAATACATAGCTTTCACATAGTCTTTTGCATGTCCCCAGTCTCTACGGGCAGAAAGATTTCCCAAATAAACTTTCTCCTGCATTCCCAGCATGATACGACTTACAGCCCTGGTTATCTTCCGGGTTACAAAAGTTTCCCCTCGAATCGGAGATTCATGATTAAACAATATTCCATTACTAGCATGCATATTATATGCCTCTCTATAATTAACTGTTATCCAGTAACCATATAACTTAGCTACCGCATAAGGACTGCGGGGATAAAAGGGTGTAGTTTCCTTTTGAGGGACTTCCTGTACCAACCCATATAATTCAGATGTAGAAGCCTGATATATTCGGGTCTTATTAGTCAATCCTAACAAACGAACCGCTTCTAATATACGCAAAGTTCCGATACCATCAGCATTTGCAGTATATTCCGGCGAGTCAAAACTGACTTTTACATGACTCATTGCCGCAAGATTATATATCTCATCAGGTTGTGTTTCCTGAATAATACGGGTAATATTCATAGAATCCGTTAAATCCCCATAATGCAGTATTAAATTTCTGTTTACTACGTGAGGATCCTGATATAAGTGATCAATCCGATCTGTATTGAACAAAGAAGAACGACGTTTGATACCATGAACCGTATATCCTTTTTTTAACAGATACTCCGTTAAATAGGCACCATCCTGCCCTGTTATTCCAGTAATAAGAGCTACTTTTGACATAGGTTATAAATTTATTTTTATTTTATTTCGATCATCAGAAAATTCTTCGGTACTTTTTGTCCGACTTCTACATATATCTCTGTTACAATTCCGGAAATCGGGGCAGTAATCTGATTAAGCATTTTCATTGCTTCCTGTTCCAATATCAGCTCACCTTCTTTTACTTTTTGTCCTTTTTCTACACATAAGGACATTACAGTTCCCGGTAGAAACGACTTTATTTGTCCTATTACCGGTTTTTCCCACTTTTGTCTTTGTTGATATTTTTTTGTAAGGGTAGTTTTATATTTCCTTGCTGTTACAACAAATTCAACCAGATTATAATCTTCTATATTCTTATTTTCATCCATTATTTTTCTAAAATAAAGAGTATTATAATTAATTTAATACAAATCAATCTTTATACAAAAGTTCTTAAAACGGAGGAAGTCCGTGCTTTTTCTCCGGTCTTATCTCCTCTTTATTTTTAGATACTTCCAGGGCATGTAATAATAAAGTTCTTGTTTCTGTCGGCTCAATTACAGAATCAATATAACCTTTTGAAGCAGCAACATATGGATTTGCAAATTTTTCAATATATTCTTTTACTTTCTCCTGCCTCATAGCATTCTGATCTTCTGCTTCCATTATTTCTTTTCTGAAAATAATATTCGCAGCTCCTTCCGGGCCCATTACAGCAATTTCCGCTGAAGGCCAGGCAAACATAAAATCGGCACCAAGATGTCTGGAATTCATTGCAATATATCCTCCTCCATAGGCTTTTCGCAAAATTACGGTAATTTTAGGAACAGTAGCTTCAGAATAAGCATACAATACTTTCGCTCCGTGTCTTATTACTCCGGCATGCTCCTGATCTACACCAGGTAAATATCCCGGCATATCTTCAAAAGTTATAATCGGGATATTAAAAGAATCACAAAAACGTATAAACCTTGCAGCTTTATCCGAGCTGTCGCAATCTAATACTCCGGCTAATACCATAGGTTGATTCGCCACAAAACCTACTGTTTCTCCATTCATTCTTCCAAAACCAATCACAATATTTCCAGCAAACAATTCCTGTATTTCAAAGAAATCCGAATCATCTACTACCGATTTTATAATATCCCTTACATCATAAGGTTCTTTTGCATCAGATGGAATAATATCTTCTATTCTTTTATCAAAAGCAGGTTCTTTTGGCTCAATTTTCTCAGCTTTCTGCTTATTACTCCAGGGTATAAAAGAAATTAGTTTCTTTATTTGTTCAAAACATTCCGCTTCGCTTTGTGCATAAAAGTGAGCATTCCCGGTTATTTCAGCATGCACTTTCGCTCCTCCCAGATCCTCCATTGAAATATCTTCCCCTAACACTGTTTTGATTACATTTGGACCTGTAATAAACATTTTAGAAATATTTTCTACTACAAATACAAAATCCGTTAACGCAGGAGAATAAACAGCACCTCCCGCACATGGCCCAAGTATCACTGACAACTGGGGTATAATACCAGAGGCAATCGTATTTCTGTAAAAAATTTCACCATAACCGGCCAAAGAAGCAACACCTTCCTGAATACGGGCACCTCCGGAATCATTAATACCAATAATAGGCATTTTCATTTTCAATGCATGGTCCATTATTTTGGTGATCTTACGAGCATGCATTAATCCTAGCGACCCTCCGGCCACCGTAAAATCCTGAGCATATATACAAACAGGTGCACCGAAAATTGTACCTGTTCCTGTAATTACTCCATCTCCATACAACACTTTTTTGTCCATCCCAAAATCATGGACACCGTGTTCAACAAATAGGTCATATTCATGAAAAGAATCATTATCCAATAATTCAAGAATTCGCTGACGAGCTGTAAGCTTTCCCATAGCGACCTGCTTTTCAATTGCTTCTTCTCCTCCTCCTTGTTGAACAATTGCCTTTTTTCTCTTAAATCAAGAATATTTTTCTTTAAAGAAGTCATTTCAATTAGTATTAATTTACTTTAAATGCATTAATATGAAAAAATAACAAAGGTTATCAGGAAAATAAAATTTCTGACAACCTTTATTATTTCATTTTCTTACAGATTTTGTTCTATAAGAGCAATTTACTTTTCCTGATACGATATTATTGAGTTTACTCTTTATCAACTGCTTCCGAATAGGGGAAGTATGATCTATAAACATCTTCCCATCCAGATGGTCAAATTCATGTTGAATTACTCTCGCTTTATATCCTTCAAAAACTTCATCATGCAGAATAAAATTTTCATCCATATATTGTAATCTTATTCTGGAAGAACGTTTTACTGACTCATGAATTCCCGGTAAACTTAAACATCCTTCTTCCTGACTGACTTCTTCTCCGCTTTTTTCAAGAATATGTGGATTTATAAAAGTCTTTTTAAATCCTTTCAATTCAGGAATATCGTCAGAAATTATATCCAGATCTATTACAACCACACGAATACCTAACCCTATCTGCGGAGCTGCTAATCCTACGCCTTCGGCATTGTACATTGTTTCGAACATATTCTCAACTAACTTTGATAATTCCAGATAATCAGCTGTAATATCTTCCGCAACTTTCCGAAGAATCGGATTACCATATAAATAAACAGGTAAAATCATTAACTTTAAAATGTGTTTTAATTTATTTTCTACTTTCTAAATAAGTTTGTAAAATGATGACGGCACTGATTTCATCTATTAATGCTTTGTTCCGACGCTTCATTTTTTTTACCCCACCACTTAAAATTGCTTGTTTAGCTAATTTAGAAGTAAATCTTTCATCTACATATTCTACAGGTATGGAAGGAAATACTTTCTTAAGTTTCTTAACAAAAGATAATACATATGGCATATTATCAGAAGGTTCATTATTCATCTTATAGGGCATTCCTACTATAAATAATTCAACCGATTCTTTTAATATATATTCTTTAAGAAAATCCATTATTTTATCAGAAGGGAATGTCCCTAATCCATTAGCTATAATTTGTAATGGATCAGTAGAAGCAATTCCTGTTCTCTTCTGACCATAATCTATTGCTAAAATCCTACCCATAGTAGAGGGCAAAGTTAAAAATAATTTTTAATACTTATATATATGTTTACCTATTAGATAATAATAGACAAATTTTATCCTTTTATGTTATTAGTTCAAAATGATTTTAACCTACATGAAAGGCATTAAGAAAAGGAATGTTTTCTATCTCCCATTATCTAATAATTTATCATACTGTCTTAATAAAATTTAGCAAACAATAACTTTTGCAAAATATATTTTAATAATTAAACTTTTACATGAAAAAACCTATCAAACTAAATAATAAATGAATAATAAAATATTTTTTCTTTTCTATAATTTTCAGGGGAAGAAAAAAATAAAATTATTTTCATAAAAATTATTCCGCCATCTTGAAGGAAAGTTCAGTTCTATTTTTTCTTTTATTATCTATTCTTAATAATGGGAAAAAAGAATAAAAACAAACATTTATACTAAAATAATCTACAATTAGTTAAATTATCATAATTTATTAGTAAAAAAACTATTATAATTTTGAGAAAAAATAAATAAACAGCAATTTTGTATTGCAAAGTAAATGATCTAATTGCATCATTTTGTAGATACGAGGTAATAAAACCATATTTTATTTTCATTTCCAAATATTTTAACTGTGAGTTAAATGGATTAAGGTTATTAAACAATTAAATTGTGTATCTTCATCATACTTTGACATAAAATTAATTTAAACTATTGAAGGTTATTCCAGATAAAAAATAAGTAAAACTTTTTAGTACTTAAAAAAGATATGAATAGAAATATGCTGTTATTTTATAATGTTAGAAAACTTCTATTTAACCGTCATATATTATTAATTTTTTCATTATGAATTACGACAAAATAAAACCAGAATTAGAAAAAAGAGGAATCGTTATAAAAGATTTTTGCAGAAGAATTAATATTACCGAGCAAGGTTTGCACCAAATGATTCGAAACAGGTCTATGAAAGTGGAAGTATTAGAACGTGTTTCGGAAGTATTGGCTGTTCCCATCTCTTATTGGTTCGATGATTTAGAGAAAGATGGAAAAGTCTTTTCCAGTATTCATGATCCACATATAGACGAAACTGTGCCATTTTATATTAAAGGAAAAATACAAAAACGCATAAACAGTGTAACGACAGAATTAAATAAAGTATTAAAAGATTTGGCTAAAACAGTTCAGATCATTCAAAATTCTACAGAAAAAACCGAAGGAGAAAATCCGGAGAAGAAACAAGAAGAAAATCAATAATAAATATATTCTGTCAGATTAAAAAATTACCATATAATATCCTATAGATAAAATCAAAAATAACCATTTTGGATTTTATCTATAGGATTTTTATTTCTATACCTTATGTGATTATTTAAATAAAACTCAACCAAGTATTTTCAATAATAAATGATATTTTTGTGGCAAATTAATTTAAAAAAAGGCATATGATAAAGAAACATCTTTTCGGGTCTTTATTTTTAATTTTATTACCTTTCATAGTACAGGCACAAAGTATTCGTACTATTGATAGAGATATATTAGAGTCTATACATAATTTAGACAGCCCCTTTATAAACGGATATTGTGATTTCTCTTCTCTAAGTGCACCTGTAATTTCCATCGGTCTACCGGTTGGAATGTTTCTCTATTCTCTGATTGAAAAAAAACCAATCCCTTAAAGAAGAGTCTATTTATATTGGGGCAAGTGTTTCCATAAGCTTTCTTTCTTCCTGGATATTAAAAGATATTTTTGATAGAAACAGGCCTTATAAATCTCATCCTGTATTAATAAAGAATGATGAGGAAGAAGATTCTTATTCTTTTCCATCTTCCCACAGTTCAGTGGCATTTGCACTGGCAACTGCATTGACTTTAAAATATCCGAAGTGGTATATTATTACCCCTTCCTATTTCTGGGCGACCTCTGTAGGCTTTTCCAGAATTCAGAAAGGTGTTCACTATCCGTCCGATGTCATTGCCGGAGCGTTATTAGAAGCTGGGTCGGCATTTGTATGTTACGAATTAAACAAATGGATAAAAATAAAGACTAAAAATAATATTGTTAATACAACATGGCTTACATATGTTTATTGATAATAAAATAATTTATAATCCTCAAAGTTTATGATAATAAAACACGCTCATCTCGTATTTTCTCAATATCTTTGCACACTAAAATAATCATCAATTTTTAATTCAATAAAATGATTGCTTTTTTTAAGACCCTCCAACAAAATATCATTGCTGTAGAAATTAATCAACCTCTGGATCAAAAAGATATTCATAAACTTATATGGCTTTTCAGTGAAGCTTCCTTTCTTAATGATAAAGAAGTTACCGGGTGGTTTATCGGGCCAAGAAAAGAAATGATCACTCCCTGGTCTACAAATGCAGTAGAAATTACCCAGAATATGGGAATTAATGGAATAAAAAGGATTGAAGAATATTTTCCTGTAATAGATGAAAATGCATCCCATGATCCGATGTTGCAAAGAATATACCACAATCTTGACCAATCAATTTTCACCATTAATAAAAAACCAGACCCAATATATTATATAGAAGACATTTCTGCTTACAACATAAAAGAAGGCTTAGCTTTAAGTCAGGAAGAAATAGACTATTTAAATGAAGTAAGCAAAAAAATAAATCGCCCTTTAACCGACAGTGAAGTGTTCGGTTTTTCGCAGGTGAACTCAGAACATTGCAGGCATAAAATTTTTAATGGAACCTTTATTATAGACGGAGAAGAAAAAGAAAGTTCTCTTTTTATGTTAATTAAAAAAACGTCTATAGAAAATCCGAATGATCTTGTTTCTGCCTATAAAGATAATGTGGCTTTTAATAAAGGTCCGATCGCTGAACAATTTGCCCCTATTAGCAATGATAAGTCTGATTTCTTTGAAACAAAAGATATCCAGACTGTTATTTCTCTGAAAGCGGAAACTCATAATTTCCCTACCACAGTTGAACCGTTCAATGGGGCCTCGACAGGTACCGGCGGAGAAATCAGAGACCGTCTGGGAGGAGGAAAAGCCAGTCTTCCGATCGCAGGAACAGCGGTTTATATGACTTCCTATCCCAGAACTAAAGCTAACAGAGGATGGGAAAAATCCCTTTCTCCACGTAAATGGTTATACCAGACTCCAGAACAAATATTAATAAAAGCTTCTAATGGAGCTTCCGATTTTGGTAATAAGTTCGGACAACCTCTTATTTGTGGTTCTGTTCTTACCTTCGAACACTCAGAAAATTATAAAAACGTTGCTTATGATAAAGTTATCATGCTTGCCGGGGGTGTTGGTTATGGCAATATAAAAGACAGTTTAAAAGGAGAACCATCCATAGGGGAAAAAGTTGTTGTCATGGGTGGTGACAATTATAGAATTGGTATGGGTGGTGGCGCTGTCTCTTCTGTAGATACGGGAGAATATCAGAATGCAATAGAATTGAACGCTGTACAAAGGGCTAACCCGGAAATGCAAAAACGGGTATCAAATGTTATACGTGCTTTAGCAGAAAATGAAGAAAACCCCATTATTTCTATTCATGACCATGGTGCCGGAGGACACCTGAACTGCCTTTCAGAACTTATTGAATCAACAGGTGGTAAGATTGAAATGAGTAAGTTACCGATAGGTGATCCGACTCTTTCCGCAAAAGAAATTATCGGAAACGAAAGTCAGGAGCGGATGGGATTACTGGTAAAGGAAAAAGACCTGGATAAAATCAGGAAAATTGCTGAAAGAGAACGAGCTCCGATGTATGTAGTTGGAGAAACCACCGGAGATATGGAATTCGTATTTGAACAGGAAGATGGAGAAAAACCCATTGACCTTAAACTGGAATATATGTTCGGAAAACCTCCCCGTACTATTATGGAGGATGAGACAATAAATGAAAAATACGAAAATCCATCCTATCAGCAGGATGAGCTTCAGTCTTATCTTGAAAATATATTACAATTGGAAGCGGTAGCATGTAAAGACTGGTTAACAAATAAAGTAGACCGTTCTGTTACCGGAAAGGTTGCCCATCAACAATGCCAGGGTGAAATCCAATTACCATTAAGTGATTGTGGAGTAGTAAGTCTGGATTATAAAGGGAAAACCGGAATCGCAACTTCCATCGGACATGCCCCTCAGGCAGCTTTAGCCGACTCGGAAAAAGGTTCTGTTTTAGCCGTAGCAGAAGCACTTACAAATATTGTGTTTGCATCTTTAAAGAATAGTGATATTAAATCGGTTTCCTTATCCGCAAACTGGATGTGGCCTTGCAGGAATAAAGGAGAAGATGCAAGATTATACAAAGCTGTAGAAGCGCTTAGTGATTTTTGCTGCCGGCTAGGAATAAATGTTCCGACAGGAAAAGATAGTTTATCAATGACACAGAAATACGGAGATAATAAAGTATTGTCTCCGGGCACTGTAATCGTATCCGCTGGCGCTGAAGTTGCAGATATAAAGAAAACTGTTTCTCCGGTAATCACCAATGATATAGATACTGTCCTTTACTATGTTGATTTTTCTTTTGATGAATTTCAACTTGGAGGCTCTGCTTTTGCCCAATCTTTAAATAAAATAGGAACTGATGTTCCAACGGTTAAAAATGCAGATTATTTCATTCGTGCATTTAACACTATTCAGGAATTAATTGAAAAAGAAATAATTTTGGCAGGCCATGATATTTCTGCAGGGGGAATGATCACTGCTCTTTTAGAAATGTGTTTTGCTAATACGGCGGGAGGACTACAGATAAATTTAAATGATTTACCAGAAAAAGATATTATTAAAATCCTATTCAGCGAGAATCCGGGAATCATTATTCAGGTAAAAGAGAAAACCGTAGTAGAAAAAATATTTTCCGAAAAAGGAATAAATGCCATTTTAATAGGAAATCTGGCAGATTCAAGAATTATTTCTGTTCAAAAAGATAATCAATTATTTAAGTTTGACATTGATGCATTGAGAGATGTGTGGTTTTCTTCTTCTTATTTATTAGATATTCAGCAAAGTGGAAAAGAATGTGCAGAAGCAAGATTTAAAAATTACAAAAATCAATCTTTACAATTTACTTTTCCCGTCCACTTCACTGGAAAATTATCATCTTTTAATCTATCACTTAACAGAAAAGAAAACTCCGGAATAAAAGCAGCAATTATCCGGGAAAAAGGTGTAAACGGAGACCGGGAAATGGCTTATGCATTATATCTTGCCGGCTTTGATGTAAAAGATGTCCATATGACAGATTTAATTTCCGGAAGAGAAACGCTTGAAGACATAAATATGATTGTATATTGCGGAGGCTTCTCAAATTCTGATGTATTAGGATCTGCAAAAGGCTGGGCCGGTGGATTTTTATTTAATGAACAGGCTAAAAAGACATTAGAGAACTTTTATTCCCGACCTGATACATTAAGTTTAGGAATATGTAACGGCTGCCAGTTAATGATGGAATTAGAATTAATTTGTCCGGAAGATAAAAAACATCCCAAAATGCTGCATAATGATTCTCATAAATTTGAATCTCAATTCGTGGGGGTTACAATTCCTGATAACAATTCCGTGATGTTTGGTTCTCTTGCCGGTAGTAAGCTCGGTATATGGATTGCACATGGAGAAGGAAAATTTTCTCTACCGGAAAATATCAATCATTATAATGTAATAGCCAATTATTCTTACAATGCCTATCCGGCAAATCCGAATGGTTCTCCGGATGCAATTGCCGGAATATGTTCTTCAAATGGACGTCATTTAGCAATGATGCCACATATAGAACGAGCAATTTTCCCCTGGCAGTGGGCGTACTATCCTTATAATCGAAAAAACAAAGATGAAATAAGCCCTTGGATAGAAGGATTTATCAATGCTAAAAATTGGATTATTGATCAAAAAAAGTAATATATAAAAAGGGGATTGTCTTAATTCGGACAATCCCCTTTTACATATTTGTATTTTTATATCAGTAGAGAAATACAAGCCTATCAATAAAGCCTCGTAAAATTTATTTTCTTTTCCCTTTTTAAAAATTTACTTACGCTTTTTCATCAAAGAAGTAGCAAATTGAACTCCTGATAAAAACATAGGCAACCATTTGGCTTTCTTTGTCGGAATAGCAAAGCTTGCTACCGATAAAGCCACATTAGCCAAACGAAAAGGTTTTTTGATTTCCAGCCAATTCTCCTGTAAAACTTCTTCCTGCCTTTTTATTTTTTTCTTAAGAAGTTTTTTTTCTGATTTCAGGGCATCCAGGTCCTTCAAATCACGATAATATGTATTATTAGGAATCATATTCACATGGGTTAGTTAAATCTTCTTTAATTTCTTCTTCCTCAGGTTCATCTACATCAAATAAAATCTGACTAAACTGCCTTATTAATGGATTAATAAATATTTTCTCTCTGAATATATAGATTACTCCTATAAGAATCAAATAAATACCAGCCATTCCTAAAGCACCTAAAGCCTGACTATGCCAAATGTCTGCTAATTTATACATTAATGCAAGAGAACAGAAAAATAAGGTGATTACCGTCAAGAGTAAAACAACAAAAATGATTATTATCAGGGATAAAAGTTTTGAAGATTTTTCCACCAAAGTTAAACGAAATACATCGCTATACATTTTTGCATACTCTTTTAAATCCTGAAAAGACTTTGTAAATTTTCCTTCTTTCTCCATAAAAAATTCTCCTTGTTAATAACTAACAGAATTATACACCTTCCTTTAGTAATAATTTATTGACATAGAAATCCCTGTTCGTTCTATAACTACTTATGAACAAAACCAAAAAGTTAAAAGAAGCTTTTTATTTAACTTATTTTGCTGCTTCCTGAGAAACTTTGTCAATACTCTCTTTTACTTTCTCAATTCCTTCTTTTGCTTTTTCCTGAATTTTACCGATCATCTCATTTACGCTTTCACTTCCGTAATCGGCACCTTCTTTAATCTTATCTGCCAGTTTCTGACGCGTTTTCTCACCTTTATCAGGTGCATATAATAAAGCAAAAACAGCTCCAGCCGCAGCTCCGGCTAAAAAAGCAAATAAAGCGTTTGTTTTCATAATTACTAATGTTTTTAAGAGTTAAGAGTAAACCTTATATTTATATATTATATATAATAAAACGCTTTACAAAAGGAAAAGTTTAATAAAAGGATCTTTTTTTATAAAAGAATATCAACTATTTCCATGTAGAGCTTTCCATATATGTATATTTAATATATCTCTCATATGTTGAGCCCGTCCGATATCCAGAGATTTTACCGAAATAATACCTCCGGTTGTTTCTATGTCCAAATCAGCACAATAACTATGATAAATAAGATCTATTCCAAGTACTTTCCGAATTGGAATAGGAGAATTCTTAGTGTTATTTATAACTAAATTCTTTTGTTGTAAATCAAACAAAATAAAATTCGGTTTAAATAATAATTTTATTCTTCCCGTCGATAGAATTCCCTTTAATGTCGACACTACTATATACCTACCTTTTTTCATTTTCTTATTTAGGGAAAGAGCAATAATTAAAAATTAAAGTTAATACTTTTTTAAACTTTATCAAATTTCTATTGAAAAATTTGCAAAAAAATATAACACGTTAAATATTATACACACTATATTCCATAAAATAAAAACAAAGTTACTAACTTATAAAATAATATGCACTTTCCTGTCTTAAAATTTATAATTTAATAAAACACCTATAATCCTAAATATTTTCGATAATTTTGTTCATATTATCTAATATGTAAAATAATGAAACTATCATTTGAAAAAAAAAGAATAATATATTCCGCCATTTACCCTTTCCTTTTCATCTTTATGCTCTGGTTAATTGAAATATTGAAAGCAGGAATGGAGTGGAATCTTTCATTTCTGGGTATTTTACCGTTGTCTTTAAAAGGACTTATTGGTATTCCATTTCATTTCTTTGTACATTCAGACATGTCACACCTCTGGAATAACACACTCCCTATCCTCACTCTGGGTTGGCTACTTTTTTATTTTTATAATCAAATAGCATGGCGTGCAATATTAAGCATAATGATAACAACCGGAGTCCTTTTATGGTTTATTGGCAGACCAGGAATACATATGGGGGCAAGCGGATTAATATATGGATTAACTTTCTTTCTTATCTTCAGTGGTATATTAAGAAGATATGCCCCTTTAATGGCTGTTTCTTTAGTAGTAGTATTTTTATACGGCAGTACAACCTGGGGTATTTTCCCTTTCGCTGAAATAATTAAACCCAATCTTTCCTGGGAAGGACATTTATCCGGTGCAATCAGTGGACTTTTAACAGCATTAATGCTAAGAAAAGAAGGACCTCAAAAACCTCTTATAAAAGAAGATGAGGATGAAGAAGATGAAGATAATGAGCTTAAGGAACAGGATCATATCCACTACCACCCCATGGATGACAGCGTATCAAACGTCTCATAGCTAACCAGCTTCCTTTTAAAGGACCATGCTTTTTTATTGCCTCAACTGCATATTGAGAGCAAGTGGGAACAAAACGACAAGTCGCAGGTTTCAAAGGAGAAATAGCATACCGATAAAAATAAACAGGCAAAAGAAAAAAGTAGGAGATTATTTTTTTCATTTTATCTCTTTGGTCAACTTTTGAAATATTTCAATCATTTTCTTTTCTATCAGATAATAGTCCTTTATTTCACTATCCAGATAAATAAAAGCAATTGACAATCCTTTATTTTTGGCTGCCAGTGTAGAATTAAAAGCGGGTTTATTTAAACGATATGCTTCTCTTATCAGCCTTTTAATCCGATTTCTCTTAACAGCAGATTTAAACTTTTTTTTTGAAACACTAACCAGGACTTTTACATTTTGTCCTGTATGAACCGAGTCTTGCTCAATTAAATACACCACACGTATCGGATAAACAACAAAAGATTTTCCTTTAGTAAATAAATTACCAATCAATTTTTCATTTGATAATCTTTCTGTTTTTTTAAAAGTATATTTCTGATGTTTTTCCATAAAAATAATTCCCAAAAGTAGTTTAAAAAAACTATTCTTTCGGGAATTTTTATCTTTTTAATCAAAAAAGTTAATTACAAATTACTTCTTTCCGTTTTTAATATTTTCCTTAATGAATAATTCTAATGCAGAAGTCATCGATGGAGCTGCAGGAGTCGGAGCTTCTAAATCCAATTGCAATCCTGCATCTTTCACAGCTTTTGCGGTTGTTTTTCCAAAACATCCGATTCTTAAATCGTTTTGTTCAAAATCCGGAAAATTTTTCAGCAAGGAAGCAATACCTGAAGGACTAAAAAACAAAACCATATCATAATCAAATTTTTCTTCAGGAGAAAAATCATTACTTACGGTTTTATACATAATAGCTTTGGTATAATTAATTTTCTTACTATCCAACAAATTCGTCAAATCATCCTGATGTGCATCAGAAAGAGGTAACAAAAATTTTTCCGAAGAATATTTCATAATAGAAGGCATTAATCCCTCCAGCTTACCAGTGCTACTAAAAGATATTTTACGTTTCCTGTATACAATATATTTTTGCAAATACAAAGCAATAGATTCTGTAACACAGAAATATCTCATCGTTTCCGGAACAGTTACACGTAGCTCTTCACACAAACGAAAGAAATGATCAACTCCCGTGCGTGCAGTAAATATTACCGCAGTATGATCCAAAATCGAAACTCTTTGCTGACGAAAATCTTTTCCACTTACCCCTTCTACTTTAATAAAAGGTCGAAAGTCAATAGAAATGCCATATTTTTCTGCAATATCAAAATACGGAGATTTTTCAGATGACGGTTTTGGCTGAGATACGAGAAGTTTCTTTATTTTTACGGCCATAAAATGTAGTAATTTAAACGAAGTTAGTTATATAAATTAACCCCATATAAAGCCCAATGTAGGGTATTATTTCGAGAGCACAAAAGTACAACATAAAATAGAAAAAACCATACGGTTTTACTAAAAAAACCCTAATTCCTTTAAACGCAAAAATTAAAAAACCTAAACCGAACAAAAGAAAAAAGAGATTTGTTGAAAGATGGATTAATACCTCATTCTGAGCATTTATTATAAATAGTAAAACGGGGAAAAATAAAGTTCCAAGTAAGCCAATTGCGAAAAAATAATTACTTTGCCAATTTTCCGTAAGCTGATTATCAAAAAATATATAACCGATAAACTTATTCATTAACCATTTCAGGCACCAGAATATAAGAATGACTCCAATTCCTAACAATAAGTTAATAATTATATACTTATCCGGCAAAAAGACATTACTTCCAGCCGATGATTTTATAAATATAAAGAAAAACACAGCCAGACAAATAGTAGACTGCAGAAGCAAAAAAAACTTAATTTGATATTCACTACTGGTCGTACTATCAACAAAAATACTATCTCTCTCTGTCTGGCCAAACAAATTTTGGGTCATCTGTACTATATAATCTCCTCCTTTCTTATAAATAATAACAAAAAGGAAGAAACAAATAAGCATCAAAAAAGTAATTCCGCTGGACATTTTAAAAGAATATGGTCTTAATATTCCTTCATACTCCAATCTTTTTTCAGTATTAAAAGGTTTTGTAAAAGAAAAAAAGAAATTTTCCGGCTTTTCCAGATAATTTATGTCCTCATCATTGGAAAAAGAAAAAATAGGCGGAAGAGAGGAAGATGAAACAGAAGAAGAATCATTTTGCAATATAAGATTATCCTGTTTATCTTCTGAAAGAACTTTCTTATTCCGGAAACTCTGTAAAAAAGGGTAAGAAAAGTGTAAACTATCTGGCATAAAAATTAGTAATTAAATTAATGCAAATTGCCTGGGATTTTCTAGCCAGTTTTCTGCATATAAGATTTTTTCAATTGCTATTTCCGGAGTTTCTGCAACAGACCATATAGCTGCCTGATTTTCTCTCATAAAATTTTCTTTAATAGCTCTCGATAGCATTTCAAGTAACGGGTCAAAATATTTATTTGTATTTAAAATAACAATAGGCCCGCTAAAAATGCCCAACTGTTTCCAGGTGATAATTTCCAGGAGTTCTTCCAACGTACCGCAACCTCCGGGCAAAGCAATAATGGCATCTGCTACTTTGGCCATCTTCTCTTTGCGCTCATGCATAGAAGTGGTGATTATGACTTCACTCAGAGTAGCATTTCCCCAGCCTTCCTCATACATGAAACGAGGAATTATTCCTGTCATCTTACCGCCCTTTTCGATTACAGCATCGGATACAGCTCTCATTAGTCCCTGTACCCCACCCCCACAAATACCTTCCAGTTTATTTTTTGCCAGTAGATGCCCCAGACGCACCGCATCTTTAAAATAAACACTTTCTATTTGTGAACTCGAAGAGCAATATATACATACCTTTTTTAATTTCACGATTCTTTTTTTTGAAAGCACACCACTCCTAAAACCATTAAACAATTTAAAGTTTTTATTGTTCCTTTATTTATCTATCTGTTTATTATTTCAAAAGAGCGCACAAAATTAATCATTTTCCTCTTCAATACCTTATTCAGATGGCTGCCTTTCAGAATTTTATTACAGAAATTAACAAAACCTCTTATTTGCAATTAATTAGGAAAGTTTGCCGTTAGAAAAAATGTATGTACTATATTTTATATGAAGATATCCTATTAACAATATTTTCATTTCATTATAAATATTCTTTTATCCTTTTAACAAAATGAATAGGATAATTTATCGTATTTTTACAGCAAATTTTAAACAACTATCATATGAAATCAACTACAAAAATTACTTTTCTTCTTATTTTCTCTTTTTTGGTTTGCTTTTCTACACATGCCCAGTTTATCATTGAAGCCGGGAAAAAAAACTTTGAAATAGTTGTTACAAATCTTTCAAATACACCAAAAGAAAATGCCCCCGTTGTTTTAAAACTTTCGGATGTAATAATAAAATCAGCAACAGTATGGGATAAAAGGCAGGAAATACCTTCCCAACTGGATGATTTGGATGCGAATGGAACATTCGATGAATTGGCATTTGTAATTAACATGAAGCCCCTCGAAGCAAAAAAACTTAAAATTGAATTGTCGGTAGAAGAATCTGTGGCCGGACGATATCCCAATAAAGTCCATGCTCAGTTACTGGAAAAAGACTCTGAAAAATCTTTTAAACCTGTAATTACCGCAGCATCTGAAACAGGAGATCTTTATAACGCCTTTCATCACCATGGCCCTGCTTTCGAGTCCGAATTAATGGCTTATAGAATTTACTTTGATCAAAAACAAACAGTTGATCTATACGGAAAAAAAATAAAAAGGCTCGAATTACAGGAAACAAACTGGTATCCGACAGATGAACAACTGGAAAAAAAATACGGGGATGATATCCTCCGGGTGAGTGGAAGTGTAGGAGTAGGTACACTAAAAGGCTGGAACGGTAAAAAAGCAATCCATATTTCTCCGGTAGATAACAGGGATGCAAGGATAATTTCCAACGGTCCTGTAAGAACAATTGTGGATATGACTTCTCACGGTTGGGAGTATATGGGTGAAAAATTCACTATGGTAAGCCGCTATATTATGTATGCAGGCCATAGAGATGTAGAGGTGATGAATATTCTGTTCCAAAAAGAAGAAGACGAAGTAAAAATGCTTCCAAAAGATATATTATTTGCTACAGGGGTGCAAAAACTGCCTGATTCGGAGTTATTCACAGACAACGACGGATTATTGGGAATATGGGGAACAGACTGGCCGGTAAACGACACCATAAAATACGCAAAGGAAACAGTAGGATTAGGTGTATTTGTTCCAAAAGAATATATCAGTGAAAAAAATGTAGAAGATAATGTAAATCATCTTTTCCTATTAAATAATAATGAAGATTTCCAGATCAGTTACTATATTACGGCTGCTGCAGAAAAAGAAGAATTCGGATATAAAAACCCGGAAGACTTTTTTAAATACCTGGAAGCATGGAAAGAAGATATTCTCAACCCTGTTAAAATAAGAATGCTTCGGGATTAATAGAAAAAAGCCTACGGAAAACGATATAAACAATATACTTGAATGCCACGAAGAAACATAAATCCCGGAAAAGTGAAAGACTTTTCCGGGATTTATGTTTCTTTATTGATAAGATATTTTCCAAACAATACGTAGAATAAAAAAAATTAATATTTTTTATCATTTTTGCGCTATTTCTTTAACATGATTTGAGAATTTCACCTTGTCGGAATATGAATATATGTATATATTTGTACTGTGATTTTTTTCATAGTATTAGATTTTAAGGTTAATGAAAGATTGGTTGTTGGGAGACAACCTTTTTTTATATATTACATAAAAGTAGATATCATCCCTGAAAAGATAGATTTTAATTAATTAACTCACCGTACAAAATCTACCTTCGGAAGCAACGAAAACTCCAATTCAACATTGAATGTAAAAATAATCGGGATGAATCCTTATTTTTTCTAATGGAACCTGATAATCAAAATCTATATCCCATACATCCAGTCATTGTAGAAAGAATAAATGAGATATTATTAAAGCAGGAGTTTTCCGGAAAGTTGCTAAACAGGTATAAAAAAAGATATTAGTGAATTGAATCCCACTAATATCTTATACATTCATTATTTTGTTTTACTGATCCTATATCCTTAAGCAAGAAATAATTTTTATTTTAAACTTACTTTTAACGGACTTCTTAGTTTTTCAGCAAATTGATCTACATACGTTACCCATTCTTCTTCCGAATTAAAACCAGCTTTGCTCCAACCTACCCCATTGTAATATACCAGACTTTCTTCCGGTTGATAGTCCACAATAGCCAAAGCATGTTTTTCTGCCAATTTAGCTTCTTTAAGAGGAGTTGGAAATATAACGGCCGTATAAATAATTCCGTTATCGTGTTCAGGAGCAGCTTTATCCGCTGTTTCCGCATAGATAACATATCCTTTTTCCGGTTGTAAAACAGCTTTGTAAGCAGGATCAGCATCTTCTGTTTTATCCACAGGTTTCGCTTCATTTGTTTTCAAAACAATACCTGCTGCTACAGGAATAGCCGCTTTAATTCCCTGATATTTTTCTATTACTTTATTAAAATAAGAATCGGCATCAAGACTAATTATCTTAGTTTCTACCACAGAACTATCCCCATTTACATTAAAGGGTTTATAAGTAAGTCTGAAAGATGTTCTTAACGGCCCCTGATCTAATAATTCCTGAGTAACGTAATTTTCTGCAAGCCATAAAGTATCATTTACAAAAGGAGCCATTCCTCCGGCACCCAGCGTACGTCCTACTTTATACCCATCAAGTCCTTCCCCATGATCTATATGATAAGAAGCAACACCTGCCAAATCATTTTTATACCATTTATCAATGATCATTTCTTCCGTTCTTTTTACCCAGGCATCTATCCCATTACTCGGGCCATCAATAGGCAAGAGAGCCGGACCGTACATACGGAAAGCTATTTTATTATTTTCCCATGCAAAGTCATCTTTCCGTTCCGGGACAAAACGACCGTATGTTTTTACTGTAAAATCTTCGGGATCTCCGCTTTTAACCGTATAGATAACAGTTTCGCCGGCCTGAACATTTACCGGAAATATTAACTTCTCCGGCTCATTATTTCCTTCTGTAATCAACTGATAAGGAATTTGCTGATCATTTAAAACTACAATAACAGAAGAATCTGTCAGTCCTAACTTTTCTTTAATATCTGCCCACGATATTTCAATGATCTCATTTATCCTTTCTAAAGGAGAATCATTGGTAACTGATATTTTTACCGACTTTTCATCATTCCCGCACGCAAACAAAAGAAAAGAAGATAAAATAAAATAAAGTATTTTTTTCATTGTTTATTATTATATTATTATGAAGATAAATAAAATCAGACTTATAATGTTTAATGCGAATCTCGGATATAACTGAATTGTGCTAACCTCTGCAATATATAATCTATCAGATTAATAGTAAGAGCAAAGATAAAAGTATTTTCTATTAAAGATGTGTAAAAATTGACATTATAAGTGGAAAAATTAGCCGACAAAAATATTTTTTATTCTTTTTTGCTTATAAGGGTATTTTTATTCAATTAGGTAGATAATTTATTTTTATAAAAAAGAATAAAACCATTAGAGAAAAAAATTTACATATCATCTTTAATAAAAATACCTTTCTTCAATTTCCAAAAAAACAAAACCATAAAAGAAAATGATAAAAGAGAAACTCTTTTGTTGGCTAACTCTCCTAATATATTCATCCATTCACTAAACAGCAATAAACCATCTTTAACGATTTACCCCTTTCTCTTTAACAATATTTGATAAAATTTATTTTGGAAGAAATAAAATCAACAATATATTTGCATTGTGATTTTTTCATAGTATTAGATTTTAAGGTTAATAAAAAGATTGGTTGTCGGGAGACAACCATTTTTTTTGCTACCAAGCGAACCGTGTGTTGAGGCATCACGGCTATTTATCTGTCACCGCTACGCGGCTTTAAAGGCAATGTTGTCACTATAAGGATGCCTTGCTTTTCTCCGATCCGTTTTCCGTAACTGTTTTACTTCTGATTTTTCAGATTTTACTATTTTGCTATCTCTCAGGGCAGGAAAGGATTAGAATTACAGGTACAACTATCTCACCGACAAGCCACAGAGTGGCGCCATGTCATTAGCCGTGCTGCCTCAGCACACGGCTAGTAAACACCGCAATGAAGTATATCAATAAAACGCTCTTTTTTAATTAATCACTTTATGATAGACGTTATATATTCATTTGGCTTATCTTTGTCTTACTCAAATGAAAATTAGATTGTACCACATATTTGATCCTATGACGAAAATTTTAAAAAGAAAATGGTGTTTATTTTCTTTCACTCTCTTTATTCTCGGAGGCACATTTTCCCATGCACAACAAGGGTACCAGCCGGAAGACGAAATAAAAGAACCGGATAATGTTATTTCCCGGACGATAAAAAGCGAATCAAAGGAACAAGCAATGCCCTTTGAGGAAGTAACCTCAACACCCGAATTTCCAGGGGGAAAAGATTCTTTATTAAAATACCTCTCTCATAATCTGATCTATCCGGCAATTGCCGTCGAAAACAAAATACAGGGAAAAGTTGTGGTCAGTTTTGTCGTAAAAAAAGACGGAACCATTGACGACATTAAAATTGTAAGAGGAATTGATCCTTCCTGTGATAAGGAAGCATTACGGATTGTAAAAAGAATGCCTGCATGGATTCCAGGTAAAGAAAACGGAGAAGCTGTAAATGTACATTATACATTGCCTATTGTTTTCAAAATGGATTAATATAAACCAAAAAGTAAACTTATTATCTCACCTCTTTATCTAAAGAGACAACCTTTTTATCATTCAACCCGCTTCAGGGTTGCATGGGTGTAAGGACCTTCCATTTCCCGGTCGCTACGCTTCACCGGGGGTTATAAATATTTAACCCTGCGGTTTTGCGGGCAGCGGGGTAATTTTGCTTCTTCTATAGACTGGTTGCATTTCAGCCCCTGTTTATATCCAAAGGGTCTTTCTTTCTGCGGGCCGGGCTTCGGGCTTTATATTTCCAATGTGCATTCTCTTTTAAACAGTCCCTGAGGAAAAATCCCGTGAGGGATGAATGCGCATGCTTCTCGGTGAAACGGGGGAAAGGAAAGTCCTGTCAGGGTGGTTCAACCCCAAAGCGGGTTGAATGGAAGGGGCTTCATAGCCGCAAAATTGCAGGTAATAGAATCAGAAAGAATACCCCTATAAGGCCTTATGAAAACTCGTCATTTTATTATTTTTTAATAAAACACTTATTATTACTTACTCAAATAAACAACATGCAGTATATACCTCCCGTAAAATCAGGAAAATAAACAAATACTTCCTCTTTTCGTTTACATAAAAAACACAAGATGAAATTAATATATAACAATATTATTCCAACCAAAGATTTTGCTGCCATAAACTTATTTGGAATCCTATTCGTCAGGAAAGGGATAATAATTACAAAAACCATCCTGAATCACGAAGCCATTCATTCAGCGCAAATGAAAGAACTATTTTACCTTCTGTTTTACGTATGGTACCTTTTTGAATGGATCTATAAATTAGTATTATATGGGAAAGAAGCTTATTTCCAGATAAGCTTTGAAAGAGAAGCATATGAGAATGACAGGAATTCCGATTATTTGATTCATCGAAAACCCTATTCTTTTGTTTATTACTTAAAAAAGAAAACAGGAAATTAATCCATATTCTTCTGCTTAATACTCAGAAAATCCGGCAAGCCATGATTAAATACCTTTGGAGCATCTGACTTCATTGCAACTGTCTTTTCTCTTATTTTATTTATTGCTCTGCAAGGAATATAAAACAATAAAAAAGTAAAAGCATAGATTAAGGAAACAATTAAAAAAGAGTAATAAATAATAACTGTAAAAATTGAAACTTGTTTCATGCTGGTATCGTAAGTGGGCAAATGGGTTATTTTTTCACAGGTTTCAGAATATAAACGCCAAAAGTAATAGTTTTAGTATAAAATCCATTATAAAAATTTATTTTTTTATCTTTTCCATTAAATGAAAACAACAGAGGAGATAATTTGTACATTTGTAGAACGAATCAACTAAAATGGTAAAAATCGAGATAGAAAAGGGTTCCGGCTTTTGTTTCGGAGTAGTAAATGCAATTCATCAGGCTGAAAATGAATTGAAGAATAATGAAATTTTATATTGCCTCGGAGATATTGTGCATAATAGTTATGAAGTAGAGCGCCTGAAATCCATCGGACTGGTCAGTATTAATCATGCCCGGCTCAGCAAGCTGAAACATGCGAAAGTGCTTTTAAGAGCACATGGAGAGCCTCCCTCCACCTACCACATCGCAAAAGAAAATGACATCCGTATTATTGATGCTACATGCCCGGTGGTTTTACAATTGCAACGGAAAATAAAAAAGACGTATGATAACAGAAATCCTAAGGATACACAAATTGTAATTTATGGGAAAGCCGGACATGCCGAAGTAAATGGCCTGGTCGGACAAACACAGAATCAGGCAATTGTAATCGAGAATCCGGAAGATCTTTCCCGTATTGATTTTACCCGGCCGATAAAATTATTCTCACAGACCACTAAATCCCTGGAAGGATTTTCGGAAATTATCAAAGAAATAAAAGAAAGAATTAACGGAGATGTTGATTTCGAATATTTCGATACGATATGCCGGCAGGTAGCAAACCGGATACCCAATATCAGGAAATTCGCTTCAGCCTATGATCTTGTTTTTTTTGTAAGTGGAGAAAAAAGTTCCAATGGAAAAATACTCTATGAAGAATGTAAAGACGCAAATCCTAATTCCATAAGAATTTCAGGACCCAGTGATATCCGGAAAGACGATCTTAAAAATATTTCTTCCATTGGCATCAGTGGCGCAACTTCTACTCCCAAGTGGCTTATGGAAGATGTAGCTCAGAAAATACATGAATTATTAGAAAAACCATATAAAAAAACAAATAATATGAAGACAATTCAAGATTGCATTCAATTCACCAATGCAAATCCGGTTTGTTACCTGGCAACCATAGAAAATGACCGGCCCCGGGTAAGGGCACTGGGATTCTGGTTTGCAGACGAAACAGGGTTTTATTTCCAAACCGCTTCCGTGAAGGAAATCCCGGCGCAACTCCAACAAAACCCGAACGTGGAAGTTTGTTTTTACAAACCGGAACAAGGATTAGGAACTATGCTGAGAATTGCCGGTAAAACCGAATTCCTGAATGAAAGAAAATATAAAGAAAAAGCGTTGGAAGACCGACCTTTTTTAAAAGAATTCGGAATGACTGCCGATAGTGAAGAATTAGTATTATTTTATATTCCCCATGGAGAAGCTTACTTCTGGACAATGGAAGATAACCTGAAACCTAAAGTAAAAATAGAATTTTAATTTTATTTATTAAATTTATTAACTAGCACCTTTATGAGAGATTACGCTGTTGGAATTGATATCGGAGGAGGAAGTGCAACAATCGGAATTGTTGATAAAAACGGAGAAATCATCGTATCCAACCGGGAAAATCCGGTACGTACTCATCAACATAAAAACGTAAAAGATTTTATCCTTGCCTTATGTAATAATATAGAAGATCTGATCGAAGAAAAAAAAGAAATTCTTACTTTAAATAAGATAGAAGGAATCGGAATCGGAGCCCCTACAGCCAGTTATCGCTCCGGAACGATTGAAAAGAACCCGAACCTTCCCTGGAGCGATGAGAAAATCGAAATCGTAAAAATGATGGAAGAAAAAATCAATCTTCCTACTTCCCTTGATAATGATGCGAACGTTGCTGCCTTAGGAGAATGGAAATACGGAAAAGGAAAAGGGGTAGCGAATTTTATTATGATTACTTTGGGCACCGGATTAGGAAGCGGTATCATTGCCGAAGGAAAACTAATAAGAGGACATAATGGCCTGGCCGGAGAACTGGGACATATCATCGTAAGAAGAAACGGAGGCAGACGATGCGGATGTGGAAGATACGGGTGTGCGGAAACATACGTCTCAGCAAAAGGACTTGCGCGTACAGCAATTGAATTTCTGGAAGTAAGTAAAAAAGATAACCCCAGCAACCTGAAACAAATTTATGATGCCAGAAAAAAGAAAGGGCTGCTTGCATTACAACAGGAAGGATACAAAGAAGACCTCCTTATATGCTCCAAAGATGTAGCAGAATATGCGGAAAAAGGAGATCTGCTGGCGCATGAAATATTCGAATATACAGGAAAAGTCCTGGGTGAAGCCATGGCAGACTATATTGCTTTCTCCGACCCGGAAATGATTGTGCTCTTTGGCGGATTAGTAAAATCCGGTGACTTATTATTAAATCCGGTAAGAAAATATATGAATCAGTCTTTATTAAATATCTATCAGGGGAAAACCAGAATTGAAATTTCAGCCCTCAATGACCATGCGGATGCGGCAGTATTAGGAGCCAGTGCATTAGTATGGGAGGGAAAATAAACACATTAATTATCTATGGATAAAATACGCTGGGGAATAATCGGCTGTGGAGATGTCTGTAAAGTAAAAAGCGGACCGGCATTTTATAAATCGGAACATTCCTCTCTGGTGGCTGTCATGCGGAGAGATAACCAGAAAGCAAAAGACTTTGCGTTAAGGCATGGAGTACCTTCTTATTATTCAGAAGCAGACAAAATCATCCTAAATCCGGATATAGATGCTGTTTACATCGCTACTCCCCCGGAAAGCCATAAAGAATATGCCATTAAAGCCATGCGTGCCGGAAAAACCGTATACGTAGAAAAACCCATGGCGATGAATTATCCGGAATGCCTGGAAATGCTGAAAGTAGCGGAAGAGACAAACCGGAAGCTCTTTGTGGCTTATTACAGACGGACGCTTCCTTATTTTTTAAAAGTAAAAGAATTACTGGATAATAATGAATTAGGTAAACTTCAAACCGTAACCATACAATACAGCAGAGCACCTTTGCCATCGGATAAAAACGTCGAAAGCCATTCCTGGAGAGTAAAAAAAGAAATTGCCGGAGGGGGATATTTTTATGACATGGCTCCCCACACACTGGATATCCTCGACTTTCTATTGGGGGAAATCACAGAAGCGAAAGGATTCTCCGCAAACCTTGGAAACCTGTATCCGGTTGAAGATACGGTTTCTGCTATTTTCAGATTTCAGTCCGGTATCCAGGGAACAGGGCAATGGAATTATGCAGGAGCCGAAGGCGAGGAAAAAGATATAGTAGAAATCAACGGAGAAAAAGGATATATCCGTTTTAATACCTTCGCTTTTAAACCTATTGAATTAGCTACTCATAGAGGCAGGGAATTCTATACCACAGAACATCCGCAACATATCCAGCAGCCCCTCATTCAATCGATTATCGAAGAATTAAGAGGAAACGGGAAATGCCCTTCTACCGGGGTGAGTGGCGCAAGAACCTCTCGGGTTATCGATAAGATAATGGGGAAAATGTAACTATATTGTTCTATTTATAAAGACAACTTTTATAGGAACAACTAAAAACGCTCCGTAAAACTTCTGACTGCAAAGGCGGATATATACTTTCAGTATATACTACTTATTATAAGAAATTTATAAAAAAAGAAAAAAGTGCTTCTATTTTTTGAATAAAAGAAAACAGAACAAAGAAGTTAGTATTTTTGTCAAAAAAGATTATTCACTTAAATAAAATTGATATGAAAAGAGGTTTAACATTATTGGGAGTAATAACTTTTATTTTCACCCTGCACGCACAGGATATCCAGTTACCCACACCATCGAAAACTTCCGGGAAGCCATTGATGGAAACATTGAATGAACGGCGTTCGGAACGTACGTATGTAAAAAAGGAAATGCCACAGCAAATGCTTTCGGACCTTCTTTGGACAGCGTATGGTTTTAACAGGGAAGACAGGAGAACCGTACCATCTTCACAAAACCGTCAGGAAATAGATGTATATGTAATGTTCGATGATGGAATTTATTTTTATGATGCAAAGCTAAATGTACTCAAGAATATAAAAAAAGGTGATTTCCGGGCAGCCCTGAACCAGGCTGACATCACTATGAATGCGGCTTTATCCTTTATTTTCGTTGCTAACCTCGACAGGGCTTCTTCCCGGGATGCGGCTTTCACGGATACAGGGTACATTTCACAAAACATCTACCTGTTTGCAGCTTCCATGAATCTGGGAACCGTAGCACGTGGTTCTTTCAACCATGAGGAACTTGCCCGTATTATGGAAATTTCTTCCGAACAGATTATTACCCTGGTGCAACCGGTCGGATTCCTTAAATAAGTGTAACGAACAGATATGTATCAACCCATAAAAACAGGATTATTAGCTTTCGGAATGTCCGGAAGAATCTTTCATGCCCCTTTTTTAAATGTACATGAGGGATTTGAATTAACGGCTATCGTTGAAAGGACGCACAAAAACGCTTCCCGATTCTATCCACAGATCAAAAGTTATTCTTCCGTTGAGGAAATGCTGAATGATGATGTAATAGAATTAATTGTAGTAAATACACCCAACTTCACTCATTTTGAATTTGCCCGGCAGGGAATTCAGGCAGGGAAACATGTGCTGATTGAAAAACCTTTTGCGATCACTTCTTCCCAGGCGGAACAATTATTTACGGAAGGAGAAAAAAACAATGTATGTGTCCTTCCTTATCATAATCGCAGGTATGACAGCGATTTCATTTCTGTAAAACAAATTGTGGAATCTGGAATATTGGGAAAGATAACAGAGGCACACTTTCGTTTTGACCGGTATGCAACCGCAATAGGTCCGAAGAAAGGAAAAGAAACCCCTCTTCCCGGCAGTGGATTTTCTTATGATCTGGGGTCTCATTTATTAGACGGCCTTATCAGCCTGTTCGGCATACCTTCTGCATGGACGAAATCGCTGGGACATTTCCGGGAAAACACACAGGTGGATGATTACGCTCATTTTCATTTATCTTATCCGGATGAAATGCAGGCTTTTGCTACCGCCAGTGTATTGGTACCAGATCCGCAACCGGCTTTTATTTTACATGGAACAAAAGGGTCCTTTATAAAAAAAACGGGCGGATGTACAGGAAGAACAACTGGATAAAGAAATGTCCCCCGACAACCCTCTGTATGGAATAGAGAAAGAAGGAATGGAAGGGCTGCTTACTTATTATGATAATAAGAACCAAAAAATCCGTAAAAAAATAAAAGCGGAAAAATCCTCTTACCTCACTCTTTTTGAGGAAGTATATCAAAGCATCAGAAATAACAAACCGTATCCTGTCACCAGAGAACAAATTATTGCTCAATTGAACATACTGGAACAGTAAACAATTGATATTTTATTAAAACACTTCTCCTGTGACCTTAAAATTCAAAAAGCCGTTCTGGCGGAACGGCTTTTTGAACAAATCTTTCTTCTTCTTTGTTTGCTTTTTAACTTATATATTTAATAAAAAAGCAACTGTCGCCATCTCCTGTTCTTATTTTAAGAAAAGAGAGACCGTTCGGTTTTAAATAAATACCCTGATTACCTCCATGAATAAAGTCTTTATATATCTGGGATGTTGTTTTCTGTTACTAAATGCATGTACCGGAAAGACAGAAAGCACTCCTCAGGAAAATATCCCGGTAAAAGATTCGTTACAAACAGAAGAAAAGAAACCGGAACCTGTTCCGGTAAAAGAAATAGTGATAGAAAAACAATTTCTTTACGACCAGCATACGCTGGAAGACACTTACCCCTATAAAGACACGACACGGACATTTCAATGGGAAAAAATAAAAAAACGGTTGTTTTTACTGGATTCCATACAAACAGAACCTTCCAAATGGGCGATTCTTCAAAATTATAAAAACAAAAACGGAGAAGCCCCTCTCATTAAAAATTATAAAAGGAATGAATACAAACGTGTTGCAGATACATTAGGCGTAGAAAGGTATCAGTCAGTTCCTTTGTTCTTATCCAATGATACCACCACCGGCGTACGATATGGGAGAGACGGCACGTTAGTCAAATTCCTGGGAGAAACGGGGAATTATATAAAAGTCCGAACACTTGACTACCCCGGAGAATGGCTTGTCCCGAAGAAATATGTAAAACAAATCGGCGATACCGTTTCTTTCAGACATGCCATTATGGTAGATGTAAGCAATCAGAATATTGCTACTCTTGAAAAAGAAGGAAGCAAATGGCTTGTCCGAAGCATGAATCCGGCAACAACAGGAGTTCATAATCCTCCTTATGCCCAGGAGACACCGGTAGGAATGTTTATTATACAGGAAAGGAAGCCTAAAATGATTTATTTAAAAGACGGAAGCAAAGCAACAGGGGGCTATGCACCTTATGCCAGCCGTTTTACCAATGGTGCTTATATCCATGGTGTACCGATAAATGCTCCACGCACAAAAACAGTAGAATTCAGTCCGACATTGGGGACTACTCCCCGCTCCCACATGTGCGTCAGGAATGCAACGTCACATGCCAAATTTGTCTATGACTGGGCGCCGGTCGAACAAAGCATTGTGTTTGTTTTTGATTAGCCGGGAAACACAGAGAAATAATATATCAAAACCGCAGGACACGGAAAGAAGCAACATAATAAATTGTGTCTTTCCGTGTTTTGCAGTTTTATAACCTTAAAATTTTATATTTGAAATAACTTTCGCAAGAATGGATAAATATACCTGTTTTTATTTCCTTTATTTTTGCCAATAAAAAGGCATGGAATTTTCCAAAGAGAGTATAAAAGAACGTTGTATAAATGAAGGGGCAACACTTGTAGGAATAGCCGCTACAGATAGATTCGACCGTGCTCCGGAAGGACATCATCCGACAGATTTACTACCCTCCTGCCATTCTGTAATTGTTCTTGCCGGTGCGCTGCCGCCTGATATCCTTTACAAAGATACTCTTACCTATACGGACATCCGGAATAGGATGATAAAGAAAATGAATGACATAGCCAGAAAGATAGCTAAAACGATAAAGAAAGACAATGTGGATGTAAAGCCGGTCGGTTCTGTCGGAGGGGCATGGGAAAAAGGACGCTTTATGGGGTATCTGTCTTTGAAACATGCAGGAGAACTGGCCGGGATCGGAAAGATTGCCCGTAATTATCTCCTGACAAACGACAAAACAGGAAATATGATATGGCTTTCCGCTATCCTTACCTCTATGGAACTGGAATCGGATCCTCTAGCAGAATACACGGTTTGCGACCATTGCAATATATGTGTACAAAAATGTCCGCCCGGTGCTTTACAGGACGAAACATTATTCGGGCAAAAAGGCTGTTATCATACATGTTATAAAACAATAAAAGGGAAACTGGAACTCAGATGCTGGAACTGCCGTAAGGTTTGTCCTTATACATTCGGCACAGAAAAAACCAATACGAACGAATAATATGGAAGAAAAAATATGTCAGAGTTGTGGCATGCCCATGGCAGCAACAGAACATTTCGGTAAAAATAAGGATCAGTCTATTAATACGGATTATTGCTGTTTTTGTTTTAAAGAGGGGGTATTCACGGATAATTTCTCTTTCACGGATTTTATTACGGATATGGTTAAAAGTTACCCGAATCCCATAGCTGCTTCCGGAGAGCATTATTTAACAGAAGAAGAACAAATGCTTAGAGCCACCGTACAATTACAGGAACTTAAAAGGTGGAAGTCCCATTGTTCCACCCATCAGGAATATTATAAATCAGTCAATCAAGTACTTGACTTTATCAATACCCATTTGACTTCCACCATAAATTTATCCGATCTGGCTTCCATCGCAACTATTTCGGAATTTCACTTTCACCGGATATTCAAAGCCATCATGAATGAAAGTCCCGGGGAATATATCCAGCGCCTCCGCCTGGAAAAAGCCGCCTTTAAATTACAGACCACCGATCTGCCCCTGGCAGAAATTGCAGATCAAACCGGTTATAAAAGCCTCTATGCTTTATCCAGAGCTTTTAAGAAAAAAATGGGCATGACCCCTTCGGAATTCAGGAAAAAACCTGCCGATTTAACTATTCCTATAAAAGAACCTGTCCCTTATCATGAATTATCTCCCGAAATAAGAATGATTTCTCCGAAAACCATTATCTGCACACAAGTCGTTAATCCCTATATCCAAAAGAACGCTTTTTTAGAGGCATGGAACAAATTAACGGATTTTCTTTCTCTTTCCGGTGTTCCGGATAAAAACCACGAATACCTGTGCATAAGCTGTGACATTTCTACGTTAACCAGGCCAGAATACTGCCGGATATATGCATGTGTCAATATGCCTGAAAAAGTAAGGCCTGCCGGCAAGTTCGGGAGACAAGCCCTGGAAGGAGGGATGTACGCGGTTTTTACTCACAAAGGTCCCTACAAAGAAATGAAAAACCTGTATTGTAATATATACCGGTACTGGATACCAAACAGTCCCTACCAATTAAGAGATACCCTTCACTTTGAGAAATACCTGAATACTTCATCAGAAGTTCCGGAAGAAGAGCTGCTCACGGAAGTATATATCCCGATTACCATGCCATAAAACTAAAAACCCGCAACTTATAGAGTAAAGTGGATATTTTTTTATCTCAAAACCAATCGGAGTACGTAACAGAGGCAGGAAAAAGGTATCATTTACCTGTTGATTGAGGCATGAGTATAAAACAAACTAGTCTGTTTTTTCTTCCGGGACTTGACTTTTGCTTTTTTATGTTGTATCTTTGAAAAGATTACGAAAGATAAAATAATAAGATGCCGGACATTTTATACATATTATGCACTCCTATCCTTTTGCTTCTTGCAGGGAGTTCTTTCTTTTTATTCTTCCGGGAAGGAAAAAGGGAAAGAAATCTTCTGTTTTTACGAAAAAAGGAGGCTGTTTTATCCGACCGGAATCACCCGGAAATTTCGTATAAAACTTTACAAAACGATTTTTCTTCCGAATCATCTCTCTCCTTTCATTCCTCTGTATATGGGAATCAGGCGCCCTCCGGAAAGAAAAACACCGTTTTTATTTCTTTCTTTTCCTGCGTCATACCCTTTTTTAGCTTTGTGTAGGCATATCCCGTTCCTGTTTTTACCCCGCATTTTCCTTATATTTTTCTTAAAAAGCGCATCCACTTTTACAAAAAGTGCATCTGCTTTTTTCAAAAGCGGAGTGAAAATTGACATAAAAGCGGATGCGCTTTTGAAAAATCCGCATCCGCTTTTGAAAAATCCGGATGCACTTTTGACTGTTTTTGTTTTTATAATGTGATTGCTTGAATTCTCAATACATTTAACTTAAAATAACTTAAGAATTGTGGCTATATATAAGAGGTTATTTCCCCATTATCACATTAGTATATTGGCATATTAGCACATCGGCACATTAGGCCCGTGGGCTGAGGCCGCACGGCTAATAATATAACGCCACTACGTGGCTTGTTGGTAGAATAGAGATACACATAAAAGGAGATGCCCATATTTTCTTAGTAGCACATTAACATATTGAAACATTGGCACATTAGCACATTGACACATTAAAAAATCCCCTCTGAAAATCAAAGATTCACAGAGGGGAAACCCAAACTAAACTGAAATTCCGAAGAACCCGTTTATTTTTTTACTTTACTATTTTCATTGCTTCCGATCCACATTTAACCATGTAAACTCCTTTCGGGAAAGAAGAAGTATCTATCCATGTGCTATTTCCTTTTGAAAGAGTACTGAACACACATTTTCCGGATAAATCATAAACAGCAACCGTTTCTTCTGCTGCGGTTGAAACCACAATGTAGTCCGTAAACGGATTCGGATATACAGAGAAACGTTCCTCTGTCATCTGGTCGGTACCGGTTGGTGTGCCCCCGGAAGCCAATGCAAACAAATAACCGGAATCATTCTTATAATACAAAGTACCCTTTTCATCTGCAATCAGGCTATGGGTAGCATATTGTGCAGTAGAAGGCTGATAAGTAAACTTTACAAAAGGCTGGTTATTTCCTTCGTAATCTTCAATGCAGACAATACTTCCCGCTGCATTATTCAGGGTAATATAAAGATACACCTTATAATTGTTTTCAGCCGTAGCATACGCGGTAGTTAATAATGGAGAAGCCTGGGAAATACCACCGATATTTACATTGCTGATTAACGACATGGTGTTCACATCGATTATATCCATCCCGCCATCACTTGTCATGGTCCCGGAAGTTACATACGCACGGCCGTTATAAACCACAAGGGCAGTAGTCGCCTGTCCTGCCAGCTCACAGGTAAGGATATTATCCTTGTCAAAGCTGCCATCGGCATTCATCGGGACTTTATAAGCCATCTGTGTTTCTTTTCCTGTAAAATATACACTTTGAGTGTCTTCATCATAAGAAACAGTACAACGGATCGTTTTCGTACTCTGATCATTTTCACCATGAATATCATAAGAATCGATCCTCTCCCCTGTCAACCGGTTACAGGAATAAAGAACACCACTGTCGCCACCGAAGATAACCGCATCTCCTACCACCACAGCACCACTCCAGTAGTACCCGCCGGTATCATCCGACTGCCATTTCCATTCTTTAATTTCATCCGGTCGGGAAGGATCTTCGTCCGTTACATCAATACAGAAAAAATAACCGGTATTCGGATTTCCCATTTTCACCGTTCCGGTATATAAGAGACCATCTTTATATGTGATCTGGCACAATGTCTGGTGACTGCTTATCGTTTCCGTTTTCCACAGGGATTCCAGTGTTTCGGCATTGATTGCCTGAATAACTCCGTTTCCGACAGGTACAAAGATCATTCCGTCGCCATAAGCAATTGTCGAAAAGAATCCGACGCTACCGGCAAGGGTACTTTCCCGTACAATTGTTCCTGTTTCCGGATCGATGATCATAATTTTATTACCAATGGTAATATACACATTGTCATTCACAATAATAGGAGCTCCATTGGAAGACCATCCGGAACCGATCTGTCTTTTCCATAGTTCCTGAATATCCCTTTCCCGAACTGCCAATGGGGTATTTACAATCGCCTGGTTATTATCATCTCTGCGGAAAGACGGCCAGTAGCTCTGATAGTCAGGCAAACCGGGATTATTTCCGGCTTCAAATGCTTCCAGTGCATTCTTCAGCTTACCTGCCGCTTCGTTCGTCAGCGCCTGCGAACTTGTCATATCTTCTAAAATGGCATAGGCATTTTCGTAAGCTGTTTTTATAGCTGCATCCGCTAGTAACTCCGTTTTATTTTCCGCACTATTGATGGTTGCGACCATTCGGGTCAGTTCATCTTTATTGGCTACGACAGCAACTCCTCCGGAACCCATAAAGTCAGAACCCAGATCCATTCCGTACCCCTGAAGGGTGAACTGAACGCGTATTACATCTCCGTCCTGCGGATTATAGGCTCCCATGCCTACAGGAGCTGCGACATTATTTACAAAATACATCCATCCGGACATAAAGGTGTAATCGAATTCTCCCAACCATTCATCGTCATTGATATCCGAATCCAGGTAATCATCGTCAAATCCGCACTGGTCATATATATACTGCGGAATATTGAGAACTCCGGAGTCCGCATCTTTAATAGCTGAAAGGTAAAAATTCGGAAAAGGCGAGTAATCACAATTTTCTTCTCCTACGACATTCAGCAAAATATGCGCACAGGATTCTCCCTCATAAAAAGGAACAAGAATGGGTTCTACAAAATATCCCTGTCCCAGCGTAAACTTTTCAATAGCAAAAACCACGTGCCCCAGTGCTTCTGCAGTTGTGGAACGGGTGAGGGTTTTGATTTTTTGTTCCGACTCCGATTTTTCGTTTAAAGACCGGAAGTTATTAAAAGAGAAATTTCTTTCGGAATAACTCTTTTGTTGTGCAAACATACTGCTTCCACAAACTACTGTAAACAGGAATAAAAAAGAGAAAATTTTCTTCATTTGTTTTTAATTTTAAATTGGCTTATAAACCGGTAATTAATTTTTTGAACGATATTAAAATAGTCTTTTGTTTATATAGCTATCTTTTCTTTTAAATAAATACCGTGTGCTGAGGCAGCACGGCTAATAATATGTCGCCACTCCGTGGTTGTAAAGCATTGATGGCAAGGTAGGTGGAAAATCCTGGGATTACCTCTGGCACTCCTACTAGCGTACTGGCAAGGTGAGGTTTTCCAAGACCCGGGTTAACAGTACTGCTTTTTAAGCACGGGAATAAAATCATTCTTGGTAAAAACAGATAGTACACCTATCTTTATTTAATAATAATCTTATGATTTATTCCTCCGATATGTAAAAGGTAGATGCCTTCAGGCAAAGTATTCGAAGGAATAACCAGTTCTTTTTCTGTGGCAACCATCGAATAAAGAATCCGTCCCTGAAGGTCCGAAAGAATTACTTTTTCTCCGGAACCGGCATAAACAAACAATGTTTTCCCGGACATTCTGTAATAAGAACCGGACTGTAATCCACCCTTTAAACCGGAAACCATTCCGATTTTTACTTCTATAGCATGTGGAATAAGTTGTCCGTTGGAATTAAATTGAAGGATGATAGTAGCTGTTCCGGCTTCTCCTGATAAAGGCGTCAGGAGAAGCATGTCATCTTCCAGTATGGCGGATACAAGAGATTCATCCGAATTAGATAATACGGACTCTACAGTACCCAAATCAGGATTTTCCTTGTTTACTACGACTCCTCCCAGCCAAAGAGAATAAGATTCTCCCTCTTCCGGATTCCATTCTGTCAGGTCTATTGTTTCCGGAAGAGTATTATTCGGGAAAAAGGGCATTGCCGGAAACCAATAGTATGCATCCAGTTCTTTCGTATCAATCAGTTCTCCGCTGTTTCCACTTACAATATGAACCCAGTTCTTCTGATAATGAGAGCTACCCCCTGTTTCAGTAGTTGTAATGATGAGATTTTCAGAAGCCGGATCTACTCTTACGCCGGCCCCGTAAAAAGTCTGGCGGTATCTCAGGATTTTGCCTTCTTCATCTGTCTGGTCCGGTAATATGAAAAAGGACGGATCAAACTCTCCGGAATCAATGTAATATTTCCGTACGGTTTCTCCGTTGAAACCGAAATTCCCCTGATTGGTAAAATACAAGACATTTTCCCGGACACCGGCACATAAACTTCCGGCGTTCCAGGCCGGCCATGAAGCCACGATCGTAACACCCTCCGGAAATGCAATGGTTTCCGTCTCCAGGGTATACGGATTAATTTTCACGAATGCATCGTTGCGTGCAGCCCATACCCTTCCGTCCTTACTCCGGGTAAGGGTCACAATATCTGCTTCCGCAATTACCGTATGGATTCGATGGGTAGTTGCATCAATAACCAGCACTCCTTCCCCCTGCTTTGCGGCGAAAACATATCTCCCTGCACGAACCATCATTCCGGTCTGTGAGGAGTACAAACCGGAAGCTCCATCGGTCCCTTCGATCAGATCGCCAACCGCAAGTTCTTCCAGGTCAAACAGAAAGATTCCATTGGAAGTGCCGATGTATGCTGTTTTTTTATCTACTCCTAAAAAAGAACGGCCATCACTCCCTCCGATGTTGTCAATTCCTTTTATTTTTTTCAGGGTGATGGCATCTGCCACAACAATCCTTCCACCGGGAATATAATCCGTATCCCCTGCTTCGGCTTTCTGCTTGGAAATCACATATAATTTATCTCCGTAAATAGCAGCAAACTGAGCGGTACAGCCAAAAGCTTCTCCGGGATTTGCTTCCGTATAAACTCTATAAAGAAACTCTCCTTCTGCTGTCATAAAATTCAGCGAACTATTTGTATGTCCGAACCAGTCTTCATTCAGAAAGAAAATGCCTTTTGTATAATCTACATTCAGACCGGCATTTGCGGACAAATAACAAAGAAGAAGAAAACAAATCAGTGTATTTCTTTTTTTCATTGAATAATATATTAGAGGATGTATTAATATAAATCTGTGATAATTATTTTTGCAGTTGTATTTCCCACCTTGACTAAATAAACTCCGGAAGAGAGATCGGAAAGGCTTATTTCATTTTCCCCCGGAGCCAGTACCCAATTACTTACCATCTTTCCTGTTACCGAATGGATAAAAATATCCTGCTGCTTTTCCGTATGCACATATAATTGACGGGTCCATGTGTTAAACCATATCTTGCTCAGCTGCTCTTCTTTTCCATACCGGACGGAAGAAGTCGCATCCGCATGCAGGTCCACCGCACCCATTACTTCTGTGGAAGTTTCACCCAGCCATCCGCAATATTGGTTGACGGCTGTATAAACTTTTATAAAATGGATTTCCGGCAAATAAACAGCATTCCCATCTTTATCCACTGCCCATTCGATATTAAAGTCAGCACGTTCATCCGTATTGGGGTGATTGTCGGCATATCCCCACCCATAGGCATACTGTACATAATAAGAACCATCACCGCTTTCGTCTATGTAATTGTCAGCCAACCGGGCACCGGTAAAAGTAAGTGTCTCTCCGTCATACCATTCCGGCCAGTAAGATTGTTCATGAAACACATTTCCGGCAACATATCCGGTTTCTCCCTGGTTGTCTGTCCACCTGATATAAGTCAGGTCATTTAAATAAGGGTAGTCCGTATCGGGTACCGGTTCCTTTTCCGGATCCGGTTTATAATAAGTGATGGAATAATTATGGATTGTCGCAGGACTGTTGTATTCACTTCCGGCCAGTTCATACCATTCATCGTCCGGAATCCCGTTTCCATTGGCATCATAAGAAACCATGACGATACCAGGTTCACAACTACCCCCTTCGGCCGGCGCATTGGGATTGGGATTTTCACTGGCATAAAAAGCATTTCCCCATATTTTAAAATCATTTACTCCGGGAACATTTACTACAGGATGATCGAATCCGAAAACAATATACCCGCCGTATGCACCCAGAGAGACAAGTATTTTTTCATCTCCGGTAATACATTCTTCTACTTTAAGGATCATATTCTCTTTCGTATCTCCTTCCTCATAGAAAGGTAAGTCATTGACAAATTGCCCGGGAGCAGGCATAAAATCATATACTTTACTGATGTAAGGAGAATTTTCCTGTGCCTCTATTCCCGGCAAAAGGAAAAGGAATAATCCGATGTTAAGTACGATTCTTTTTTTCATATTTACTATGGTATTACGTTTTTATTCTTTTAGTTCTCCCAGGAAAACGAAATGGGCAGGTATATCTCCGGTCCTCACATTCCATTTTTGTTTTCCTTCCTTATCAAAGCAATACAGGGTACCCGGAGACACGTAATTTTTGGCATCCGTTACATAAATATCTTTTGTAATAGGATTTACCATGATCCCATAAGGAATCCGGATATTCCGGTCTGTTCCATCCGTAATAAAATTACGGGTTACGACTTCCTTTTTAGCCACATCTACAATACCGTATGTAATTTCATTGGACATACTGATATAACTCCATTCCGTACTATATATATAGAGAGAATCTCCATCCAGATGAAAATTGGAAACGGCAATATCCAGGGAATCTACCAGCCGGTCTTCTTTTGTATCTATCTGATACAACCGGGAAGGGATTCTATAATAATTTCCCCGGGAACTTACCCAGAGGTTTCCGTATCGGTCCGCCCGAAGCCTGTGGAGGTTAATGGCAACTTCAATTCGCCTGATTTCCCGGAAACTGTCTATATCAATCACAGATACGGTATTTTCATAATTGGGAAACATATATCCACCGGAATTTGCCACGTAAATCTTATTATTGACAATTTCCAGTTCATCCGGCTGAAAACCGACCAGGCATTCTTCCAGTACTTCAAATGTAGTGGTATCAACTTTTGCCACGTATCCCAGTTGTTCATACTCCGGATTAAGCCGGACAGGACCTGCATAAGAAGTGACATACGCATATCCTTTATGGAAACGGATATACCTGCAGTTGGGGATATCAATCTGTCCGAGCCGGACAGCCGTGGAAGCATCCATTACTTCTACTTTATCGGAGCAATTAATGACTGCGTATAGTTTACTTCCGTAAATTTTAATGTCATTTCCCACGTCTCCCATTTCTTTAGGGACAGTAGGATTTGCTGCTCCGAAAATATTCCGACTATACACTCCGGTGGTATAATCATAATAATCTAGGGTTGATTTATTACTTCCCATATTTCCTTCGTTCAGGAGGTAAAAACCCTGAATAGAAGTATATTCGGGAATAGATACTTCTACCTGTTCCGGGATAAAGACGATGATATCTTCCCGGCAGGAAAACAGGGAAAGAATAAAAACGACATATAGCAACAGATCTATTTTTTTTCTTTTCATTAACTAAACAGATTACAGTTCAACTTTCAGAATCAGCTTATAATTTCTTCCGGGCATCGGATAATTCAATACCACATCATATTGTTGGTCAAATATATTATTGACTTCTGCGGATAACCTGCCCGCAGTCTTGTTCCATACAAAGCTCCGTCCTATTGTCAGGTCGTGTGTGTACCAGGGTTGTTCATGGTTTTGCAGGATGTTGGAGGAATTGTGATACCGTTCTCCCACATAAATAAAACTATAGTTCAGATCCCACTTTTTATACATGAAGCGTGCAATCACCGAACCACTATGCCATGGAATGTAAGCAATCTGACCTCCGTATGTACCTGCTTCCGGATCATTGTCCGAAGGATCGGAAAAGTCCTGGGCTTTCTGGTAAGTATAGCTTACGCTTACCTGCCAGCCAATATCATAAGGGAGGGTACCATGCATGCGTCCGGTCACATCAATGCCCCGGATCTCTACATATCCGAGATTCATCATCATCCAGCGATACTGCCCATTGCCTTTGGGAACGGCAATAATCTTATCTGTTACTTCATTGTAATAGGCATCTGCACTAAAGTTTATTCCTTTAAAGAAACGACGATGAAACGAAGTGACATATTGAAATCCGAGGTTATATTGTCGGGTATATTCGGGGCGTAAAGCCACATTTCCGATATCCGTATAATATAGATCATTAAAAGTAGGCATCCGGAAAATATTCTTATAAAAGGCCCGCAGATTTAAATTATATTGACTGAAAGGCTGGTAAGAGAGAAAGACAGCAGGGGTATATTCCTGCTTATTTTCCGGTTTTCCGGATGAAGAGGAAGCCTCTTGGCCGTAGTCTTTCCGGGAAACGTCTTCAAAAACATAAGTTCCCAATATACTTGCTTGTCCTTTAAAACGTTTCCATTCAAAAGCCGTGGCAAGTGCTACTAGTAAAGTATTCCGTTCCGGATAAACAAAATCCTGCAAATCCGCATCCAGCGTATTCCACTGATAATCGACAGAAAGCGCGACATCCCAGGTAGAGAACACCGCATATTTATTTGCTACGGAAGCATATATTTCCTGTTGAATAAAGACATTATCAATATACATCAGGGTAGTATCGGGATTAAGATAATGCATATAATCCCGGGCATATTTCATATTTACCTGAATATCATATTGCGGCAAAAGTTGTTTCCGGAAACTTCCCTGAGTAAAGAAATTTCTGTCCCACTGGCGTTGTGAGCGCTGCCAGACATTGTTTACAATAGCTCCCGGAATGCCCCGTTCCGAGTCATAATAATAAGCTTTGAGGTTCCAGCTTCCGTCCCGGATAAATCCATTCAAGCCACTTTCCAGGCGCAATGCTTTTATATCACCGTTATGACGGGTAGCTGTCGTATCCCATGCCACACTTCCATCCTGAAATACTTTCCGGTAGCGGAACTTATATTTACCGGAAGAATAAATATATTCGGCATTCAAAGAGAGGCTCACACTTTCACTGAGTTTCTGTTCCCATAGGACAGAAGGGTTCACCAAATCGAAAGAACCTGTCCGGAAAAAACCCCGCATGTTTGTTTTTTTGTTTTCTTTAAAAGAGGGCTTTCTTGTCCGCAGGTAAATGGTTCCTGCCGAACCAAAATCTTTTGCAGGTTGAAATATTTCACTTTTCTGACCATTATAAAGGGAAATTTCTTCCAGGTTATCCAGCGAAAATTTCCCCAGATCAATCTGTCCGTTTTGTGCATTTCCCAATTGGATCCCATCATAAAAAACGCCCATATGGTTAGTACCCATGCTCCGGATATCTACTGTTTTCAATCCTCCTACCCCTCCGTAATCCTTAATTTGAACCCCGGAGAAATAACGCACTGCATCCGCTACGGAATGACTGCTAAGCAATTCCAGTTCTTTTCCTGTAAGTTTTTGGGAAGGAATGACTTCTTTATACCGGTTAGCCACCACTTCCACATCCGGCAACTGATAGATGGTATCCTGTGGACTTTGGGGAAAGACCCACTGCCAGCAGCTAAGTATGAAAAGGATACAATATGTTCTTACAAAAGACATGCGAGCTATTTTACGGTTTTTTCAAAACAGCTTTCATACAGGAAATCATGAAACGGTTTTCTATTCCGTATCTTTTAAGAGATACAAAATAAAAGACATTCCAAAAAAATAATGTTGGGATAAACGCCAGGGTAGACCATCATCTGTCCACCTGCGGTGTTTGTCTCAAGCTCTATCTCCCCAAAAGCTTTTAACGATAAAGTTCTGGCAGGTCTTCTAACTTACTCCGTTCCGGAACTTCCTTCCCATTCTTTTTAAAGAACAGTGGATTGAGTATTGTCCGGAAACTTATTTAATAGTTATTGAATAGAGCTTACAGCAACGGGTCTGTTCAGGATTTCCACCTGATTCCCTTTTCATCGTTTTTCTGAAGAAACAGAAAATACGACACAAAACCGACCGCAAAGATAGCCGATATCTTTTTAATTGATGGGAAAATATCTGTCTTTTTCAATTAAGGATATTCTAACGAACTGATAAATAAGGGGAAAAATTTGTATGTATGATCCATAACGGAAAATTTAATCAAAAAAATATTTATCACTACTATAGGGTATTTAACACATAACGTTAAAATGTTATCTTTGTACCGGAAAAAAGAAACAGCATGTATAAAATGAAAAAGAACATATTATCTTTTCTTCGCATTTTTTTGCTGCTGCTGTTTGTTGGTTACTACAGCAATATTACTTTCTTTTACCATAGTCACCGGGTAAACGGGACGTTAATCTTCCACTCTCACTGGTTCAAAGATTTCAGAAATGATATTCCGGTTCAATCGCATTCTCATACTTCTCTGGAATATGTACTTATCGACACTTATAATAAAACGGTAATTGATAATGACCTGCTTGTTCCGGTAGTTTCGGAACCAGTCGTTTGTGCTTACCGGATAGAGAATATTCTTCTGCTTGAAGAGGCACAGGTAAAAAACTGCCTGCACACAAATCCACGTGCTCCTCCGGCTTGCTGATTTTATTTTATTTTCTTTTCAGGTAAATAACCATTATTTTCAGCATCCTGAGATCCGGATAGCTGGGAAACCATGTTGTTTACTCACTTACATAATATGAGTAAGTAAAAGGTAACGGGTAAAAAGTAAAAATAGGGTATTTTATACTTTCTACATGTCTGTGTTTACCGATTATCTTATTCTCCCTATTTAATAATAAAATCAGCAACAATGAAACACTATATATTCCCTGTCTTATTATTCCTTATTTCATTTTCCGGAATTGCACAAAGTAATAAAAGCGATGCGAACATCGTAGGAGACGTAAAAGATATGCAAACCGGCGAACATATTTCTTATATTACCATCGCGGTAAAGAACTCGGTAGTCGGTACTACCACAGATGGAACCGGCCATTACTTCCTGAAAAACCTGCCAACCGGAAAAATTACGTTACAGGTCAGCGGGCTGGGTTATAAGACGATAGAACAGGAAGTAGAGATTCAGGCAGGACAAACGCTGGAACTTAACTTTCTGGTAGAAGAAGAAGCATTTTCCCTGAATGAACTGGTGGTGAGTGCCAACCGGAACGAAACCAACCGGAAGGAGGCTTCCATCGTGGTAGGTGTGATAAATCCTAAAATATTTATCGCCACCAATTCCGTATGCCTGGCACAAGGATTAAATTTTCAGCCGGGAGTACGGGTAGAAAGCGATTGCCAGAACTGCGGGTTTACACAGGTACGGATTAATGGCCTTGAAGGACCCTATTCTCAAATCCTTATCGACAGCCGTCCGGTTTTCAGTGCATTAAGTGGTGTCTACGGACTGGAACAGATTCCTGTGAATATGATCGAGCGGGTGGAAGTGGTGCGCGGAGGAGGCTCTGCTCTCTACGGAGCAAATGCTATCGCCGGAACAATCAATATTATTACGAAGGAAGCCCTGAGCAATTCTTTTTCTGCCGAATATAATTACGAGTTAATCGGGGGAAAAGCTCCGGATAATTCCGTAAACGTGAATACTTCGATCGTAACAGATGACAACAAAGCAGGAATGTACCTGTATGGTACGTACCGGAACCGGTCTCATTACGACCATGATGGGGACGGCTTCTCGGAACTGCCGGAAATAGTGAATAATGCGATCGGACTTCGTTCTTATTACCGGCTGAATAACCAAAGTAAATTAACGTTAGAATATCATAATCTGCATGAGTACCGCCGGGGAGGAAATAACTTCGAACGTCCGCCCCATGAGGCAGATATTGCGGAACAACTGGATCATGATACAAACGGAGGTAGTCTTGCTTACAACTGGTTTTCGCCGGATGGCAGAAATAAACTGAATGCGTATTCTTCCCTGCAGCATATTTTACGTAAAAGCTATTATGGAACAGATAAAGATCCGGATGCGTACGGACGGACAACGAACCTGACTTTTGTAACCGGTGCCCAGTTTACGCATATCTTTGATGAGTTATTATTTATGCCTGCAGAAATGACATTCGGAGGGGAATATCAGTATGATGACCTGGAAGATGACCTGCCTGCTTACCGGGAGGGAACACTCAAACAAAAGACAAAGGTAGCCGGATTCTTTTTCCAGAATGAATGGAAAAATAACAAATGGGGATTTCTGCTGGGTGCCCGGCTGGACAAACATAACTTATTGGATGATCCTGTTTTCAGCCCAAGGATTAACATCAAATATGATATCATACAGAATCTTTCGTGGAGGGCTTCTTACTCTTCGGGTTTCCGGGCTCCCCAGACGTTTGATGAAGACCTGCATGTTTCCTTTCTGAATAATGAAGGGGTGGTAACGCGGAATGCGAAAGACCTGAAGCCGGAGTATTCTCATAGTTTCAGTACTTCTTTTGATTATTATTTTAATGTAGGAAATACACAGGCTAATTTACTGGCTGAAGGGTTTTATACGCGTTTGAATGATGTATTTATCCTGGTACAGACCGAAGATAACGAAGGAAATCCTGTCAATGAACGCCGGAACGGTCACCATGCAAATGTGGCAGGAATCAATCTGGAAGGAAAAGTTGCACCTTCTCCTGCTATTCAATTGCAGTTCGGATTTACTTTCCAGCAAAGCAGGTATAGTGAAGCCCGTCAATGGACGGATGATGAATCGGTTGCTCCTGAAAAGAAAATGCTGCGTACTCCTGAACAATACGGGTATTTTACTTTTACCGCAGGCCCTTTCAAACAATTTACCGTCTCAACAACCGGAACTTATACCGGAAAAATGCTTGTCCCGCATTTCGAAGGATATATTGATGAAACAAGACTGGAAAGGACACCACAGTTCTTCGATCTGGGTTTAAAAGCGTCTTATGACCTTCGCCTGAAATCCATGAACCTGCAGGTAAGCGGAGGAGTAAAAAATATTTTTAATAGTTATCAGAAAGATTTCGATAAAGGAGCCAACAGGGATGCTGGTTATATTTATGGTCCTTCTCTTCCCCGTACTGCTTTTTTATCTTTAAAAATAACTACTTAATACTTAAAAGATGACAGGAGCATAAGGAGCGCTTTTCAAAAAAGCTAGCGTGTTTTCATGGGGAAAGGGTACAACAGATAAGCTGATTTGTTTTTATTATTTTTATGATTTTCCCTGGGAAATCTTCCGTAAAAATTCAGGAATAACATATAATTTCATCACGCTTCTTGCGAATTGCGCTCCATTTTGTCCATCAGTATCTATCATAAAAAAGGGGACAAACGTCCCCTTTCCTAACCCAAAATCTACTAGTTTTTTATTTAACTACCACCTTATAAGATTTTCCATTCACACGTACAATATAGATTCCGGTATTTACAGCATATTCGAATTGCCCGTAAGCAATCTCAGATGTCAGCAATTGTCCGGCAATTGTATATAAGTCGATTTGTGCTTCTCCATTGAAAAGAACATTTACTTTACCTGTTGTATTCAGGATCCATGGATTATCTGCTGTAATTTCTGGCACATCGGTCAATAAACAATATTCTACCACCCGCTTTGCATAATTATCTCCATCAGGGAATTCCTGTGCTGCAACTACAAAACAAGCGTCCCCTGTAATACCTTCTACATTTACGGTTTGTTTTCCTAAACGGGTATCATAATCTTCATCTTCCGGCCATGTAATACCATCACTTTCTACAAAGATAATACCAAGGCCTTCCATTCTTTCAAAAGTATAACTGTATATACCTTCTTCATCCATTTTCGGTACAACGAAATTACCGTCCACACCACTTCCCCAGTTCCAGAAAGCAACTTGTGTCCAATCTGTATTCAGGATGTTTACTGTTACGGTAATTGGTTCCGGAATAGCCTTTACTTCTACTTCTGTTACATCTTCTGCTAATTGGATGAAAGGTAAAGCAGCTTCCGCTACACCTACTCTGAATGTATACGTTCCTAAACCTGCAGCCGGAACATAAGGCATAACTGTTACAACAGCTTCTACTGCACCCGGAGCTGTTACATAAAAAGTATAAACAGGACTGGTTACATTTACGGCAATAGCACTAAGCGTTATCGTTTCATCTTCATATACATAAGAAGGAGCAGAAATAATAACTTCCGGAACACCGCAACTGATAGTTGTTACCGTACGTTTTCCCCAGTCCGGATCTCCATCTACAAAAGTAGCATCCCCGACAAGGAAGCAACTGCTGGTGGTAATACCTGCTACATCTACCGTCTGTTTACCTAACCTTTCTTCATCACTACCAGAAGGCCATGTACCGTTGCTATTAACAAATACTATATTTACAGCTTCCAATCTGCTGAAAGTATATGCGTACATTCCGTCGTCTGTCAACGTAGGACTTACAAACCCTCCGGTAACTCCATCCGCCCAGTAATAAAAAGAAACTTCGGTCCAGCCGGCTTCGGATACATCAACCTTTACAGTAATATCTTCCGGTATCTCGCTTACGGTTACTTCCACTTCAGCCTCTGCTAAGATAATCGTTGGAGCCGCTGATTCGGCCACAGTTACTTTAAAAGTATGCACTCCGGTTTCTGTAGGTGAATAAGGAATGGTTGTACTGACAAAATCGATCGAAGAAGGAGTTTTTATCGAATACGTATACACAGGACTTATCACATTTAATGAAATAGCAGAAACAGTGATGGTTTCATCGATAAATACCTTTGAAGGAGCTGTCAGATATAATTCCGGTTCTGCGGAGGAATCATCATAAAATGACCAGGAACCTCCTGCACCATCCCATACATCTTCTGCTCTTGTGTAATGGTTATTTTCTCCATCATACACCAGGTCGTCAGTCTGGTTCCATTTGTTATCCCAGCTATTTGTAGTATTAGAAGGAGTCATTCGGCAGAAAATTACATTTGTCCAGGTGCCTACCGGAGCAACAGCTAAGTACACATCAGCCTCTTCATCAATCAGACTCATACTCACCCATGCATCGCCCGCAGCGCCAAAGAAATAAGCGGCAAAACGGGCATTATCTGTTTTCCATCCGCTACTAGGAGTAAAAAATAGTTTTGTCCCTCCCGGGATATTGACGGCAAAAATGGCATTTATACTTAAAAATACCATTAAATACAAGATAATAAGTTTCTTCATGATGATAAAATGTTAAAAAGGTTCATAAATTTATTCTGCACAAACTTAATAACTATAGTACCTTTTTAACTTTTAAATAGAGGAAAATCACACTTTTTTTCTGTGCAAACGTTTGCATGAAAATAAACACAATAACCTAACGGACAAAGTTTTAAATAAAAACACAAATAGTATTCATTGTTAAAATATAAAATAAACAAACAGAATAACTACAACAAGAAAAAGGGAAATTATTCATTGAAAGACAACCTGTTCAGAACCTGGAAAGTGTGAAAGAAAATGTAAAAAAAGAAATAGAAAGAGCCGTTAGTTATGAAAAATATTTTTAATTTTTGAAATATGCTCAGGTAATTACCTATCCTTTTATTTTCCAACAGGCTGTATGTTTCCTTTCCCATATCATTCCTTATAAAAACAGCAGGTACCTTCACAGATACCTGCCGCTAAAACTTCTACTTAACAAAATTGAATTAAATTCTTTATTTCACCAACACTTTAGATATCTGCCCATTGATACGAACAAGATATACACCAGCCTGTAACGGACAACTGAAATAACTATCAGCAACTTCCGATACCACCAAGATACCACTAACAGTATATATTTCCACATTTGCAGAACCAGCAAAACTTACTTCAATTTTTTGGTCTGTATTCAGAAAGGTTGTTTCGGTAAATAATACTTCCGGAGCTGATGTAGGAGTAGAACACTCTACACTCTCCAATTCTCGTTTTGCATAGTTTATATCCATCACAGTGCGTGGTTCTCCTACCACATAACAATATTCTCCTGCTACGAGATCTGTTAAATCCATGGATTGCTGGCTTACACGTGTAAAATAGTCGACCTCGTTAGGCCAATCCGTACCGTCACTATATACAAAAATAAGATTATCTATTCCATCCAGACCAGATCCGTAAAAGTATAAGTATATTCTCCTTCTCCTACTAAAGAAGGAACGACAAAATATCCATTTAGATAATCAGTGCCGATCCAGTAAGCAACCTGAGTCCAATCTGTTTCTGAAATATCCACCGTAATGGTGATAGGATCAGCCGTTTCTTTTTGTACAGCAGCAAAAACCGCACTACCACTAATAAGCAATGATAAAAAGAGCGTAGTTAATTTTCTCATGACATAAATGTTAAAAAGGTTCATAAATTTATTCAATATAAACTTAACGATTACATATTTTTTTCATGAACGCCTTCCTTAAAACCTTCCTTATTTTTTGTGCAAACGTTTGCATAAAAACAAGATAACAAAAGAGTTAAAAGAACATACTTTGCATCGGAATGACATATTTAAATAAGTATAAGAAATAATGGAAACAACCCCCGCTTCTTTTGTGTTAAGTGCAGGGGTTAATAGAAGGATAAAAATTCAAAAGGGATTGCCTTTGCAGACAATCCCTTTTCCTAATCAATAGAAAGAACCTTTTATTTTACTAACACTTTAAGCACTTCGTCATTTACACGAACTACGTAAATACCTTCGCTTACCGGATAGCTGAACTGATGTTCTGCTGCCTGAGATACTAATAAAATACCTCCAATAGTATATACTTCTACATTTGCACTACCGGCAAAATTTAATTCAATCTTTTTCTCGTTGCTTATTGTAGTTACTCCATAAGATTCAACTGCAGGAGCTGCTTCGGCACAAGCTTCCACTGTACGTTTTGCATAATCGGCATCTAATGGGAATTCCTGGTCACCTACAACATAACAAGCATCACCTGTAATACCTTCTACATTTACAGTCTGTTTTCCTAAACGGGTGTCATAATCTTCGTCTGCCGGCCATGTAATACCATCGCTTTCCACAAAAATCACACCGATTTCTTCCATTCTTGTAAATGTGTAGCTATATACACCTTCTTTTACTAAAGTCGGAACCGCAAATTCTCCATAATTACCATATCCCCAGTACCAGATAGCTACCTGTGTCCAGTCCGTATTTGAAATATCTACTGTAACAGTAAACGGAGCAGGAATTGCTTTTACTTCTACTTCCGCTGTTGCAGAAGCTAATTCAAGGAAAGGCAAAGCAGCTTCAGCTACACCTACTCTGAATGTATATGTACCCACTCCTTCAGTAGGAGCGTACGGGAAAGTAGTTACAACAGCTTCTGCTACTCCCGGAGCTGTTACATAATACGTATACACCGGATTGGTTACGTTAATAGAAGATGCGGACAAAGCAATTGTTTCATCAATAAAGATCTGAGAAGGAAGAGAAAACTCAATAATCGGTTTCTTAATATCAGCACAATCTACTTCAACAACCGCACGTTTTGCATAATTATCTCCATAAGGGAATTCCTGTGCTGCAACTACAAAACAAGCGTCCCCTGTAATACCTTCTACA